>JBBRER010000006.1:0-43948 GCA_038202745.1 Sphingomonadales bacterium
CGCTTCGGCTGGCTTGACGATCCCCGGATCGAGCGGCGGCGGGCTGGCGATCGGCTTATCCTTGATGCGCGTGTCGATCGCGACTTGGGGATCGGCGATCACCTTGGTCAGCACAGCCATCGTCTCTTCGCTGGTTCGCCCGGGAAACATCCGGCAATTGACGTTGGCGGTGGCCCGCTGCGGCAGCGCGTTGAGCGCGTGCCCGGCCTCGACCAGCGTCGCCACGCACGTCGTGCGCAGCATCGAATGCATCGACTTGTCGCGATTGACGATCGCTTCGGCGGCGGTGTCGTGCGGGTTCGCGGCGATCGCGATCATCGCCTTGCCCGTGGCGTCGCCGCGCATCTTGCCCGCCTTGGTGAAGAACGCGCGAGTGGTGTCGTTGAGCTCGACCGGGAATTCGTAGGCGCCGATCCTGGTCAACGCCGCGGCCAGCCGGTAGATTGCGTTGTCGGGCACCGGGGCGGAGGAATGGCCGCCGGGGTTGGTCACGGTCAGGGTGAAGTCCTGATAGGCCTTTTCGCCGACCTGGAGCGTCTGAACCTGCACCTTTCCGCCCTGGACCACCGGGGTGCCGTTGGTCCGTCCGCCGCCGCCTTCGTTCAATGCGAATTCGGCGTCGATCCAGTCCTTGTGATTTTTTGAAAGCCATTCCGCGCCGTTGAACGCGCCCGATGATTCTTCGCCGCAAGTCAGCGCGAGCTTGATCGTCCGCTTCGGCTTGTAGCCGCTTTGCGCGAAGCGGATCAGCGTATCGGTCCAGATCGCCGCCTGGGCCTTGTCGTCGACCGTCCCGCGTCCGTAGAAATAGCCATTCTCCTCGATCAGCGTGAACGGATCGCGGGTCCAGTCGGCGCGCTTGGCCTCGACCACGTCGATGTGCGCGAGCAGCAACATCGGTTTCAGCTTCTTGTCGGTGCCCGGATACAGCGCGACCAGCCCGCCGTCCTTGGGGTGCGCCGGATCGGCGAAATAAGTGATCCGGTCGGCCGGGATGCCTGCCGCCGAAAGCCGCGAGCCCATTTTCGCCGCGGCATCGGTGCAGCTGCCGTTGCTGAGCGCGGTGTTGGTTTCGACCAGCTCTTTATAGAGCGCGCGAAAAGCGAGCTGGTCGGCGCGGGGCGCGGCGTTCGCGGCGGGCTGTGCCTGCGCGGTTCCGGCAAGCAGAGAGGCGCCCAGCAGGGCGGCGATGGCAGTCTTCATAGTAGCGATTCTCCCGGGGGTTCGGCGGCGCGAATTGAGCAGGATTTCCCTGTGGATGGAAGGCCGAAAAGCTTCCGAATTGCCGCCTCGATCCCTATATGCTGGCTATGGCCGAAACCGACGATCTCCCCGCCGACAATACCCCCAACGCGAATGCCTATGGCGCCGATCAGATCAAGGTCCTCAAGGGCCTCGACGCGGTGCGCAAACGGCCGGGGATGTACATCGGCGATACCGACGACGGCTCGGGCCTGCACCACATGGTGTTTGAGGTTTCGGACAACGCGATCGACGAGGCGCTGGCCGGGCACTGCGACCTGGTGACGATCGAATTGAACCCCGACGGTTCGGTTTCGGTCGAGGACAACGGCCGCGGCATCCCCACGGGCATCCACGCCGAGGAAGGCGTTTCGGCCGCCGAAGTGATCATGACCCAGCTCCACGCGGGGGGTAAGTTCGAGAACACCAGCGACGACAACGCCTACAAAGTCTCGGGCGGGCTGCACGGTGTAGGCGTCTCGGTGGTCAACGCGCTTTCGGAATGGCTCGAGCTGACGATCTGGCGCGACGGCGAGGAGCACTGGATGCGCTTCGAGCATGGCGACGCGGTCTCGCCGTTGGTCGTCAAAGGCGCCGCGCCCCCCAACGACTCCGGAGGCTGCAAGAAGGGCACGCGGGTGACTTTCCTTGCCTCGACCGATACGTTCAAGAACGTGCTCGAGTTCGATTTCGACAAGCTCGAGCACCGCTACCGCGAGCTGGCGTTCCTCAACTCGGGTGTGCACATCGCGCTACGCGACAAGCGCCATGCCGACGTCATCGAGCACGACTTGTTCTACGAAGGCGGGATCGGCGCGTTCGTCGGCTATCTCGATCGCAACAAAGTGCCGTTGCTGCCCGATCCAATCGCGATTTCCGCGCACCGCGACGGGATCGGGATCGACGTCGCGCTCGAATGGAACGACAGCTATTACGAAAACGTCCTCACGTTCACCAACAACATCCCCCAGCGCGACGGTGGCACCCACCTTGCCGCGTTCCGCGCCGCGTTGACTCGCACGGTCAACAGCTACGCCGAAAAATCGGGGCTGATGAAGAAGGAAAAAGTCACGCTCACGGGCGAGGACATGCGCGAGGGGCTGACCGCGATCGTCAGCGTCAAGCTGCCCGATCCCAAGTTCTCCTCGCAGACCAAGGACAAGCTGGTCTCTTCCGAAGTCCGCCAGCCGCTCGAAAGCCTGATGGCCGACCGAATGAGCCAGTGGCTCGAGGAAAACCCCGCGCACGCCAAGGCGGTCGTCGGCAAGATCATCGACGCCGCCGCCGCGCGCGAGGCCGCGCGCAAGGCCCGCGAGCTGACCCGGCGCAAAGGCGCGATGGACATCGCCAGCCTGCCGGGCAAGCTCGCCGATTGCCAGGAACGCGATCCCGCCAAGTGCGAGCTGTTCCTGGTCGAAGGTGACAGCGCGGGCGGATCGGCCAAGCAGGGGCGCGACCGCAATATCCAGGCGATCCTGCCGCTCAAGGGCAAGATCCTCAACGTCGAGCGCGCGCGCTTCGACCGAATCATTTCGTCGAAGGAAGTCGGTACGCTGATCCAGGCGATGGGCACGGGCATCCGCGACGAATTCAACCTCGACAAACTGCGTTATCACAAGGTCGTGATCATGACCGACGCCGATGTCGACGGCGCGCATATCCGCACGCTGCTGCTGACCTTCTTCCACCGCCAGATGCCCGAGATTATCCGCAATGGGCATTTGTTCATCGCGCAGCCGCCGCTGTTCAAGGTCAGCAAGGGGCGCAGCGAGGTGTACCTCAAGGACGCCGCCGCGCTCGATCGCTACCTCGTCGAGGCCGGGCTCGCCGGGCGGGTGCTCGAAACCGCGGGCGGGACGCGCGGCGGGGCCGAACTGCAAAGCCTGGTCGAGCATGCGATGCGGATGCGCAGCCTGATGGGCTTCGTGCCGCGGCGCTACGATCCCGCGATCGTCGAGGCGCTGGCGCTGTCAGGCGTGCTCGTGCCCGATCTCGCGCGAGCGGCGCGCATTGCCGCGCTTGCCCGCACCGCGGCTTGGCTCGACGGCGGCGACAGCGAAGCGCGGTGGAGCGCCGAGTTGACCGAAGACGGCGCGGTCATGGTCAAGCGGGTGTGGCGCGGGGTGACCGACGCCTACCCGATCGAAGCAGGGTTCCTGACCAGCGCCGAAGCGCGCAAGCTGGCCAAGCTCGCCGCCGAGACCGCCGAGGTCTATGCAGCGCCCGCGCGGCTGATCAAGGGCGGTGCTGCGGCCGAAGAGCCGGAACCCGAACCAGCGGGAATCGAGAGCGACGAAGAGGAGGAAGTGGTTGCCGCGCGGCCGGTCGCGGGGGCGGGCGCGATCACCCGGCCGTCCGAACTGCTCGACGCGGTCCTCGCCGCAGGGCGCAAGGGGCTGGCGATCGCGCGCTACAAGGGGCTGGGCGAGATGAACGCCGACCAGCTGTGGGAAACCACGCTCGATCCCGACAACCGCGCGCTGCTCCAGGTCAAAGTCGAGGATGCCGACGTCACAGACGAGATTTTCACCCGCCTGATGGGCGACGTCGTCGAACCGCGCAGGGAGTTCATCCAGGAAAACGCGCTGAATGTGGCGAACCTGGACGTTTGACGATGCCGGCGTTCTTCATCGTCACGATGAGCCACCCCGATGGCGACGGCTGGGCCGCGCATGTCGCCGCGCACGTCGCTTATCTGCGCGAGCTGGTCGCAAGCGGAAAGCTGCGGGCCTCGGGGCCGGCAAAAGGGCTTGCGCTGCGAACCGGTGTGCTGATCTTTGCGGTTGAGGACCGTGCCGAGCTCGACGCGCTGATCGCCGCCGATCCGTTCGCGCGCGAGGGGCTGATCGAAGAACTGACGGTGACCGAATGGAACCCGCTGTTCGGCGCGTTTGCGTCCGCCGCGGCGGAGGGCTGACCCCGGCCTATTCGGCGTCGGAGAAGAACCGCTGGACCACGTCGCGCGCCAGCCTTGCTGGGCGCAGCGTGGAAGCATCGAGCGCGCACCAGGTCGATTTGACTTCCGCCAGCACGTCCTCGCCGCGGCGGATCACGGTTTCGTAGAACGCCCGCGCGCCCTGGACTTTCTCGAGCAGGACGGTGGCGATCACGTCGTCGCCGAGAAATGTCGGCTTGCGGTAGGTGATCTCGTGCTTGAGCGCGACCCACAGGTGCCCGAGCACCGCATCGGCCGGGGCGAGCGCGCGCCAGTGATCGACCACCGCGTCCTGGACCCACTTCAAATAGCTGGCGTTGTTGACGTGGCCCATGAAATCGATGTCGGCGGGATCGACCGCGATCGCGAAGCTATGGGCGTGCGGGTTACTCACATTGATGTAAATAAGGTGCCGCGCGCGGAATTGCCAGCTATTTGCTACGGAGCGCGCCGCGGCGACCTAGGCCGCGCGCAGCCCGGTAACGCCCTTCGCGCCGCGGTCTTCGGCCGAAAGCCCGGCGAACACCGCATCGACGATCCGCGCCAGCTTGTCCTCGGTCAGCCGGTCCATGACCTGCACCATCAGGGCGATATTGACGTAAGCCGCGAGCATCTGGTTGATCAGGCTCAGCGCTTCGTCGATGCTGAGCCCGGGAAAGTGCCCGTCGGCCATCGCTTCGGCGATGATCTCGCACAGATAGTGATCGCCCAGATCGACGTAGCTGCGCACCGCCTCGTAATGCTGATTGCCGATCTCGGCATAAGTCCGCAGCCGCACCGGATCGGCGCGGTAGCTGTCGCGGATCATCGTGAAGCGGCGCGCGTAAAATTCGTACATCTTGCGCCGCGGTGGAAGGTCGGAAGCGACGACTTCCTCCATGATCGCGATCTTCGGCCTGAACCAGCGCTCGGCAACCGCCTCGAACAGCGCGTCGTGGTTCTCGAACCAGCGCGCCAGCGCGGGCACGCCCAGCCCCATCCGGTTTGCAACTTCGCCCAGCGTGACGGCGTTCGCGCCGCGCTCGTCGAGGATCGCCTCGGCGGCGTCGAGCGCGCGCTCGCGCCCGGCGTCCAGATCGGTGTGCACGGCGTTCATGGCGTGTCGGTCCCTTCCGTCCCGCTTGCGCGAGTAAATAGGAGCGCGCGCGGCGCATTTCAATTCGCCACATCGCGACAATCGCGCGGCGCGCGGTTGCCCTCGCGCGGGGATGGCGTAGCAAGGACTGATGCCGATTCTGCCGCGCTCGCTCGCCCTTCCGCTCGTCCTGTGTTCTCTCACCGGATGTACAACCGTACCGCGTGGAGCGAGTCTGCCGTTGGTGGTCGGGATCGCTGCGATCAACGATTTCCACGGCGCGATCGAGCCGCCGCGCCAATCGGTTGCGGCCCCCGACGGCCACGGCGCGACGGTCGCCGTCCCAGCGGGCGGTGCGGCGTGGCTGGCAAGCGCGGTCGATAGCGTTCGCGCGAATTACCCCAACCACTTGACCGTCTCGGCGGGCGATCTGATCAGCGCCTCGCAGCTCGCCTCCTCGATCTATCTCGACGAGCCGTCGATCGGCATCGCCAACCGGATTGGGCTCGAATTCAACGCGGTCGGCAATCATGAATTCGATCGCGGGCGTGAGGAACTGGTGCGGATGCAGACGGGCGGCTGCGTACAGCACACCGCGCGCAAGCCGTGCGCGGTCGAACCGCACTTCGCCGGCGCGAAGTTCCAGTTCCTCGCCGCGAGCACGCTGACCGAAAGCGGCGCGACGCTGTTTCCCGCAACCGCGCTCAAGAGCTTCGGCAGCGGGCGGCGCAAAGTCACGATCGGACTGATCGGGCTGACGCTCAGGGGCACGCCCGCCATCGTTTCGCCCGACGGGATCAAGGGGCTGACTTTCGCCGACGAGGCCGACACGATCAACGCGCTCGTCCCGCGATTGAAGGCGCGGGGCGCGGATGCGATCGTGGTGCTGATTCACCAGGGCGGGCGCACCTCGCCCGATGCTCCCGATCCCAATGGCTGTGCGGGTCTTGCCGGCGACATCCGCCCGATCCTCGACCGGCTCGACACCCGCGTCGATCTGGTCGTTTCGGGGCACACGCATTGGGCATACATCTGCGATTACGCCGCGCTCAACCCGGCCAAGCCGTTCCTGCTGACGAGCGCGGGGGTTTACGGCGAGCTCGTCACCGACATCCGGCTCGAGATCGATCCCGCCGCACACCGTGTGGTGAGCAAGCGTGCGCACAACGTGATCGTCCAGTCGGTGCCGTACCAGTCGTCGCGCGGGCCCATCGGCAATACCGCGCTTTATCCGCAATTCGCGCCGCGCGGCGATATCGCGGGCTACGTCAAGCTCTACACCGACGCGGCGAAGGATTACGCGCTGCGCCCCGCAGGCGCGCTCGCGGGGCCGGCTAGCAAAGGCCAGGACTCCGAAAGCAACCGCGGCGGGCCGCTCGGCAACCTCATCGCCGACGCCCAGCTCGGCGCGACGCGGGGGGCGGGGGCGCAGATCGCGCTGATGAACCCGTTCGGGATCCGCGCCGGGCTCGTGCCCGCAGCGGGCGGCGCGCTCACGTTCGGCGACATTTATGCGGTCCAGCCGTTCGCCAATACGCTGGTCACGCAGACGCTGACCGGGGCGGAATTGAAAGCGGTGCTCGAACAGGGCTTCGACACCAACGGTCCACTGCAGGTGCTCAGCCCCTCGGCGGGATTTTCTTACAGCTACGATCTTACGCGCCCCGTCGGTCAACGGATCGTCGCGCTGACGCTCGACGGCAAGCCGATCGATCCCGCGGCGGACTATCGCCTCACCACCAACAGCTTCCTCGCGGGCGGCGGCGACAGCTTCACGCTGCTCGCCGCGCAGCGCGACGCGGTGATCGGGGGCATCGATCTCGACGCGCTCGAAGGCTGGCTCAAGGCGGTCCCGCCGCGCGCGGTGCCGGGCGAGGACCGGACCCCGCAAATCGGGCGCTAGCTCGACACGACTTTGCCGTCGCGCTCGCGTAAATCATTATGGAGCGCGGTCGCCGCGACCGCCGCCTGGCCCATCGCGACGCTGATCTGGTCGAGCCCGGCGACGATGTCCCCCGCCGCGTAAAGCCCGGCGAGCCCGAGCCGCTGGTGTGCGTCGACGGGCGTGCAACCCTCCGCGTCGGTGAGCAGCGCGAGTTGCTCGAACAGCGCGGAGTTGGGAGTCGAGCCGAGCGCGGGGTAAACGGTGTCGACCTCGACGCGGTCGCCGCCCGCGAAATGGAGCGTCACCGCGTCGCCCGTGAAGTCGTAGCGCGCCACGGGGCGCGGGTCCCACGGGATGCCCGCTTTTACCAGATCGGAGCGATCCTTCTCGTGAAGCTCGTTCTCGATCATCGTGAACAGCGCGACGCTGTCCGAATACGTGCGCAAGAACAGCGCCTCGGCCACGCCGTGCGTCTCGGCACCGATCACCGCGATGCGTTTGCCCGAAGCCTCGAACCCGTCGCAGACCGGGCAATAACGCAATTTGCCCGCGTCGAGCGCGGCCTGGTGCTCGGCCGGCGTGGGCATGTCGAAGCAGAGGTTATCGACTCCGGTGGCGAGGATCACCGCGCGCGCGGCGATGTCGATGCCCTCGCCGGTGAGCCGCCAGTCCTCGCCCTCGGCGGCGATCCCGGTGACATCGCCCGTACGGATTTCCGCGCCGAACTTGCGTGCCTGCTCCGTCATTCGCGCGAGCAGTTCTGGCCCGGCGATGCCGTCGGGGAACCCCGCATGGTTGTTGCTGCGCGGGATCAGCTTGGCCCGGCTCCCGTCGCGGTCGAACAGGATCACGCCGCGCTTGAACCGCGCGAGATAGATTGCGGCGGTGAGCCCCGCGGGGCCGCCCCCGACGATGGCGGCGTCGTATTGCTTCACAGAACCTCCCCGGAACGGGGAGGGGGACCACCCGCAGGATGGTGGAGGGGTTCTCTCGCGTCGCACGCCGCGACGACGGCTTCGATGGCCGCGTTCAAATCCTTCAGGACATCGCGAGCCGCCAAACGCAGGACCTCGAAGCCTCGCAGTCGCAAATAGACGTCACGCCGCAAATCGCGCTCGGGCCGCTCGCCCATGTCGTGAGCCATTCCATCGACCTCGATTGCAACCCGCCGTTCGAGGCAGGCGAAATCCAGCACCAACCGGCTCATCGGATGATGCCGGCGAAATTTGTATCCTCCGGGACGCTTGCGCAGCTCCCGACAGACCAGAGCCTCAGGGAGGTTGCCCGAGGGGCGCTCGCGTTTCGCGGTTTTGAAGGCGCTGTCTTCGGCCTCGGGAACCCCTCCACCCCCCGGCGGAGCGGGCCGGTCCCCCCCCCCGTTCCGGGGTGGTATTTCGGGCAGCACCGCCCCGGAACGGGGAGGGGGACCGCCGCGCAGCGGTGGTGGAGGGGCTTCTTCGCTCACATCCTGAACACCCCGAACGCGGGCCGCTCGGGGATCGGCGCCTCGAGCGCCGCCGCAAGCGCTAAACCCAGCACGTCACGCGTCTGCGCGGGGTCGATCACGCCGTCGTCCCACAGCCGTGCGGTGGCGTAATACGGGTTGCCCTCGTCCTCGTACTTCGCGCGGATGGGGGCCTTGAAAGCTTCGGCCTGCTCCGCGGTCCAGGTCTCGGCGTCGCGGTGGACCGTCGCCAGCACGCTCGCCGCTTGTTCGCCGCCCATCACCGAAATCCGCGCATTGGGCCAGGTGAACAGGAAGCGCGGGGCGAAGGCGCGGCCGCACATCCCGTAGTTGCCCGCGCCGAAGCTGCCGCCGATCAGCACCGTCAGCTTGGGCACGGTCGCGGTGGCGACCGCGGTGACCAGCTTGGCGCCGTGCTTGGCGATGCCTTCGGCCTCGTACTTGCCGCCGACCATGAAGCCCGAGATGTTCTGGAGGAACAGCAGCGGGATCCGCCGCTGGCAGGCAAGCTCGATAAAGTGCGCGCCCTTGACCGCGCTTTCGGAGAACAGCACGCCGTTGTTGGCGAGGATCGCCACCGGCATCCCCCAGATATGCGCAAAGCCGCAAACCAGCGTCGAACCATACAGCGCCTTGAACTCGTGGAACTCGCTGCCGTCGACCAGACGCGCGATGACTTCGTGGACGTCGTAAGGCGCGCGGACGTCGTCGGGGACGACTGCGTAAAGCTCCTCGGCGTCGTACTTTGGCGGGCGCGGGTCGCGCAGCTGAACCGCGGCGGCCTTGCCGGTGTTTTCCCCGAGATGGCTGACGATATCGCGCACGATCGTCAGCGCATGCTCGTCGTTTTCGGCGAGGTGATCGACCACGCCCGATTTGCGCGCGTGCAATTCGCCGCCGCCGAGGTCTTCGGCGCTGATCTCCTCCCCCGTCGCGGCTTTGACCAGCGGCGGGCCGGCGAGGAAGATCGTGCCCTGGCCGCGCACGATCACGCTCTCGTCGCTCATCGCCGGAACGTACGCCCCGCCCGCGGTGCAGCTGCCCATCACGCACGCGATCTGCGGGATGCCCAATGCGCTCATCTGCGCCTGGTTATAGAAAATCCGCCCAAAATGGTCGCGGTCGGGGAAGACCTCGCTCTGGTGCGGCAGGTTCGCCCCGCCGCTATCGACGAGATAAATGCACGGCAGCCGGTTGGCCTGCGCGATCTCTTGCGCGCGGAGATGCTTCTTGACCGTCAGCGGATAGTACGTGCCGCCCTTCACCGTCGCATCGTTGGCAACGATCATGCACTGCCGGCCCGATACGCGCCCGATCGCGCAAATGATCCCCGCGCCCGGAATGTCCTCGCCATAGACTCCGCCCGCCGCAAGCTGCCCGATCTCAAGCAGCGGCGAGCCCGGATCGAGCAGGCGTTCCACCCGCTCGCGGGGGAGCAGCTTGCCCCGCGAAGTATGCCGCTCGCGCTGCTTTTCCGGACCGCCAAGCGCTGCCTTGGCCACCTTGGCGCGCAAGTCGTCGGCGAGGCTCCGGTTGTGCGCGAACCGCGCCTTGGCCTCCGTGCTTTCGCGGTCGAGCTTGCTGGTCAGAACGGGGGCAGTCAAATCGTGTCCTCCAGCGGGTTTACCTCGCCATCGACCCACAGTTTTGACGGAAGAATGCCGTCGTCGACGACCAAATCTTCTCCAAAACTAGCATCGCAAATATCGGCAGAGTTAGGCCTACAGAAGAAGCGAACCCGGTTTCCCGCAATCTTCGGCGCCGACCACGAGGAGATGTTGTAGCTACCTCGGAACTGGCGACCTTCAACAAACGCCACATGCCGCATGCCATGGCGGCTTTGCGGATTCACAAACCAAAGATCGTAGACCGCCAGCTTGTGGCGACCCGACTGCAAGGTGCCGACGTATTCGATTCTACTATCGGCCAAGCGCCCGCAACAATCATGTGCGGCGAATATCTGCGTTACTGCACTAGAAGGCAGCGTGCGCGCTTCGCTGTCCACACACGCAGCCAGAAGCAAAGCTGGTGCAATCAAAGCGGGAAACACCGGCCTCACGGTTACCCTCCCGCCCCAATCAGTTCGCGCCCGATCAGCATGCGCCTGATCTCGTTGGTCCCCGCGCCGATATCGAGCAACTTGGCGTCCCTGAGAAAGCGCTCGACCGGCCAGTCCTTGGTATAGCCCGCGCCGCCGAGCGCCTGGACCGCCTCGCCCGCGACGCGGAAGGCGTTTTCGCTCGCGAGCAGGATCGCGCCCGCGGCGTCGAAGCGGGTGGTGTGGCCCGCGTCGCAGCTTTTGGCGACCGCGTAAGTGTAAGCGCGCGCCGATTGCAGCGCGACGTACATGTCCGCGATCTTGGCCTGGATCAGCTGGAACGCGCCGATCGGCTTGCCGAACTGCTTGCGCTCGCGAACGTAAGGGATGACCGTGTCGAGGCAGGCCTGCATGATCCCGAGCTGGAGCCCGGCGAGCACCACGCGCTCGTAATCGAGCCCGCTCATCAGCACGCCGACACCGCCGTGGAGCGGACCCATGACGTTGTCTTCGGGGACGAAGCAATCGTCGAACACCAGCTCGGCGGTGGGCGATCCACGCATCCCCATCTTGTCGATCTTCTGGCCGATCGAGAAGCCCTCGAAATCCTTTTCGACCAGGAACGCGGTGATCCCGCGGCTGGCGGCTTCGGGCGCGGTCTTGGCGTAGACGACGAGGGTGTCGGCATCGGTGGCGTTGGTGATCCAGAACTTGGTCCCGTTGAGGACGTAGCCGCCCTGGACTCCTTCGGCCTTGAGCTTCATCGAGACCACGTCCGAACCCGCGCCGGCCTCTGACATAGCCAGGCTGCCGACATGCTCGCCGCCGACCAGCTTGGCGAGATATTTGGTCTTTTGCTCGTCCGAGCCCCAACGGCGGATCTGGTTGATGCAGAGGTTCGAATGCGCGCCGTAGCTGAGGCCCACCGAAGCCGAGGCGCGGCTGACTTCCTCGACCGCGATAACATGCTCGAGATAGCCGAGGCCCAATCCGCCCCACTCTTCCTCGACCGTGATCCCGTGGAGGCCGAGCGCGCCCATCGGCTCCCACAATTCGCGCGGGAAGCGGTCCTCGGCGTCGATCGCGGCCGCCAAGGGCGCGATTTGCTCGTCGGCAAAGCGCGCCGCCGCGTCGCGGATCATCGTCGCACTTTCGGGCAGGTCGAAATCGAAGTCGGGGGTCGCGCGCATGGAGTCTCCTTGCAGCGAGGCTCTAGCAACAATCCGAAGCGCTTGGAAAGCGGCGCTAGAACCCCACCCCATCGGGCCAGCCGGGCGCGGCGAGGCCCGTGACCTTGAACAATGCGCCCATCTGACCTTCGCCGATCAGCCGGTCCTTGGCGGCGTGGACTGCGCTGGCGTGCGCGGGCGCGAACGCCGCGAGCGCATCGGCACGGGCTTCGATCCCGAGCTCGCGCAGCCAGCGCCCCTGGGTGACGGTGCCGAGCCATTTCGCCCCGCGTGACTGGACGATCGGGGCGAGCGCGGCGAAATCGACGTGCGCGGTCAAGTCGGTTTCGCCCGGATCGACGAACGGATCGACCTTGCGGTGCGCGCGCACCGCCTGGAGCGTCGAGCCCGCTTGAGGCGCGTCGTGACCGTAATCGATCAGCAGCGCGGCACCGCCTTGCTCGACCAGCCGCCCGGCGACTTCGTAAGCGATCGCTGCCGCGCCGGGGCTCGTCTCGAGGATCGCGCCCACCGGCGCGCTGCGGCGCGCTTCGGGCACCGCGGCGTCCATCGGCGTCTGCCCGGCGATGCACGCGAACCGCTCCGGCTCGGCAATCACCATTCGCTCGCGCCAGCCCGCCTCGGTCATGACCAATTGGCGCACCGGCAGCGCGTCGAGGAACTCGTTGGCGACGAGCAGGATCGGGCCGTACTGCGGCACGCTCGACAGATCGTGATGCCACTGCGCGCCGGGAACGAGCGCAAGCTGGACGTCCTTGAGCGCGGTCGAGCTTTCGATGAAGTGGATTTTGGGCTCGAGCCCGTAGCGCTGCATCGCTTTCAGCGCATCGCGCGCCAGCGTGCCTTTGCCCGGGCCGAGCTCGACGTAATGCACCGGTTCCTCGCGGCCCGCTCTAATCCACATGTCGGCGAGCCACAGTCCGATCAGTTCGCCGAACATCTGGCTGATCTCGGGCGCGGTAATGAAGTCGCCCGCGCCGCCGATCGGGTCGCGGCTGGCGTAGTAGCGCGCGTTGGCCTCGCCCATGTAGTGCGTGAGGCTGAGCGGGCCGTGCGCCGCGATCAGGCGGCGGAAGATCGCGGTGAGCGTCTCGCCGCGCTCGTCGCTCATCCCGGGGCGGGCGCGGCGCCTTGCAAAGGCGGGCGCATCACCGCGCGGATCAGGAAGAACAGCCCCACCGCCATCAGCGGGATCGTCAGCCATTGGCCCATCGACAGGCCGGTGCGCGCGGCGAAATCCTGCAGCTGGGCGTCGGGCTCGCGGAAGAATTCGACCGTGAAGCGCGCGAGCGCGATACCCAATGTGAAGACTCCGACCAACAGGCCAGGCCGCCAGCGCGCGTGGGTCTTCCAGAACACCGTGAGCAGGATCACCGCCAGCAGCAGCCCTTCGAGCCCGGCCTCGTAAAGCTGGCTGGGGTGGCGCGGGTAAGGCCCCGCGGCGCCCGGGAAGACCATCGCCCACGGCACATCGCTTTGCGCGACGCGCCCCCACAGCTCACCGTTGATGAAGTTCGCGATCCGCCCGAAGAACATTCCGAACGGCACGCACACCGCGATGTAATCGCACACCCGCAGGAACGAGAGCCGGTCCTTGCGCGCGATCCAGGCGATCGCGACCAGCACGCCTACCAGTCCGCCGTGGAAGCTCATCCCGCCTTCCCACAGCTTGAAGATGTCCGTGCTGGACCACAGCGCGCGGTCGTAGAACGTCGCGTAGCCGATCCGTCCGCCCAGGATGATCCCCATCGTGCACCAGAAGAACAGATCGTCGGCGTGGCGCTGCGCCAGCGGCGCGCCGGGCGCCTTGATCATCCGCCCGACGTGCCAGTAGCCGAGCACGATCCCGGCGAGGTAGGCGAGGCTGTACCAGCGCAGCTGGAACGAGCCGATTTCGAACAAGTACGGCCGCAGGTGAAGGTCCTGCCAATAAAGCGGGGCATGTGCCCCGGCCGCTTGCGAGGTGGCGGCCAATAGTGACAACAACGACTTGTCCCCCTAAACCGGAAACGCCCGCGGGCGGCGTCCCCACGAACGATCACTTCGCGGCGCCTTCTGGCAGAAACCGGACCGGGAAACAAACCCGGCGCTTGGGGTGCGGATCAGGGCCGCGCCCGCGTTTGGATGAGGAACTGGACAGCGATGGCGAGCGAACTCGACCGGGCTCTCGACGATGTGATTGCGCGGCTTTCAGTCCCCGGCGGGCCGCTCGAGACCGAGCCGTTCGCGCTTTACGGGCGCTCGCTTCCACTGCTCAAGCTCGCCCCGCCGCACCTCGCCGCTTATTTCGAGGCGACCTGCGCGCAGCACGGTGCCGCCGAGTTCATCGTCGACGGCGATGTCCGGCTGACGTTCGCGCAGACTTACGCGGCGGCGCTCGCGCTCGCGGGCGGGCTGGTCGCGGGGCACCGAATTGCCAAAGGCGACCGGGTGGCGATCGCCGCGCGCAACTCCGCCAACTGGATCGTCGCCTTTATGGCGGTGCTGATGGCGGGCGGCTGCGCGACGCTGATCAACGGCTGGTGGACCGGCCCGGAGCTCGCCGAGAGCATCGCGCTGGTCGATTGCCGGATGGTGCTCGCCGACAGCCAACGCGCGGCGCGGCTGGAGGGCCACGACTATCCGGGCGAGTTGATCGTGTTCGAGCACGGCGGCAATCCGCTCGCGGGACTGGCGCCGCTGCTCGCAAAAGGCGGCGGGGCGGACACGCCGCTGCCCACGCTCACCGGCGACGATCTTGCGACGATCCTCTACACCTCGGGCTCGACCGGCCAATCGAAAGGCGCGTGGTCGGATCACCGCGGCGTCACCCAAGGCGTGTTCAACTACGTCGCACAGTCGCTGCTCGTCATGACGCACCTGACCGACGTCGGTGAAATGTCCGCCGGGCAGCCGTCCGCGCTGGTCAACGTCCCGCTGTTCCACGTCACCGGCGAAGTCCCGCTGCTGCTCCAGTCGTTCGCGATCGGGCGCAAGCTGGTGCTGATGCCCAAATGGGACGCCGAAGAAGCGATGCGGCTGATCGAGGCCGAGCGCACCACCTATTTCGTCGGGGTTCCGCTGATGAGCTTCGAGATCGCGACGCACCCGAACCGCGACAAGTACGATCTGTCGAGCTGCACCGCCTACGCCGGCGGCGGCGCGCCGCGCCCGGTCGAGCACGTCAAGCGGCTGCGCGAGGCGCTGCCGGGCGCGTTTCCGCTGCTCGGCTACGGGCTCACCGAAACCAACGGGGTGGGCTGCGGCAACTTCAACGAGAACTACCTCGCCAAGCCGGGTTCCACCGGGCCAGCCAGCCGTCCGCTCGCGGAAGTCGCGATCCTCGACGATGCCGGCAAGCCGCTCGCCGCGGGCGCGACCGGCGAAATCGCGATCCGCTCGATCTGCAACTTCCGCGGCTACTGGAATAACTCCCAGGCCACCGCCGAGGCGATTATGCCCGACGGCTTCTTCCGCTCTGGGGACCTGGGCTATCTCGACGACGACGGGTATCTCTACATTGTCGACCGCAAGAAGGACATCATCATCCGCGGCGGCGAGAACATCAGCTGCATCGAGGTCGAGCAGGCGATCTACGCGCACCCCGACATCGCCGAGACGAGCGTGTTCGGGCTGCCCGACGAGAAATTCGGCGAGCTGGTCGGCGCGGTGTATCTGGCGGAAGAGGGCCGCGCGCTCGAACCCGAGGAGTTGCGCACGTTCCTCGCCGCGAACATCGCCGCGTACAAGATCCCCACGCGGTTCTGGCAGGCGCACGACTCGCTCCCGCGCCTCGGCACCGAAAAAGTCGACAAACGTGCGCTGCGCGCCAAATACCTCCCGCTATGGGAGGCCGAGCACAAGGCGTGACGCCAGCGCGCATCCCCGATCAGCGCGCAATCGTCGATCGTCGCGCGCTCGCCGAAGCGGTCGCCGCCGCGCGCGACCGGCCCGCGGTGGTCGAACTGCTCCGCGCCGCGCTTGCTGACGGGCGCGAAGAAATCGCTCGGCGACTAGCGCTGCGCCCGAGCGCGGGGCACGACAGCGCCGCCCAGCAGGCATTCCTCGTCGACCAACTGGTCCGCGTGATCCACGATCACGTCGTCACCGCGGTCTATCCCGCGGGAAACCGCTCTGCGGGCGAGCGGCTCGCGATCCTCGCGGTGGGGGGTTACGGCCGCGGCGAGATGGCGCCGCACTCGGACGTCGATATCGCCTTCATCACCCCGCTCAAGCAGACCGCGTGGTGCGAACAGGCGATCGAGGCGATGCTCTATTTCCTGTGGGACCTGGGGCTCAAGGTCGGCCATTCGAGCCGCTCGGTGGCCGAGATGGTCAAGATGGCCAAGGCCGACCTGACGATCCGCACCGCGTTATTGGAAGGGCGTTACGTGTGGGGCGAGCAGGCGCTTTACGACGAGGCAATGCGCCGTTTCTGGGGCGAGGTCGTCGCGGGGACCGAGCGACGCTACGTTGCCGAGAAGCTCGCCGAGCGCAACGAACGTCACAAGCGGCTCGGCGACAGCCGCTATGTGGTCGAACCCAACGTCAAAGAAGGCAAAGGCGGCCTTCGCGATCTCCACGCGCTCTACTGGATCGGCAAGTACCTCCACCATGTCCGCGACGCGTCCGAACTGGTCGATGCGGGGTTGCTGACCGGCAGCGAATATCGCGCGTTCCGCCGCGCCGAGGACTTCTTCTGGGCGGTGCGCTGCCATCTGCACACGATCACCGGGCGTGCCGAGGACCGGCTGACCTTCGATCTTCAGCGCGAGGTCGCGGGCCGGATGCAGTTCGCCGAACGCCCCGGTAAAAGCGCGGTCGAGCGCTTCATGCAGTACTTCTTCCTCCAGGCCAAACGCGTCGGCCACGTCACCGGGCTGTTCCTCGCCCAGCTCGACGACCAGTTCGCCACCAAAGCGCCGCGCGGGCTGCTCGCGGGATTTCGCGCGCGGGCGCGGACGGTCAAGGGCTACAAAGTGTTCGGCGGCAAGATCGCCGCACCGTTCGACGATTGGTTCGTCAAAGATCCGCTGCGGCTGCTCGAAATCTTCGTCCTCGCTGACCGGGGCGGCTACGAAATCCACCCCGAGACGATGCGGATGATCGCGCGCGACGCGCGCGCGGTCGACGCGTTGCGCAAAGACCCTCGCGCCAACGCGCTGTTCATGGAGCTGCTGACCAGCCGCCACGATCCCGAAACGGTGCTGCGCTGGCTCAACGAGGCCGGGGTGTTCGGGCGCTTCGTGCCCGAGTTCGGCCGCGTCAACGCGCAAATGCAGTTCGACATGTACCATCACTACACCGTCGACGAACACACCATCCGCGCGATCGGCCTGCTCGCGCAAATCGAGAAGGGCGATCTCAAGAAGGATCATCCGCTCTCGACCGTCATCGTCCACAAGCTCGCGCACCGCCGCGTGCTTTATGTCGCGGTGCTGCTCCACGATATCGCCAAAGGGCGGCGCGGCGATCATTCGCAGCTTGGCGCGGACGTGGCGCTCAAGCTGTCCCCGAGGCTCGGGCTCGATGTCGAGGAGACCGCCGAGGTCGCGTGGCTGGTGCGCTTTCACCTGCTGATGAGTGCGACCGCGTTCAAGCGCGATCTCGCCGACTGGAAGACGATCGGCGATTTCATCGAACAAGTGCAATCGCTCGAGCGGCTGCGGATGCTGCTGCTGCTGACCGTGGTCGATATCCGCGCGGTCGGCCCCGGGGTGTGGAACGGGTGGAAGCGACAACTGCTCCAGGCGCTTTACGATGCCGCCGAGGAGCGCTTGCGGCTCGGCCACGCGCAGCACGGGCGCAGCGAACGCGTGGCGGCGAAGCAAGCGGCGGTCGCGGCGGCGCTGGGCAAGGACGCGACGCTGGTCGAAAAGCACGGCAAGCTGATGGGCGACGCTTACTGGATCGCCGAGCCCGACGACGTGATCGCGGGCAACTTGCGCCAGCTCGACCGCGCCGGCGGGGCGCAGCTCGACGTCCACACCGAATTTTACGCCGCGCGCGGCGCGACGCTGGTGACGGTGATCGCCGCCGACCACCCGGGGCTGTTCTACCGCGTCGCAGGCGGCATCCACCTCGCCGGCGGGAACATCATCGACGCGCGCATCCATACCGCGCGCAGCGGGATGGCGGTCGATAACTTCCTTATCCAGGACCCGCTCGGGCGGCCGTTCTCCGAGGCTAGCCAGCTCGCCCGGTTGCGCACCACGATCGCCGACGCGCTGGCCGGCCGGCTTAAGCTCGCCCCCCAGCTCGCCGCGCGCCCGCTCGCCCGCCCTCGCGCCAACGCTTTCGCGGTCGCCCCGCGGGTCGCCATCGACCACGCCGCCTCGAACCGCTTCACCGTGATCGAAATCAACGCGCGCGACCGCCCGGCGCTGCTCAACCGGCTCGCGCGCGCATTGTTCGAAGCGCGACTGATGGTCCACTCGGCGCACATCGCGACGTATGGCGAGCGCGCGGTCGATACGTTTTACGTGACCGATCTGCTCGGCGAGAAACTGGAGGGGGCGGCGCGTGCGAAGGCGGTCGAGAAGCGCCTGCTCGAAGCGGCGGGTGAGGACACGGCGGCGGTCGCGGCGGCATAGGCGCGCGGTCGGGGATGGTCGGCTTGCTCCATGCGCCCGGCTCGGGCAATCAGCCGCGCATGGCGATTCTCAACGACAGGTGGATCAGGGACAAGGCGCTGTCCGAAGCGATGATCGAGCCGTTCGTCGAGGCGCAGCGCCGCGACGGATGCATCAGCTATGGCCTGTCGAGCTACGGCTACGACGCGCGGGTGGCGGACGAGTTCAAGATTTTCACCAACGTCGATTCGGCGGTGGTCGATCCCAAGGATTTCGCCGCCAACTCGTTCGTCGATCGCAAAACCGATGTCTGCGTGATCCCGCCCAACTCGTTCGCGCTCGCGCGAACGGTCGAATACTTCCGCGTTCCGCGCGACGTGCTGGTGATCTGCCTCGGCAAAAGCACGTATGCGCGCTGCGGGATCATCGTCAACGTGACCCCGCTCGAGCCCGGCTGGGAAGGCCACGTCACGCTCGAATTTTCGAACACCACCCCGCTCCCGGCACGGATTTACGCCAACGAGGGCGCGTGCCAGTTCCTGTTCCTCCAGGGCAACGAGCCCTGCGAGGTCAGCTATGCCGACCGCGCGGGCAAGTACCAAGGCCAGCGCGGGGTCACGCTGCCGCGCCTGTAGGCTTGCCAGCGGCGGGATTTTGGAGAACCTTGGCGCGGCCGGGCCGCACAAGCGGCCACAAGGGAGACATGCCATGTCCGCAATCGCCGCATTCGTCGGGCGCATTCTGCTCGCGTTGATCTTCATCGTCTCGGGCGCGAGCAAGTTCACCAATCTGGCGGGCACCGACCAGATGATCCAGAAAGTCGGGATGCCCGGCGGGCTCGCGCTGCCGACCGCGATATTCGAGGTCGTCGCGGGGCTGTGCATCGTGCTGGGCATTTTCACGCGGTTGTTCTCGATCCTGCTCGCGGGGTTCTGCCTCGTCGCCGCGCTGCTGTTCCACAACAACTTCGCCGATCCGATGCAGGCCGCGAATTTCATGAAGAACGTCGCGATCGCGGGTGGCTTTCTGTGCCTGTTCGCGCAAAGCCACATGAGCTGGAGCTATGACGCGATGCGCGAACGGCGTCGCGCCGACCTCGCGATGCGCGACGCCGATCTCCGCGCGGCCAAAGCCGAAGGCGTGGTCGAAGGGGTCAAGGTCGCTCCGGGCAGCACCACCGTCGTCCGGCCGTGACGGCGGCCGCAAAAGCGGCGCGCGCGTTCGATCTGATCGTTTACGGGGCGACCGGTTACACCGGGCGTCTCGTCGCCGAACATCTCGCGCGCGAATATGCCGCCGGCGGCGGGCCGCGCTGGGCGATGGCCGGGCGGAACGCTGCAAAGCTCGAGGAAATCCACGCCGCGGTCGGCGCGCCCGCCGAAGCCACGCTGATCGTCGCCGACGCCGACGATCCCGCGAGCATGGCGCATTTGGCGCAGCAGGCGCGCGCGATCGTCACCACGGTGGGGCCGTATCAGCTTTATGGCGAGCCGCTGGTCAAAGCCTGCGCCGAGGCCGGGACCGACTATGCGGACCTCTGCGGTGAGCCGCTGTGGATGCGCGACATGATCGACCGCTACCACGAAGCGGCGAAAGCGTCGGGAGCGCGGATCGCGTTTTCTTCCGGCTTCGATTCGATTCCGTTCGATCTCGGCGTGCTGATGCTCCAGCTCGAAGCGAAGCGCCGCTTCGGCGGGCCATGCCCGCGCGTGCGCTGCCGGGTGCGGGCGATGCAGGGCACGTTCTCGGGCGGCACCGCGGCGAGCCTGACCGAGACGATGAAAGTCGTTGCCCGGCATCCGTCGCTGATCGGCCGGCTGAACGATCCGTTCGCGCTTACGCCCGGCTTCGACGGCCCCGATCAGCCGAACGGCCTGATCCCGCACTACGAGGACGATCTCGGCCGCTGGGCCGCGCCGTTCGTGATGGCGGCGATCAACACCAAGAACGTTCACCGCACCAACTTTCTGCTCGGCCATCCGTATGGCAAGGACTTCCGCTACGACGAGATGGTGCTGACCAGCGCTGGCGAGGCGGGCAAGGCGGCGGCACACGCGGTGGTGGGGCTGCTCAAGAACCCGTTCGGGGCCAAGCCGCCCAAGCCGGGCGAAGGGCCGACCAAGGAAGAGCGCGACAACGGCTTTTACGATGTGCTGTTCGTGGGCGAGATGCCCGATGGGCGGACGCTGCGCTACGCCGTCAAAGGGCGGTACGATCCGGGCTACGGATCGACCAGCCGGATGCTCGCTGAAACCGGGATCGCGCTGGGCGAAAGCAAGGCGGACGGCGGGGTCTCGACCCCCGGCGCGCTTCTCGGTGAAGCGCTGGTCGACCGCTTGCGCGATCACGCCGAGATCTCCTTCGCGATCGAAGATTGAACGCCGAGCCCGACAGCGAATGGAACGCTACCGGGTGGCGGATCGTGCTCGGCTGCGCGCTGGCGTCCGGAGCGGGCGTCGTGCTGCTGTTCTTTTCGTTCAGCCTGTTCGTGCTCCCGATCATGGGCGAGTTCGGGATCACGCGAGGGGAATTGGGCGCGGTTCAGGCGCTGGTGGTGACCGGCGCGCTCGGCGCCCCGGCGATCGGCTGGCTGGCCGATCGTTATGGCGCGGCGCGCGCGTATGCCGTCAGCGCGCTGGCGGTCGCGGCCGGGGAAATCACGATGGCGCTGGTCGCGCATTCGCTCGCCGGGCTGGCGCTGAGCATCGGCTTCGTCGGCTTTTTCGGCGTCGGCACGACCGGGGTGACCACCACTCGCCCGGTGAGCGAGCATTTCGTGCGCCATCGCGGCAAGGCGCTGGGAATGGTCGCCGCGGGGGTTTCGGTGACGACGATCCTCGCCCCGCCACCGCTCCAGGCAGCGATGGAGGCGTGGGGCTGGCAAGGCGCGGTGATCGCGCTTGCGCTGTTAACGCTGGCGGTCGGAATACCCGCAATGCTGTTCTTGGTTCCGCGGGGCGCGGGAGATGCAAGGACCGCCGCGCGCGCCGGAGCCACGCCCGGCGACCGCTCGTTCCTTAGGACACACCGCTTCTGGCTCTTGGCGCTGTCCGGCGTGGCGGTGGGCGCGGCAACCTCCTCGTTCATCAGCCAGCTCTCGCCGATGATCCAGGAGGAAGGCGTCAGCGCGGGGACCGCGGCGGTCGCGCTGTCGCTGTTTGCCGCGGGTCAGCTGGTCGGGCGGATCGGCGGCGGCGTCCTGCTCGACCGGTTCGACCCGCGCCGCATCGCGGTGGCGATGCTGCTCATCCCGGGAGCCGGGTTTGCGGTTCTCCTCGCCGCCGACCACATGACCGCCGCCGCGCTCGGTGCCGCGTTCCTGATCGGCGCGCTGGCCGGGGCCGAGCTCGACATCCATGGGTTCTTCGTCGCGCGCGGGTTCGCGCTGTCGCGCTATAGCTCGATCTATGGGGCGCTGGTCGGGATAGGCTGGCTCGGCAACGCCACCGGAGTGATCGCGGTGGGCGCGCTTCACGACCGCTTCGGCAGCTATGCCCCCGCCCAGCTCGCCGCGCTGCTGGCGGTGATCGGCGGGGCCGCGCTGCTCGCCGCGGTTCGCCTGCCGGGGCGCGACACGGCATAGCTGCGCTTGCTCGATAAAGTGACGAAGCGTATGTGTTGAAGACGAGGGGGGCTTCGTCATGCGCATATTCAAAACTTTGCTGGTTTTTGTTTCCGCCGCGTTCGCCATCGCGGCGATTTCAAGTCCGGCTTCGGCTCAAGCCACCCGCACCTGGGTTTCGGGGGTCGGCGACGATGTCAATCCGTGCAGCCGGACCGCGCCGTGCAAGACTTTCGCAGGGGCGATCTCCAAGACCGCCGCGGGCGGCGAGATCGATTGCCTCGATCCGGGCGGGTTCGGCGCGGTGACCATCACCAAGGCGCTGGCGATCGTCTGCGACGGCATCGGGGGCACGGTGCTCGCCACGGGCACCAACGGCATCGTCGTCAACGCCGGGGATCAGGACAGGGTGCTCTTAAGCGGGCTCGACATCAACGGTGGCGGGACCGGGATCAATGGCGTTCGCGTGCTCAAGGCGAAAAGCGTCGTCGTTCGCAACACGCTGATCCATGGTTTTGCGACGCCCGCCAGCCACGGAATCTCGGTCGAGGGTCCGGCGGCGGTCACGGTCGCGGGGAGTGCGATCGTCGACAACACCACCGGCCTTAGCGGCGCGGTTGTCAGCGGCGGCGACAACCTGCTCGCGGGCAACGGCAGCGACGGTAAATTCGCTTCATCGCGGGCACGCCAGTGAGCCCGATAGTCCGGCGCGCGGCGCGCGGCATCGCCCCGGGATTGCTGGCGCTTGTCGCGTCGCCGTCGCTCGCCGCATTGCCGAATCCCGTGCTTTATCTGACCGGGACCGAATATTATTCGGCGGGCGGCAAGAACTGGGTGCGTTATCAATACGACGTTCGCAACAAGGCAGATTACCCGCCGCAATTGTTCGCGCCCGCCCCGGCGCTCCCGCTGTGCGGTCTCAACACCAATTCGTCGCGTAGCTGGGTCGATTTCTTCGATAGCCGGGGCAAGCGGCTTTACGGCTTTTGCGCGCTCAAAACGCCTACCGATCTGGGAAAAATCTGGTTCGCGGTCGAGGAAGGCATCGTCCCGCCGAGCTATATCTACATCGAAATCAACGACCGCCAGACGAATACCAAATACAAATCGAACCTGGCCGACACCACGCTCTGACCCCGCCGCGGGGACGAGGCGTCGCCTCGATTTGGTCGGAAAAACTGGAGCGGGCGAAGGGATTCGAACCCTCGACCCCGACCTTGGCAAGGTCGTGCTCTACCCCTGAGCTACGCCCGCTCGTGTGCGTCTCGGACCCGGACGCGCGCGTCCTGGGCCGGGGAGAGGCGCGCGGTTAGCATCGGCTCCCAGCGCCCGCAAGGGGAATTGCGCGCGCGCACCGCGGCGCGCTTGCGGGCTTCACAAACCTCCTGCAAGCCCCACATAACGCGTCTACACCCGCACTGCAGCGACGGAGCATCCTTTGGCGACCCTCGGCCTCAATCTCGACGAACAGAAGGCGGTCGACCGTTTCCGCACGGCCGTGGTCGAACCCTCGATGACCAGCCTGGTGATCCTCGACTTCTGGGCCGAGTGGTGCGGGCCGTGCAAGGCGCTGACCCCGCTGCTCGAGAAAGTCGCCGCCGAATACGCCGACAAGGGCGTGATCCTCGCCAAGGTCAACGTCGACGAGGAGGCGTTCATCGCGGCGCAGTTCCAGGTGCGCTCGATCCCCACGGTTTACGCGATGTTCCAGGGCCAACCAGTCGCCGATCTGACCAATGCGCGCACCGAATCGCAATTGAAGACGCTGCTCGACCAGGTGCTCGCCAAATTGCCGGTGGCGGGCGGGGCGATCGAGCAGGCGGCGGAGCTCGAGCCATTGCTGGCGATGGGCGATGAAGTCCTCGCGGGCGGTGACGGTGAGCGGGCGGCGGGAATCTTCGCGCAGATAGTCGAGATGGCGCCCGGCAACGCCGCGGCGCAAGGCGGGCTGCTGCGCGCGCTGGTCGCCGCAGGGCGGATCGACGAGGCCGAGGCGGCGCTCGCCGCGCTCGATCTGGCGCTTGCGGAGGATCCCGAGATCGCGCGCGCCAAGACAGCGCTCGAACTCGCGGGCGACAAGCCCGACGACGGCGAGCTGGCGGGCTTGCGCGCCGCCGCCGCCGAACGTCCGGCGGACATGGACGCGCAGCTTGCTTACGCCAACGCCGCGTTCGCCGCTGGAGATCGCGAAGAAGCGAGCGCGACGCTGCTGGCGATGATCGCCGCCGACCGCGAATGGAACGAAGGCGCGGCGCGCGCCAAGCTGCTCCAGATTTTCGAGGCGGTTGGGCTCGAAGACCCGTGGGTCGCCGCCGAGCGCCGCAAGCTCTCGACGATCCTGTTCGGCTGAGCGGGGCGCGGGTGCGCATCTCGATCTTCCCGCTCATCGGCGCGGTGCTTTACCCCGGGCTGCAACTCCCGCTCCACGTGTTCGAGCCGCGCTACCGCGCGCTCGTTTCCGACGCGCTCGCGCGCGATCGGCGGATCGGGATGATCCAGCCCCGAATTGCTCAGCAAAAAACGGGCGCCGCGGACGACGCGCCGCTCTACAATGTCGGCTGCCTCGGACGGATCGGCAATGTCGAGACGCTCGACGACGGGCGCTTCAACCTCGTGCTCACGGGCGAGGCGCGCTTCCGCGTGACGCGCGAGCTCGATGTCGTCACCCCGTTCCGCCAGATCGAAGCGACGCTGCTCGATGAGGCCGAGGACGCGGTGCTCGCCCCGGTCGAGCGCGCCGGGTTCGAACGCGAAGCCCGGCGCTACGCCAACGCGCAAGGCTATCTGGTCGATTGGGAAGCCGTTGCGCGGCTCGACGATGCCTCGCTGATCGACGGGGTCAGCCAGATCGCCCCGTTCGACCCCGCGGCCAAGCAGGCGCTGCTCGAGGCCAATTCGATCCAGGACCGCTGCGAGTTGCTGATCCAGCTGATGCAGTTCTTCGGCAGGCGCGACGCGGACGAGGACCGGGTGACGTTGCAGTAAGCGTCACCGCAGCACCGCCTTCAACCCGTCGATCACGTATTGCGCCGCGAGTGCCGCCAGCAGCACCCCCAAAAGCCGCGTGATCACCGCTTCGACCCGGGTGCCGAGCAGCCGCATCAGCGGGGCGGCGGCGAGCAGCGCGAGGAGTGTCAACACCAGCACCGCGAGCAGCGCGGCGAGGACGACGAGCGTCTGCTCGGTGCCCTGGCTGCGGCTCATCAGCAGCATGATCGTGGCGATCGAGCCGGGCCCGGCGATCATCGGCATCGCCATCGGGAACACCGACACGTCCTCGATCTCGGGCGTCGCCTTGACCTTTTCAGCGCGCTCCTCGCGGCGCTGGGTGCGTTTCTCGAAGACCATGTCGAGCGCGATCAGGAACACCATGATCCCGCCCGCGATGCGGAACGCGTCGAGCTCGATGTGGAGCGCGGACAGGAGCTGCTCGCCGACCAGCGCGAACACGAGGAGGATCGCGCCTGCGATCACGCTCGCGCGAATTGCCATGGCGCGCGCCTGCGCGGGCGTCGCCCCGCTGGTCAGTCCGGCGTAGATCGGCGCGCAGCCGGGCGGATCGATCACCACAAACAGCGTGACGAACGCCGAGACGAACAGGTCGAGCAACTCAGCTGCAGCCGCCCGCGGGCCGCTCCCCCGACGGCGGCGCGTCGAAGCTGGCGGTGAATGCGTCGGCGAACTTGACCCCGTCCCACAGCGCGACGCGGTAGGTCCGGCTGCAATCGGCGGCGACGGTCGTGTTCCACCGCAGCGTTCCGTCGTCGCTGTGCCCGCTGCGGCGATCCGTTGACACGGGCGCGACGACCGCGGGCGGGAGCGGGCGGCACTCCGCGACTTTGGCCGCAATCATTTCGGGCGCGTCGAGCGCCATCGGCAGCGGCTCGCCCTGATCGAGCACCCATTTGTAGCTGCCGTCCCTCTGGCGCTGCCACACGGTCGTGAAATAGCCGCTCGCCTTCGGCCCCTGCCACGCGCCGCGCGTGACCCCGATCGAGCCGTCGCAGCTCGACCATACCTGATGCGGCTGCCATTTGACCGCGACCGGCGGATTGGCGCGACCTTTGAGGAACACCTGGGTTTGCACCGGCCCCGGCGCGAACATCGTCGCGTCGTCGGTCGCGCTGTCGCCAAACGCGGTCCACTGGCCCTTGTCCCGCGCGGCCTGCGCAAAGGCGAGCTCAGCGGCGATCACCGCGCTGGGATTGGCGGTGGGGCGGAAATGGCGGTCGGGGCGCGGGCCTTGGGTGCAGGCGGCGAGCGCGGCGATCAGGACGAGCGGGGCGAGAGCGCGGTTCATGCCCGCAGCCTATAGCGCGTCCTTGGCCAGCGCCACCCCGGCGTTGCGGTGCGCGGCAATGAGTGTGTTGCGCAGCAGCACCGCGATCGTCATCGGGCCGACTCCGCCGGGCACCGGGGTGATCGCGCCCGCGACTTGGCTGGCGGAGGCGAAATCGACATCGCCCACCAGGCGGCCCTTGGCCTCGCCGGCGGCGGGCGGCAGGCGGTTGATCCCGACATCGATCACCGTCGCGCCGGGCTTGAGCCAGTCGCCTTTGACCATTTCCGCCCGGCCGACCGCCGCGATGACGATGTCGGCGCGGCGCACGACTTCGCGCAGATTCCGCGTGCGGCTGTGCGCGATGGTGACGGTGCAGCTTTCCCCCAGCAGCAATTGCGCCATCGGCTTGCCGACGAGGTTCGAGCGCCCGATCACCACCGCGTCGAGGCCCGTGAGGTCGCCCAGCCGGTCCTTGAGCAGCATCACGCAGCCCAGAGGCGTGCACGGCACAAACCCGTGGAGCCCGGCCGCCAGCCGCCCGATGTTTTCGGGATTGAGGCCGTCGACATCCTTGTCGGGCAAAATCCGGGTGAAGATGCGCGGTTCGCTGAGGTGCTTCGGGAGCGGAAACTGGACGAGGATGCCGTCGACCGCCGGGTCGGCGTTGAGCGCATCGACCAGCGCCTCCAGCTCGGCTTGCGTGGTCGCGGCGGGCAGCACGTATTCGAAGCTTGCCATGTTCGCGGCGAGCGTGGCCTTGCCTTTGTTGCGAACGTAAACCGCCGAGGCGGGATCATCGCCGACCAAGACTACCGCCAGCCCGACCTTGCGCCCCGTCGCGCGCTCGAACGCGGCGGCATGTTCGGCGACTTTGGCGCGCAGCTTAGCAGCGAATGCTTTGCCGTCGATAATCGCGGCGCTCATCAGTAGGTAGCGGCGAGCAGGTTACCGAGCACGATCCGCACGATCGTGAGTAAAATAATTATCACCATCGGCGAGAAGTCGATCGCGCCGGTATCGGGCATGAACCGGCGAACCGGGCGCAGCAGCGGGTCGAGCAGCGCGTTGACCGCGCGCCACACCGCTTCGACGAACCGATTGTGCAGATTGACCACGTTGAAGCTGATCAACAGGCTCAGCACGAACTGGACGATCACCAGCACGACGATGATCGAGATCAGGTAATCGACGATCTGGTAAAGCGTGAGCAGCAGCACGGCAGGGCCTCCGGGTGGTGGCGGCCCGCTTAGCCCGAATTGCCGCGCTGCGGCAATGCCGGCTCAAACCTTCAGCGTCGTGCTTTCGATGTGCCAGCGCAGCTGCTCGGCACTCGCGCCGGGAACGTCGTTGACCCGGCGCAGCACGACCTCGCCCTTGATCGTGCGCGCGCCGTCGCGGATCGTGATCGGGGCGGTGTAATAGCTCGATCCCGCCGCGCCTTCCTGGCTGCCTTTGGCAATATCGAGCTGCGGGTCCCGAAGCGCGCCCCATTGCGCGGCGAATGCAGCCTCGCTCAGCCCGCTGCGCGCGCCGTGATCGCCCCAATAGCCGCGCACGGTGGCCCAATCGCGCAAGCTGACTGCCTTGGCCCATGCGACCAGCACCTCCTGCGGATTGCTCGCGGTGGAAGGCGTCTGCGCGACCGGCGCAGCGGCAGGCGGCGTAGCGCTCGGGGATACCGGCGTAGTCGGCGCCGGGCTAGGCGGCAGCGCCGTCGCCGGGGTCGCGGTCTCGCCGGGAAGCGGCGCGCTCGGCGCTTGGTGGCATGCCGCGAGCACAACGAGCGAGGCTGAAATCAGAGCAAAGCGCATCGGAACCTCCTTCACGCGCGGATTAGCGTCCCCGCACCGCGCGAGGTGAAAAATTCGAGCAGCATCGCGTGGGGAACGCGGCCGTCGAGCACGACCGCGGCTTCGCACCCGGCCTCGACCGCGTGGATGCAGGTTTCGAGCTTGGGGATCATCCCGCCGCTGACCGTGCCGTCGGCCTGGAGCGCGGCGATGTCGGCGGGGGTGAGGTCGGTGAGCAGCTCGCCGTCGCGCCCGAGCACGCCGGCGACGTCGGTAAGCAGGAACAGCCGCGCCGCGCCCAGCGCCGCGGCGACCGCGCCCGCCATCGTGTCGGCGTTGATATTGTAAGTCTCGCCGTCCGCGCCCGGCGCGATCGGCGCGATCACCGGGATCATCCCGGCGGCGCAGGCGGTTTCGATGAGCGCGATGTCGACCCGCGCGGGCTCGCCGACGAAGCCCAGATCGACCGCCTGCTCGATGTTGCTGTCGGGGTCCTTGACGGTGCGCGTGACCTTGCGCGCGGTGACGAGCCCGCCGTCCTTGCCCGATATGCCCAGCGCCTTACCCCCGGCGGCGGCAATCCACCCGACGAGTTCCTTGTTGATCGCGCCCGAAAGGACCATTTCGGCGATTTGCGCGGTGGCCTTGTCGGTGACGCGCAGCCCGTCGACGAAGCGGCTTTCGACCCCCAATCGCTCGAGCATCGCGCCGATCTGCGGCCCGCCGCCGTGGACCACGACAGGATTGATTCCGACCGCTTTCAAAAGCACCACGTCCTCGGCAAAATCGCGCGCGAGTTCAGGATCGCCCATCGCGTGGCCGCCGTATTTTACCACGAACGTGCGGCCAGCGTAGCGCTGGAGATACGGCAGCGCCTCGATCAGCACCTCGGCCTTTGCCAACGTGGCGGAGTCGGCCATCAGCCGGGCGTCCCGTCGAGCCGCCGCGCGGTGCGCACCACGAACCAGATGATCAGCGGCACCAGCACCGCCGAAAGCGTCACTTTGGCGAGCATCTGCCCGAGCATCAGATCGGCGATCGGTCGCACCCCGTAGAACGACACCGTGATGAAGATCAGTGTGTCGACGATCTGGCTCAATGCCGCGGCGATGAACCCGCGCAAGCCTGCCATCCGCCCGGTCGCGACGCGCAACTTGTCGAAGATCCAGATGTTGAGCGTGACCGAGATGCCGTAAGCGACGATTCCCGCGGCCATCATCCGCCACGATTGGCCGACGATGATCGGAAACGCGTCCTTGGCGGGCGGATACATCCCGGGATCGGTGGGCAGCTGGAGCACGAACAGCGCGAGCAGGATCGCCACCACCAGCGGAACGAATCCGAAGCGAACCAAGCGGTCGGCCACCGGCTTGCCGTAAAGCTCGGCAAACGCGCTGGAGATCGCGATCAGCGTGAGGAACGGAAAAATCCCGGCCTCGACCGCCAGCGGTCCCAGCGCGACCTGCTTGGCCCCGAGAAACCCGCCCAGCGGCACCATCCCGCCATAGAACAGCGCGAACAGGAACAGCCCGCGCGGGATCGCGGGTGCGGTGGGGGTGGGCGGCGTAATGACGGTTTCCATCGCGCGGGGTTAGCTTGCCCGGTGCGGCTGTGGAAGGGGCTTGGCGCGGAGGTTTGCACAAGCCGCGGGCGCGGCTACGCTCGGCACAAATCGGACCGGCCGGGGGAGCGCCGCAATGCATATCGTCAAAAGCCTGGCCGGGATGGCGCTGATCCTGCTGATCGCGTTCGCGCTCTCGTCCGACCGCAAGGGCATCAAGCTTCGCGTGGTCGCGGCCGCGTTCGCGCTCCAGGCCGGGTTCGCGGTGCTGGTGCTGGTGACGCCGTGGGGCCGCGCCGGGATCGGGGCGATGTCGCGCGGGGTCTCGAACCTGCTGGGCTACGCGCAAGCTGGAATCGATTTCCTGTTCGGCAACCTCGCCAAGCCCGAACTGGGCGGGTTCAGTTTCGCGATCTCGGCGCTGCCGGTGATCATCTTCTTCGCGTCGATCGTCTCGATCCTTTATTATCTGGGGATCATGCAGCTGATCATCCGCTGGATCGGCGGCGCGATCCAGTGGGTCACGGGCATCTCGAAAGTCGAATCGCTCGGCGCGGCGGCGAACATCTTCGTCGGCCAGAGCGAATCCCCGCTGGTGATCAGGCCCTACCTCGCGGCGATGACCCCGGCGCAGATATTCACGATTATGTCGGTCGGGATGGCCGGCGTGGCGGGAACGATCCTGCTCGCGTACGCGGCGATGTTCGGCCCGGCCAAGGACTTCTACCTGCCCTACCTGCTCGCCGCGAGCTTCATGTCGGCGCCCGGCGGCATCCTCATGGCCAAGATCATGATGCCCGACGAGCCGGGCAAGCTCGGCATCGATCCGGTGATCGAAGGCGAGGTGACGTTCGGTGAAGAGAAGCCCGCCAACGTTATCATGGCCGCGGCCGAAGGCGCGCAGACGGGCGTGCGGCTGGCGGTCGCGGTGGGGGCGATGGTGCTCGCGTTCGTCGCGCTGGTGGCGCTCGCCAACGGCCTGCTCGGCGGGATCGGCGGCTGGTTCGGGATGCCCGACTTGCGCTTCGAGACGATCCTCGGCTGGGTGTTCGCGCCGGTGATGTACCTGCTCGACGTGCCGTGGGACGAAGCGGTGCGCGCGGGCGGGCTGTTCGGAACCAAGCTCGTGCTCAACGAATTCGTCGCGTTCACCCAGCTCGGGCCGATGAAAGCGGCGCTCTCGCCGCACACCGTCGCGATCGTGACCTTCGCGCTGTGCGGGTTCGCCAATTTCAGCTCGATCGCGATCCAGATGGCGGTGACCGGCGGGCTCGCGCCCAATCAGCGCCCGGTGATCGCGCGGCTTGGATTGAAGGCGCTTGCCGCGGGAAGCCTCTCCAACCTGATGAGCGCGGCGCTGGCCGGTCTGTTCCTCAGCTTATAGCGCCTGTTCCTAAGCCTCTGAAATGGACCATCGCTAAGGGGCAATCCGGATAGCTGGAAGCCGCCCCGCGCCGCACCCCCGCGGCGATGCCCGCGCTGCTCGCATACGCTGCCGCTTTCGCGCTTTGCGCCGGGAGCCCCCGCGTCACTTGCGTGGTCGATGGCGACACCTTCTGGCTGGCTGGCGAGAAAATCCGCATCGCCAATATCAACGCGCCCGAAACGCACGGCGCGGGCTGCCCGGCCGAGCAGGCGCGCGGCGATGCGGCTACGCGGCGGCTGACGGTGCTGTTGAACGCAGGCCCATTCGCGCTCGAGGCGGGCAGTCGGGACCGCGACCGCTACGGCCGACTCCTGCGCACGGTGACGCGGGGCGGGCGCAGTCTCGGCGCGCAGCTCGTCGCCGAAGGACTGGCCGAGCCGTGGCGCGGGCGGCGCTCGAACTGGTGCATCCTCCTCGCCAACGCTGCTTCGCCGCGTTAGCGTGAGGGGGGAATCGATCCCAAAGGATGCGCGCGATGCTGATGATCGAAGGCTGGCTCAAGCTGGGGGCGGGTGAAGCCGACAAAGTGATGGACGCCGCCCGCACAATGGTTGCCGAAACCAACCGGGAGGAGGGCTGCCTCCACTACGCTTTCGCGCGCGATATTGCCGATCCCGACACGATCCGCATTTCCGAGCGATGGCGCGATCAGGACGCGCTCACCGCGCATTCGGCCAGTGCGCACATGAAAGCGTTCAATCGGGCGATCGGAGCGGTCACGCGTGAAGGCGCGGACCTCAGGCTCTACAGCGCCGAAGAGGTCCGGCGGCTGATCTGACGCGTCAGATGCCCGCGTACCACGCGTAGTCGGAGTTATCCTCCCAGTACCCGCCTTTTCCGCCATAAAGGCGGGCGAGCGTATCGGTAAGCTCGATCCGCATCACGAACTTGGCGTGCTTGTAGCCCAACTGGCGCTCGACCCGCAGGCGCAGCGGGGCCCCGTGGCCTTCGGAAAGCGAAGCGCCGTTCATCCGCCAGGCGAGGATCGTCTGCGGGTGGAAGGCATCGGTCAGGTCGATCGATTCGTAATAGGGGGCGCTGCCGAAGCGGTCGGCGCAATGGAACACCGCATAACGCGCCGCGGGCAGCAGCCCGGCGAGCCCGAGCACCCGGGCGAGCTGCGGTCCCTGCCACTGCCCGATCGCGCTCCACCCCTCGACGCAGTCGTGGCGAGTGATCTGGGTGCGCTGCGGCATTGCCTGGAGCGCGGCCAGCGGGAGCCTCAGCGGCTGGCGGACGAGCCCGTCGACGACCAGCGCCCAGCCTGCGAAGCCGGTCGCTAGCTGCGTCTGGTACCCCTCGTCTTCGACGGTCGTATTCCCATTGGTTCGGAACATCGGCGACATCTCGCCCGCGCCGTATTCGCGCACCAGCGCGCCGCCGTTTATCGCGCGCTGCGAGACGCGGTGAAGGTTCTCCGCGCCTTCGAGCACTCCGCGCCATGCCGGGTTGGCATTGAGGCGGTCGCACCCCGCGACGAGCAGCGAGCCCGCCCCGATCCCGATCAGCTTGCGCCGCGACAGTTCGGGGCCGGTCATGTCTCGTCTCCGGCGGGGCCGGGGCGCAGCCGATACCATCCGGTGACGATCGAGCGCAGCTCGTTGAGCGGCCCCGCCAGCACGACCTCCGCGATGTGGACGAAGAAGAACAGCACCAGTCCCGCGGCGGCGAGGAAATGCAGCGAGCGCGCCGATTGGCGGCCGCCGAACACATCGAGCAGGAACGTCAGCCCCGAATTAAGCCCCGGCGACATCGTCAGCCCGGTCAGGATCATCAACGGCAGCAGGACGAACAGCACGCCGCAATAGGCGATTTTCTGGAGCACGTTGTAACGCGTCGCCGCCGCGCCGATGGGAAAGCGCAGCCGGGCGTGATCCTTGATGTCCTGCCAGATATGCGCGGGACGCCATTCTTTGCCGGTGATGTGCAGATCGCGGCGGATATGCCCGGCGACCAGCGACCACACGAGGTAGATCAGCAGCCCGAGTGCGAGCACCCATGCGAACGCCAGGTGCCACAGCCGGGCATCCGCCAGGCTGTAGTTCGACGGAATCGTCATCCACCCGGGAAACGCGCCCGCGCCCGCGCGACCGAATGTGATCCATGCATGATCGGGGTTGGCACCGTAGCTGCCCCAGTAGAGCCGCGGGTGCGCGTTGAGGATCATCAGCCCGCTCATCAGCATGACCGTGATCGTCACGACATTGACCCAGTGCCAGATTCGCGTGGCGAGCGCATGCCGCCGCACCAGATCGCCGCCGCGCGGTTCGGTCGCTGGGGCGGGTTCGGGAGCGGCGTCGTCCATCTCGGGCGAGGGTATGCGCCGTTCCCGCGAAGGGCAATGCCAAGTTCGTGCGCGCGGTTTACAGTCCGTGCCCTATTCGTCAGTCTGGTTTCGATGAGCAACCGAATCATCTGGTGGGGCGGCGAGCGTCCGCCGCTCGCGCCGATGACCGGGCTCGGCGTAAACGCCATGCCGGGGCATCTGGGGATCGAATTCGTCGAGTGCGGCGATGACTGGATTCGCGGGCGAATGCCCGTGAACGAGCGCACCGTTCAGCCGTTCCAGCGGCTTCACGGCGGCGCTTCGGTCGCGCTGGCCGAAACCATCGGCTCGGTCGCCGCGAGTTTTTGCGTCGATCGCGAAAAGTTCGTCGCGGTAGGCATGGAGATCAACGCCAACCATATCCGCCCGGCCTACACCGGCTGGGTCTACGCCACCGCGATCCCCGAAAGCATCGGGCGCACAACGCAAGTCTGGTCGATCCGGATCGTCGACGAGGCCGACAAACTGGTGTGCATCTCGCGGCTCACGGTCGCGGTCATCCCGCTGGAGCGCAAATGACCGATTACCCCCTCCCCAACACCGATGCCGACCTCACCGGGCGCGTTGCGCTCGTTACCGGCGCGTCCTCGGGGCTGGGCGAGCGCTTCGCGCGTGTGCTCGCCGCGGCGGGGGCGAAAGTGGTGCTCGCGGCTCGGCGCAAGGAGCGGCTCGATGCCCTCGCCGCCGAGATAGGGGCGAACGCGCTTGCGGTGCGGATGGATGCGACCGACGCGGCAAGTCTGGTGGCCGCGGTCGATGCCGCCGAAGCCGCGTTCGGGACGGTCGACATCCTCGTCAACAACGCCGGGATGCCCGACGCCCAGCGCGCGCACAAGATGAGCCTCGAGCTGGTCGATCAGGTGATCGGGGTCAATCTGCGCGGCCCATGGATACTCGCGACCGAAGTCGCGCGGCGGCTGATTGCCGCGGGAAAACAGGGGCGGATCGTCAACATCAGCTCGGTCGCGCACTACCGTTACGACGGCGGCGGTGCGGCGCTCTACGCGGTGACCAAGACCGCGATCGCGCGGATGACCGAAGCTCTGGCGGTCGAGTGGGCGCACTACGGGATCAACGTCAACGCGATCGCGCCGGGGATGTTCGTGTCCGAAATGACCGACGGGATGTTCGCGCGGATGGGCGGCAACCCCGCGCCCAATCTGCCGCGCAAGCGCGTGCCGGTGGCGGCGCAGATGGATTCGACGCTGCTTTATCTCGTCGCACCGGCGAGCGAGTGCGTGACCGGCGCGATTATCCGCATCGACGACGGCCAGAGCGCGCGGGTGCGGCTGTAGGGGCCAGAACGCACCCTCAACCCCGTTCGTGCTGAGCTTGTCGAAGCACTGTCCTTCACTTCGTGCCTCGCGCGCAATCGCGCGAAGATAAAGTGCAGTCCTTCGACAAGCTCAGGACGAACGGATTCTTGGGGAGAGGGGCGTTACAGGCTCGTGATGATCCCCGAGAAGTCGAGCCCGCCGTGGCCGGCTTCGGCGAAGCGTTCGTAAAGCTCCTCGGCCTTTTGCCCGAGCGCGACGTTGGCTCCGGCATCGTGCGCCGCGGCGACTGCGAGCTTCAAATCCTTGAGCATCAGCGCGGTCGCGAAGCCGCCCTGGTAGCCATTGTCCGCCGGGGTTTGCGGGCCGACGCCGGGGACCGGGCAATAGCTGGTCATCGACCACGACTGGCCCGAGGCTTTGGACGAGATGTCGTAAAACACCTGCGGGTCGAGCCCGAGCTTTTGCGCCAGCGCGAACGCCTCGCAGGTCACGATCATCGTCGCGCCGAGGATCATGTTGTTGCAGATTTTCGCCGCCTGCCCCGCGCCCGCGCCGCCCGCGTGGATCACCGCCTTGCCCATTTGCGCGAGGATCGGCTGGCCCTGCGCGAAGCCCGCGTCGCTGCCCCCGACCATGAACGTCAGCGTCCCGCCATTCGCTGCGGCGATCCCGCCCGAAACCGGCGCATCGACCATCGCGTAGCCCGCCGCAGCGGCGGCTTCGGAAACGCGCTTGGCGGTCGCGACATTGATCGTCGAACAGTCGAGCAGCAGCGCCGATGGGGGAGCGTGCCCGAGGACATCATCGTTATAGACGCTCTCGACGATTGCGCCGCTCGGCAGCATCGTCACCACCGCTTCAGCCCCGGCGACCGCCTCGCGGATCGAGCCGGCGGCCTCCGCGCCGTTCTCGCGCGCTTTGCCCAGCGCTTCGGCGCTGAGGTCGAACGCGCGCACCGCGTGCCCCGCCTTGACCAGATTCGCGGCCATCCCGCCGCCCATGTTGCCCAGTCCGATGAAGGCGATTTTCATACGATCAGCTCCCGCCCCTTGTCTGTCAGTTCGAACACAGGTTCAAATTCGCCGTCGGGCTTTTCGATGAACTTCAGATACCCGTCGCGCTCCAACCGGCTGATGACCGACCGATCCATCCACAATCGGCCACGCTCCAACCGGATGCCACGAGCTTTCAGTCGGTCCCGTCCAGAGATTTGAAGGTAAGCTTTTAGATACGCCCTATTCCGTGGAGTGTCCGAACTCTCGTTGGTTGGAGTGTGTTCGTGCCACCAAGCAAGGGAACGTCCATCTTCTCGCGCCTCGTCGCTGACCGTAAACGCGCTCGTATTGTCCCAGTTCTCAGCTTCCAATGCGCCTTCGAGAACTCTTAAGGCTTCACCTTTTCGCATCAGCGTCCCTTCCACACCCCTGGCCGCTTCTCGATGAACGCGACCATGCCTTCGCGCTTGTCATCGGTCGCGGTGAGCACCTGGAAGATGCGCCGCTCGACCATCACGCCTTGATCGAGCGTGGTTTCGAACGCGGCGTTGACCATCTCCTTGTTGGCGATCGCCGCGAGCGGCGGCATCGCGGCGATCTCGGCGGCGGTCTTGAGCGCCTCGTCGAGCAGCGCGGCGAGCGGGACGACCCGCGCGACGAGCCCCGAGCGTTCGGCTTCGGCGGCGTCCATCATCCGCCCGGTCAGGCACATTTCCATCGCCTTGGCCTTACCCACAGCGCGCGTGAGGCGCTGGCTGCCGCCCATTCCGGGTGCGACGCCGAGCTTGATCTCGGGCTGGCCGAACTTTGCGTTCTCGCTCGCGATGATGAAATCGGCCATCATCGCCAGCTCGCACCCGCCGCCGAGCGCAAAGCCGTTGACCGCCGCGATCCAAGGCTTGCGCGTCGCTTTGACCAAGTGGCTGGTCCAGCGCGCGAAAAAGTCCTCGGCGTAGAAATCGGCCGCGGGCTTGTCCGCCATTTCCTTGATGTCGGCCCCGGCCGCGAAAGCCTTCTCGCCCGCGCCGGTCAGCACCGCGCAGCGCTGGGCCGGGTCGGCTTCGAACGCGGCGAACGCGGCGATCAGCTCTTCGAGCACCGCGGAGTTGAGCGCGTTCAATGCCTGCGGGCGATTGAGCGTGATCAGGGTAACGGCGCCGAGCTGCTCGGTGATGATAGTTTCAAACGGCAACAGGGCTCACTCCTCGAGGTTGGCGGTGGACCGAAAGGTCCGAATGTTCGCACCCGCCATGACCGCGGCGAAACCCCGGGTGGGTTGCCCGCGAACCGCGCCCGGGTCAAAACGCCTTAGCGCCGGCAGCATCGGCCGGTTCATCGACGACATACCCTGTCGCCTGATGCGCAAGTAGGAAAGCGAAAATCCGCTCGGCTTGTTCGCCGTGCCCCGACCTAGGCCGCGTCTGGCAGCGGTTCCCATTCCTCGCCCGGGGGCAGGGGTGCGAAGATCGCGTCGAGCAGATCGTCAGTCACTTCTTCGGGGGTCGCGGGGTCCCACTTGGGCGCATTGTCCTTGTCGATGATCACAGCGCGCACACCTTCGGCAAAGTCGGGGCGGGTGAGGACGCGGCTGGCGACGCGGTACTCCATCGCCATGTTTTCGGCGAAATCGGTCAGGTGCCGACTGGTGGCGAGCTGACGCAGCGCGACCTTGCAGGTCTGCGGGCTCTTGGTGGCGAGCGCCGCCAGCTCCTTGTCCGCCCATTCGCCGCCTTCGGCGCGCAGCGCGGCGAGGATGTCCTCGTAGCGGTCGGAAGCGAACAGCCGGTCGATCGTCTCGGCATTGGCCGCGATCCGCGCGGGCGGCGGCACCGCGGCGAGGCTGCCGAGCACGGTTTCGATACTCTCGCCCGCCGCGATGCGCGCTTTGGCTTCCGGTAGCGACACGCTTTCGAGGTAATGCGTGGCGAGCCCCGCCCATAGGCACTCGGCGCCGTCGAGCCGCGCCCCGGTCAGCGCCAGGAACGCACCGATCCGCCCCGGCAGCCGCGACAAGTACCAGCCGCCCCCCACATCGGGGAACAGTCCGATCCCGGTTTCGGGCATCGCGAGGCGCGTATTCTCGGTCGCGACGCGGAACTTGGCGGGCTGGCTGATGCCCACCCCGCCGCCCATCGTGATCCCGTCCATGAATGTCACCACCGGCTTGGGATAAGCGAAGATCAGGTGGTTGAGCCGGTACTCGTCGTGAAAGAAGCGCCGTCCTGAAAGCCCGGTGTCGTTGAGCGCCGAATGGCGCAGGAACGCGATGTCGCCGCCCGCGCAAAAGCCGCGGCCTTCGGCGTGATCGATCATCACGACCATCACCTCCGCATTGTCCCGCCAGCGCAACAGCGCGTCGGTCATCGCCTCGACCATGTCGAGATCGAGCGCATGTAGCGCTTGCGGGCGGTTGAGCGAGAGCACTCCCGCGACGCCCTCATGGCGGACCAGAACGTCGCCGGTCACTGGCGCAGCAGATCCCGCCCGACGATCATCCGCATCACCTGATTGGTCCCCTCGAGGATAGAGTGGACGCGCAAGTCGCGCCAGAAACGCTCGATCGGATAGTCCTTGAGATAGCCGTACCCGCCGAACAGCTGGAGCGCGTCGTTGACGATCTTGCTGCCGCTGTCGGTCGCCAGCCGCTTTGCCATCGCCGAAAAGCGCGTCTTGTCGGGCGCGTTGGCGGTCACTTTGGCCGCGGCGAGATAGAGCAGCGCGCGCGCCGCTTCGAGGTCCGTCGCCATGTCGGCGAGCATGAACTGGGTATTCTGGAAATCCGCGACCGGCTGGCCGAACTGGCTACGCTCCTTGGTGTACTTGACCGCTTCGTCGAGGCAGCGCTGCGCTCCGCCGAGCGAACACGCCCCGATGTTGATCCGCCCGCCGTCGAGCCCGGCCATCGCGAAACGGAACCCGTCGCCTTCCGCGCCGACGCGGTTGGCGACCGGAACCCGGCAATCTTCGAAGATCACTTGCGCGGTGGGCGAGGCGTTCCAGCCGAGCTTCTTCTCGGGCGCACCGAACGCAAGGCCCGGCGTGTCCTTTTCGATGACCAGGCAGGAAATGCCCTTGCTGCGGTCGTCCGACGTGCGGACCATCGTCACGTAAATGTCGTTGTAGCCCGCGCCCGAGATGAACTGCTTGGTGCCGTTGAGCACGTAGTGGTCGCCGTCCAATCGCGCGCTGGCCTTGAGCGCGGCGGCGTCCGAGCCCGAGCCCGGCTCGGTCAGGCAATAGCTGGCGATCTTGTCCATCGTCACCAAACCGGGGAGGAACCGCGCCTTGATCTCGTCGCCGCCGAAGCGGTCGATCATCCACGTCGCCATGTTGTGGATCGAGATGTAGGCGCTGGTCGCGGGGCAGCCGTAAGCCATCGCCTCCATGATCAGCGCCGCCTCGAGCCGCCCCAATCCGATTCCGCCGTTGTCCTCGGCGATATAGATCGCCCCGAAACCGAGCTCGCCCGCGGCTTTCCATACATCCTTGGGATAATGGTGCGCCTCGTCCCACTCGCTCGCGAACGGGGTGATCCGGTCGGCTGTGAACTTGCGCGCCATGTCCTGGATCGCAAGCTGGTCGTCGGTCAGTTCGAACTGGGTGGTCATGCCCCCGCCTAGCCTAGCAGCGCGTGTATTTGAAAGGCCCGGGCAACGCGTCGACGCCGTATTCGCGGCGGATCAGCGTCGTGCCGCCATCCTGGATGTCGAGCAATTCGTCGCGGGTCCAGTCCATGCCTTCGCCCGAGAAGGCGAACGTGGCGCGCAAGCGCATGTCGCTGCGTTCGCGAACCGCCGAGAGCTTGCCCACCGATTCATAGAACTTGAGACTGGTCGCGTCGATCGTCAGCAGCCCTTTGGCATCGCCGCGGGTCGAAGTGCAGTCGGCAGCGACCAAGCCCCACCGGCCACGCGCGGCGGCGGGAATGTCTTTGGCGGATGCCGATGTAACCGATCCGGCCGGCGAGGGCGCGGCGGTTTCGCTCGCGATTTGGGCGCTGGCGTTATCGCTCGGCGCGGATGTTGGCTGCTGCGAACAGGCGGCGAGCGCAACCGCGAGCGCTCCGAGCAGCGTGGGTCGGATCATCACGGCTTCGCTCACCCCATCGTCGGGATGACGAAGGCGTTGCCTCCATCCGGCGAGCCATCGGGCCACCGCGCGGTGACGGTTTTGAGCTTGGTCCAGAACTTGACGCCTTCCATGCCGTGCTGGTTGGTGTCGCCGAATGCAGAGCGCTTCCAGCCGCCGAAGCTGTGATAGGCGACCGGCACCGGGATTGGGACGTTGATCCCGACCATCCCGACGTTGACCCGCGCGGCGAACTCGCGCGCGGCGTGGCCGTTGCGGGTGAAGATGGCGACGCCGTTGCCGTACTGGTGCTTGCTGCACAGATCGAGCGCGGTTTCGAAATCGGGCGCGCGGACCATCTGGAGGACCGGCCCGAAAATCTCTTCCTTGTAGCTCTCCATTTCGGGGGTGACGCGGTCGAACAGCGTCGGGCCGATGAAGAAGCCCTCCTCGTGGCCCTGAAGCGTGAATCCGCGGCCATCGACCACCAGTTCGGCGCCCTCGTCGATGCAGGTCTGGATCCAGCCTTCGACTTTGGCCTTGTGCGCGGCGGTGACGACCGGGCCGTAATGCGCCTCGGCGTCGGTCGAAACCCCGACTTTGAGCTTGCCGATCGCCGGGATCAGCTTGGCCCTCAACGCTTCCGCGGTGTCGTCGCCGACCGGGACCACCACCGGCAGCGCCATGCAACGCTCGCCCGCGCTTCCGAACGCCGCGCCCGCTAGATCGTTTACGACCTGGTCGAGATCGGCGTCGGGCATGACGATGCCGTGGTTCTTGGCCCCGCCCATCGCCTGGACGCGCTTCCCCGCCGCGACGCCGCGGTTGTAAACGTAATGCGCGATGTCGGACGAACCGACGAAGCTGACCGCGCCGATCGCCGGGTGATCGAGGATCGCGTCGACCATCTCCTTGTCGCCGTGGACAACCTGGCAGATGCCTTCGGGCAGGCCTGCCTCGACGAACAGTTCGGCGAGCCGCACGGGCACGCTCGGATCGCGCTCGCTCGGCTTGATGATGAAGGCGTTGCCGACCGCGATCGCGACCCCGCTCATCCACAGCGGGATCATCGCGGGAAAGTTGAACGGGGTGATGCCCGCGCCGATCCCGATCGGCTGGCGCATCGAATAGACGTCGATTCCGGGCCCGGCGCCGTGGGTGTATTCGCCCTTGAGCACGTGCGGGATGCCGCAGCAGAACTCGATCACTTCGAGCCCGCGCTGGACGTCGCCCTTGCTGTCGGCGATAACTTTGCCGTGTTCGGAGCTGAGCATGTGCGCAAGCTCGTCGATGTGCGCTTCGACCAGCCGCTTGAACTCGAACATAACGCGCGCGCGGCGCTGCGGGTTGGTTGCCGCCCAGCCCGGCTGCGCGGCCTGCGCCGCGGCGACGGCGCGGTCGAGCACCGCCGCGTCGCCCAGCGCGACGCTCGCCTGAACCGCGCCCGAGTTGGGGTCGAACACCTGCCCGGTGCGCCGCGCGGCGCTGCCGCCGGTCCCGCCGGCGATGAAATGATCGATCAGGCGCATGAAAAATCCTCTTGGCTGGTCCGGTCCCTGCACTCATCGAGGGCGCTGGACAAGCTATCGAAATGCGCCAAACCCACTTCGGAGGACCCTGCGGATGACCGTTTCGCTGCGCAACTGCCCGGTTGACCGCGCATTCGGCGCTGTGGCAATGCGCGCCTCCCCGGCGGGTGTAGCTCAATGGTAGAGCAGCAGCTTCCCAAGCTGAATACGAGGGTTCGATTCCCTTCACCCGCTCCAGTCTTCGCTCGCATCGCGCCCTTAGGGAACGGCCGGGTGCAGCCGAGCGGAACCCTCGATTCCTTGTTCGGCGCTCCGCGGCAAGCCGCTGCGCGCGTGGTTCGATTCCGGTGACCATCCGGTACGCCTGACATGGGCACTCTCCTTATCGCGCTGCTCGCCACGCTGCTCGCCGGGATCGGCGCGCGCGATCAGTTGACCGTCGCGGCCTTGTCCGCGCGGCAGGGGCAGCGCCCGGCGTTGCTGATAGTGGCGCTGACGATCGCGGTCGCTACCGCGCTCGCCGCCGGACTACTCGAGCGCGAGGCGCTGGGTTGGCCGACGCATGCGCAGCATATCGCCGCGGCGATCATTCTCGCAGTCGCGGGGGCTGAAATGCTTTTGCTCGCGCCGCGCAAGGCACCGACCGAGCCGACAGCATCGCTGTTCGCTGCGGGGATCGTCCTGCTCGCGGACAGCGTCGTGGATCCCGCGCGGTTGACGATCCTCGCGGTCGCGTTGGCTTTGGGCAGCCCGGCGGCGGCGGCGCTCGGCGGGGTGGGGGCGACGATGGCGACGGTGACGATCGGCTGGCTCGCCGCAGGGGCGTTGCCGCTGGCGCGGTTGCGGCTCGCTCGGCGCGGGCTTGGCGGGGGCTGGCTCGCGGTCGCCGCGCTGATGGCGTGGAGCGGCTGACTATGGCGGCGGTGACTTATGTCGAAAATGCGAGCGACCACGCGATTGCCGATTGGCTGGGCGGGGCTCTGGGCGGGGCGCTGGAGCGCGACGGGCGCATCGCGATCTGTATCCCCGGTGGATCGACGCCGTTCCCGATCCTGGCGCTGATGGCGGGCGAACCGATCGACTGGAGCCGCGTCGAAGTATGGCCCGGCGACGACCGCGTCGTGCCCGAGGATAACCCGGCGAGCAACGTCGGGCGCATCCGCGCCGCGCTCGAACCGCTCGGAGCGCGAGTCACCGCGCTGGCTGAAGCCGCGACGCCGCCGCACTTCGCGCTGACCTGGCTCGGAATGGGCGCGGACGGGCACGTCGCGTCGCTGTTTCCGAACACCGGTCCGCGCGTCGATGGTCCTCGCACCGTGCTGCGGCTGACCCCCGATCCGCTTCCGCCCGAAGCGCCGTTCGACCGGCTCAGCCTGACCATTCCCGCGCTCCTCGCGAGCGATGCGGTGATGTTCGTGATCCGCGGCGCGGACAAACGCGCGGTGTTCGAGGCAGCGGCCGCCGGCTTGACCGACTGGCCGGTCGCGCGGCTGCTCGCTGCGGCGCATCAGCCGGTGACATGCTTCACCTGATCCCGGCGCCGCTTCACCGCGCGGCGCTGCGCGGCGCGCATGCGCTGCGGCGGCGCTGGTGGCGGCTGCGCAAGCCGCGGCTGAGCGGGGTGCGGGTGATCGCGTTCGACGGCGAGGGGCGCGTGATCCTCGTCCGCCACAGCTACGGCAATGGCAAGTGGATGCTGCCCGGCGGCGGAATCAAGCGCGGCGAGGCGCCGCTTGCCGCGGGCGTTCGCGAACTGCGCGAGGAGACCGGTTGCGGGCTGGATTCGGCGGCGCTGCTCGACGTTCACGACGAGCCGCTGGCGGGTACGGTCAACCGCGTCCACCTCGTCTGCGGTCGGGCAACGGGAGATTTGCGCCCCGACGGCCGCGAGATCGTGGCCGCGCGCCATTTCGCTCCGGGCGCGCTGCCCGCGGACATGGCCACGCTGTTCGCGCGATGCTTGCCAGATTGGATCACAGCAGCGGAAGCTGTCCTGCCCCGGGGGTGACCGGCGCCGTCTCAGGCTCGTCGTCGTCCTCGCCTTCGAGCGCCGAGAGCGTGAGCCCCATCAACCGGATCGGCTGCGCCAAGGGGAGCACTTCGTCGAGCAACTGGTGCGCGATCGTTTCGAACAGCGGACGCGTCGCGATCGGCTCGGCGACCGATTTCGCGCGGGTCAGGAGCGAAAAATCGACGTGCTTGAGCTTGAGCGTCACCGTCCGCCCCGCCGCCCCGCTCTTGTCGATCCGCGCCCAGGTGATCTCGACGATCCGTTCGAGCGCCTCGCGGAGCGCGCCGCCCGAGGACAAATCATGGTCGAAGGTTCGCTCCGCGCCCACCGACTTGCGCGCGCGGTTGGCCTTGACCCGGCGCAAGTCGATCCCCCGCGCGGCGCGATAAAGATAGTCGGCGGACGAGCCGAAGTGCGCGCGCAGAAACGCGATATCGCGCTGCGCCAGATCGGCCCCCGTGGCGATCCCCAGCGCGGCCAGCTTCTCCGCGCCGCGCGGGCCGATCCCGTGAAACCGGCTCACCGGCAACCCGGCGACGAACGCAGCGCCTTCGCCGGGGCGGATCACACACAGCCCGTCGGGCTTGTTCTGGTCGCTGGCAAGCTTGGCGAGGAACTTGTTGTACGACACCCCCGCGCTCGCGGTCAGTCCGGTTTCGACCTTGATTCGCGCGCGGATCAGTTGCGCGATCCGCGTCGCCGAGCCGATTCCCTTGGCATCGTCGGTAACGTCGAGGAAG
>JBBRER010000007.1:0-42214 GCA_038202745.1 Sphingomonadales bacterium
GGTGTCGAGCGGCTTGGCGAAGCGCATGTCGGCAACCGTGGTCGAAAGCCCCTTGGCCTCGAGCAGGTCGGCGGCCTTGAGTGCTTCGGCGAGGCGCGTGCCCAAGCTGAGCAGCGCGATTTTGGTCCCTTCGCGTACGACCCGGCCTTTGCCGATCTCGAGCCGCTCGGGCGTTTCGGGCAGCGCCACGCCGGTACCGTTGCCGCGCGGATAGCGGAACGCGATCGGCCCGCTGTCGTGGAGCGCGGCGGTGTAAGTCATGTGGACGAGCTCGGCCTCGTCCGCCGCGGCCATGACCACGAAGTTGGGCAGCGTCGCGAGATACGTAACGTCGAACGATCCCGCATGCGTCGCGCCGTCGGCGCCGACCAGCCCGGCGCGGTCGATCGCGAAGCGCACGGGCAGGTTCTGGATCGCGACGTCGTGGACGACCTGGTCGTAAGCGCGCTGGAGGAACGTCGAATAGATCGCGCAAAACGGCCGCATACCTTGCGCGGCGAGCCCGGCGGCGAAAGTCACGCCGTGCTGCTCGGCGATCCCCACGTCGAACGCGCGCTCGGGATGCGCTTTTGCGAACTTGTCGACCCCGGTGCCCGAAGGCATCGCCGCGGTGATCGCGCAGATGCGCGGATCGCTGTCGGCGAGCTTCGCCAAAGTCTCGCCGAACACGTTCTGGTAGCTTGGCGGGCCGGCGGCGGACTTGGCCTGCTCGCCGGTGATCACATCGAACTTCTGAACCCCGTGGTATTTGTCCGCGCTCGCTTCGGCGGGCGCATAACCTTTGCCCTTCTGAGTCACGACGTGGATCAGGATCGGGCCGTGATCGGCATCGCGGACGTTCTCGAGCACCCGCACCAACTGATCGACATCGTGCCCGTCGACCGGGCCGACGTAGTAAAATCCGAGTTCCTCGAACAGCGTCCCGCCCATCGCCATCCCGCGCGCGAATTCCTCGGCCTTTTCGGCGGCGTCGTGCGCGCGGCGCGAAATCTTGCCCAGCGCGCGCTTGGCGAAGTGGCGCAAGCCGAGATACTGCGGCGAGGAGGCCAGCCGCGCGAGATAAGCCGACAGCCCGCCCACCGGCGGGGCGATCGACATGTCGTTGTCGTTGAGGATCACGATCAGCCGGTTGCCCGCCTGCTCGGCGTTGTTCATCGCCTCGTAGGCCATGCCCGCGCTCATCGCGCCGTCGCCGATTACCGCGATCGCCTTGCCCGGCCGCCCGGCGAGCTTGTTCGCCACCGCGAAGCCGAGCGCGGCCGAAATCGAGGTCGAAGAGTGCGCCGCGCCGAACGGATCGTATTCGCTCTCACTGCGCTTGGTGAACCCCGACAGCCCGCCGCCCTGGCGCAAAGTGCGGATGCGGTCCCGCCGTCCGGTGACGATCTTGTGCGGATAAGCCTGATGCCCGACGTCCCAGATCAGCCGGTCGCGCGGCGTATCGAAGACGTAATGGATCGCGGTCGTGAGCTCGACCACCCCCAGCCCCGAGCCGAGATGGCCTCCGGTCTGGCCGACCGCGGCGATCATCTCGGCGCGCAATTCGTCGGCGAACTGGCGCAGCTGCGCGGGCGCCAGCCGCTTGAGATCGGCGGGGGTATCGACCGTGTCGAGCAGCGGCGTCGCGGGATTGGCGCTCATGGGCCGCGCTTTACACGGCTGCGCAACTGGTGTCGATTGAGACGAGTTGTATCCCGGCTCGAGCCAACAGAGGGAAAACCCATGGGCCTGCCCGCTTCCGCCGCTCCGTGCACCTTCGTCCTCACCGCCGACCGCGAGCGCGCCAAGCCGTTCTACGCCGAGGTGCTCGGGCTGCGGCTGATGGGCGAGGACGGCCACGCCGCGACGTTCGACGCGGGCAACCGCACGCCGCTGCGGCTGACCGACATGCCCGGGCACGTCGCGGCGGGGCACACCGTGCTCGGCTGGATGGTCGCCGATATTCGCGAGACGATGCGCGCGCTCACGGCCAAAGGCGCGGAATTCAAGATTTACGACGGGTTCGGTCAGGATGCCGAGGGCGTTTGGCAAGCCCCGGGCGGCGGCGCGCGCATCGCGTGGTTCGCCGATCCGGACGGGAATATTCTGAGCCTGACGCAATTCGGTTAAGCGGCGCGGGCCTCGCCCTCGCTGCAATCCTCGCACTGCCCGCGCAGCTCGACCACCGGACGGATATCGGCGAAACCCGCGTCGTGCGCCGCGCTGACCAGCGCGCCCGTCAGCTTGTCGTCGTCGAGGTGGACGGCTTTGCCGCACGCGTCGCAGATCAGGAAAATGCAGTCGTGGCGGCAGCCCGGGTGCGGATTGGCCAGATAAGCGTTCGCGCTCTCGACCCGGCGCGCGAGGTTGGCCTTCACGAACAGGTCGAGAATCCGGTAAACACTGTTCGCGGCCACGCGCTTGCCGCGCGCGGCGGTGACCGCGTCCGCGATATCATAAGCGGACGCGGGCTTGGCTTGCGCGGCGAGCGCCTCGAATACTTCGGAGCGCATCTCGGTCCACTGCTCGCCCGCGCCGGTCAGCGCGCCGCGCGCGGCATCGACGAGAAGCTCGCCCGAGTGTTCGTCGTGACGGTGATGTCCGGCCATGGAAGCCGGATATAGGTCGCGTTCAGCCGCGCGTGAAGCCCGCGTGGTACATCGCCGGGAACAGCCGCTTGAGCGCGGCGACTTTGGGCGCATCCCACGCCACGATGTAGCCGTGGCCGGGGTTCTTGGCCATGAAGTCCTGGTGATCGGCGGCGGCGGGGTAGAAGCCGTTCATCGGCTCGAGGCGGGTGACGATCGGCGCTCTCCAGACGTGGGCGGCCCGGAGTTGTGCGAGATAGGCGTCCGCAACCTGGCGCTGCTCGCCGCTCAGCGGGACGAGCGCACTGCGGTATTGGGTGCCCGTATCGGGGCCCTGGCGGTTGAGCTGGGTCGGATCGGCGACGACCGAGAAGAACACGCGGAGCAGCTGGTCGTAGCGGACTTGTGCGGGATCGTAGGTGACCTTGACCGTTTCGGCATGGCCGGTGGCCCCGCCCGAGACGCGCTCGTACTCGGCGGTGCCGCGCGCGCCGCCCTGGAACCCCGAAACCGCGCTGGTCACACCTTTGACGTGGCTGAACACGCCCTCGACGCCCCAATAACACCCGCCCGAGAACAGCGCGGTCTTGAGCCCGGCGCTTTCGTGCGCGGGCCGCGCCGCGGCCGGCGCGAGCACGACGTTTTCGCCCAGCGCCAGCGCGGGTTGGCAGGCCGCGATCACCGCGAGGGTGGCGGAGAGGACAAACGCGCGCATCACTTGACCACCGCCGCATGAGCTGAAGGAACGATCCCGCCGATGAGATCGGCGCGCGCTGCGCCCGAAAGCGAGCCGAACAGCGCCACCGCGCCCAGCGCGAAGCCGATACCGAACGAGCGGTAGAGGTCGGATTTGAACAGTCCCATCGGGAGTAACCTTTCTCGAAACGTGATGAAGCCTTGCACTGCTGTTCGTTGCCGACCTGTGAATGGGCGCAGCAGGAAGCGTTCACCGGGACGAACCGGTGCGAACGCGCGACGAGGGGTAACCCCTAGTGACGGAAGTGGCGCATCCCGGTGAAGACCATCGCCAGCCCCGCCTCGTCCGCGGCGGCGATGACTTCGTCGTCGCGGATCGACCCGCCCGGCTGGATTACCGCGGTCGCACCGGCTTCGGCGGCGGCGAGCAGGCCATCGGCAAACGGGAAGAACGCGTCCGAAGCGACCGCGCTGCCGTTCGTGCGCGGCGCAGCCCAGCCGTGTTTCTCCGCGGCTTCGGCGGCTTTAAGCGCGGCGATCCGGCTCGAATCGCGGCGGTTCATCTGCCCCGCGCCGATCCCCGCGGTAACCCCGTCCTTAGCGTAGACGATCGCGTTGGATTTGACGTGGCGCGCGACCGTCCACGCGAACAGGCAGTCTTTGAGCTCCTGCGCGGTCGGCCGGCGCTTGGTCACGACTTTGAGATCGGCCTCGCCAATCGCGCCGTTGTCGCGGCTTTGGACGAGCAGCCCGCCAGTGATCGGTTTGATCGCGAGGCCCCCGCGGCGGGGTTCGGGCAAGTCGCCGGTGAGCAGCAGACGCAAGTTCTTCTTCGCCGCGAACAGCGCCCGGGCGTCGGCATCGGCGTCGGGAGCGACCACGACTTCGGTGAAAATCCGGCAGATCGCTTCCGCCGTCACGCCGTCGAGCGCGACATTGCTCGCGACGATCCCGCCGAACGCCGAGACATCGTCGCATTCGAGCGCGGCCTGCCACGCGTCGATGAGCGAGCCCGCCTGCGCCACCCCGCAAGGATTGGCGTGCTTGACGATTACCACCGCCGGCGCCTGGCCCTTGAACTCCGCGGCGAGTTCGAGCGCGGCGTCGGCATCGGCGTAGTTGTTGTAGCTGAGTTCCTTGCCCTGGACCTGCTCCGCCTGCGCAATCCCGCGCCCATGCGGCCCGACCGGCGTGTAGAGCGCGGCGCGCTGCTGCGGGTTCTCGCCGTAGCGCAGCTCGGTCACGCGGCGGCCGTTGACCGCGAGCATCTCGGGAAAAAGCTGCTGCTGGTCGGCGAACGCAAACCACTGGCTGATCATCGCGTCGTACGCCGCAGTGGCGGAAAAGGCGCGCGCCGCCATCAGCTTGCGAAACTCGAGGCGCGTGCCGCCATCCGTTTCGTCCAACTCCGCGAGCAGCGTGGGATAATCGGCCGGGTCGGTAACGATCGTCACCCAGGCGTGGTTCTTCGCCGCCGAACGGACCATGCTCGGCCCGCCGATATCGATGTTCTCGATGATCTCGTCGCGCCCCGCGCCCTTCATCACCGTCGCCTCGAACGGGTAAAGGTTGACCACGACCAGGTCGATCGCGCCGATCGCGTGCGCTTCCATCGCGGCGGCATGTTCGGGGTTGTCGCGCACCGCGAGCAGCCCGCCGTGGACCATCGGGTGGAGCGTCTTGACCCGACCGTCCATCATCTCGGGAAATCCGGTCAGCTCGGCGACGTCGCGCACCGTCAGCCGGGCGTCGCGCAGCGCTTTGGCGGTGCCGCCGGTCGATACCAGTTCGACCTCGCGCGCGGCGAGCGCGCGTCCGAGCTCGGCAAGCCCGGTCTTGTCGGACACCGACAGCAGCGCCCGGCGGATCGTCACTTCGCTCACCTCGGTGTCACCCCATTTTCTTGAGCAGCCAGGAGAACGAGCCTCCGCCGCGCGAGACTTTGCCCTGGACGACGAGTTGCTGGATCGCCTGCGGGCGGCCGTGCGCATCGGCCCACAAGCTGTCCTCGATCGCGACCTGGCCTTCGCCGACGCGGAACTGCCAGTGGCTGCCGTCGGGAAGCGCCAGCCCCGCGCCCTGGCGATCGTCCGAGAGCCGCGCGTCGATCCCGGGGCCGAGGTGGAAGCGGATCGCAAACCCGACCATACCGCGCTTGCCGCGCCCAGATGGAACGAGCAGATCCTCGCCGCGCAGCTCGCTGCCGTCGTCGCGCAGGATCAGGATGCGCCGGTGAGTCAGTCCGAACCGCGGTGCATAGCCGTTGTGCGCCGCTTCCAGACGCGTTGCACCGCCGCCGCGCTCGCCTTGCAGCGTACGGCGGTCGATCTCGACTTCGGAGACCCCACCGCCGAGCCGTCCGTTGATGAGCACCGCGGTCGAATTGGCGTCGTCGAGCACCAGCGTCGAATGCGCCGCGGTCGCGCGCAGACCCTGTTCGAGCCGCACCGGCATCAGCCCTCCCGCCGCCGCGGCGCCGCCGCAATTGACAACGATGCGTTGCGCGCCCGCGGACAGCTCGAACGCCAGCGTCGAGGCGCAGCCAGTGCGCGCGTGGCGCGCCAGCGGCGGGGGCGCGGCGTCGAACTGGAGCACCGTGCGCGCCGCTACGACACGCTGGTAACCCCACTGACGCACATCGCGCAGCGGCCGGGTACGGACTTTGCTCGCTGCGACCAGCGCCGCGACCTCTTCCGCGCCCATCGCCCAGGCGCCCTGCCAGCTGCCGAGCGAGCCGTCGCCGTGGGTCAGCGCGAGCAGCGGCGGGACGAGCAGCGCGAGGATGGCCTCGAGCGCGGGCGGCGGATCGCGGCGCACCGCCTTGTAGCAAGCCCGAAGGCGGACGAGCAGCGCGATCGCTTCTGCCTGGCCCAGCGGGCTGCGCGAAAGCACCCCGCCATCATCGCCGACCAGTTCGCCGAGCGCGCGGATCAGCCCGGCTTCGCCATAAAGCCGGCGCGGCTTGCCCTGGGGCAGCAGCAGGCCCGCGGCAACGATCCCGCACCATCCCGAAACTTGCGCGAGCAGATCCTCGCCGCGGCCGACATTGCGATCGAGCCAGCGCGCGGTGCTGCCCATCGCGGCGAGCGTCCGCGTGCGTAGCGCCTTGTCTCCCGAAAGCAGCAGGGGCGCGTGAACCAGCCAGTTGACCAGCCTCACGCCGGCATTGCCGACGTGCCACGCGGGACCCTTGCCCGGGCGCGAAGGCGCCTTCGGGTTGGCCGCGAGCCATGCGCCGAGCACGCGCTCGGCCACCGGGGCGACTTGCTCGCGCGGGGCGCTCGCTTCGATGTCAGCGAGCCAGGCGAAGGCGTGGACAACGCTTTCGAACGGCGGGTTCATCCGCGCGGCGCCAGCAAAATCGATCTGCGCGATCGGCAGCTTGGCTCCGAAGACGAGGAAATGCCCGGCGCGCAGCGCGGTCCCTGCCGCCTTGTCGCCCGGCAGCGGGTTGGCGACGGTGGCGAGCAGCCGCAGCTTGGCGGGCTTGCCGAACGGACCCGCAAGCGCGCTGCCGGGAACGCCGAGGCGATAGGCGAGACGGATCAGCCGCTCGCCCGCGCCCAGCGGCGGCGGCGAAAAGTCGGCCAGCGCGAGCGCGCGGCCGGGCTCGATCAGCTCGCCCGGCGCGGCTTCGGTCTTGGTCTCGCCGTCGTCCAGCACGCCTGCCTCGTTTCCGCCGCCGAGCGGGATCGCCGGTTCGGTGCGCGCGGCCGAGCCGCTGCGAACCGGGGCGATCGTATCCGCCACCGTTCAGCCCGATCCTTTGAGCGCGGCGATATTGGCCGCGTAGCGTGTCGCGCCGCCGCGAAACGTCGCGGTCCCGGCGACGAGCACGTCCGCGCCCGCATCGACGCATTGCCGCGCGGTTTCGGCGTCGATCCCGCCGTCGACTTCGAGCCAGATCTTGCGGCCCGATTTGTCGATCATCTTGCGCACCGCCGCGATCTTGCGGAGCTGGCCAGCGATGAAGTGTTGCCCGCCAAACCCGGGATTGACGCTCATCACCAGCACCAGATCGATCTCGTCGATCAGGTAGTCGAGCATCTTGGCAGGCGTTCCCGGGTTGAGCGAGACCCCCGCGGTCTTGCCCAGCGCCTTGATCGCCTGGACGCTGCGGTGGATGTGCGGTCCCGCTTCGGGGTGAACGGTCAGGTGATCGGCGCCCGCTTCGGCGAAAGCCTCGATCCAGCGATCGACCGGGGAGACCATCAGATGGACGTCGAGCGGCTTGGCGGTGTGCGGGCGCAGCGCTTTGACCACCGCGGGGCCGATGGTGAGGTTGGGGACGAAGTGCCCGTCCATCACATCGACGTGGATCCAGTCGGCCCCCGCGGCATCGACCGCGCGCACTTCCTCGCCGAGGCGCGCGAAGTCGGCGGAGAGGATCGAGGGCGAAATCAGCGGCGCGGGCATGGCGGAAATGCAGGCTCCCTGTCAGCGCGCTTACTCACCCCATCGGGGGCGGACAAGCGCGCGGGCGGGCGTTTCCCACATCGATTCGCGATTGGCGCGGCGGCGCGCGCGATTGACGCCCCACGCGCCGCCCGGCACAGCCCCGACGCGATGGAACCGCTCGCTTCCGCGCGCGCCGCGATGCGCTTGCTGGCGCAGGAAACCGGTGTCACTTACGCCCCGGTTCCGCCGGCTTTGGACGGTTTCGACGTCGGCCCCGGGCGCAGCCGGTTGAGCGGCGATCGCTATTTGCTTCACAGCGGCAGCGGTTATCGCTTTTTATACGAGCGGGGGGTGGGGGTGCGGATCGAAATCCCCGCCGCGCCCGATCCCGCCGAGGAAGCCTTGTGGTTCAATGGCAGCGTCTATGCGGCGGTCGCAAGCATCAACGGGCTTATGCCGATCCACGCTTCGGCGGTCGCGCACGATGGCCGGGTGTTCGCCTTCACCGGGCCGAGCGGCGCGGGCAAATCGACGCTGGTCGCGGCGCTGGGCGCGCGGGGCCTACCGATGTTCTGCGACGATACGCTAGTGCTCGACTTGTCCGATCCGAACGAAATCGTGTGCCTGCCCGGCCACAAGCGGCTCAAGCTCTCGGCCGAGGCGCTGCGCTTGACCGGCGCCGTCCGGCAAGAGAAAGTCGCCGCGATGATCGACAAGTTCTATGCCGCGCCGCCCGCCGGAGACGTCCGCGAACCGCTGCCGCTGGCGCGGCTGACTTTCCTCGAGGACGGGTCCGAACCCGCGTTGCTGAGCGTAAGCGGGGCCGAGCGCTTCGCGCGGCTGAGCGACGATCATCATACCGCGGCCATGTTCGCGCAGGCGCAAGCGGCGGACCTGGGCGCACGGTTCGCGTTGTTCGCCCGGCTCGCGCCCGCAATCCCGATGTCTCGCCTGATCCGTCCCCGCGATGCCGCACGATTCGACGAAAGCGTCACGCTGGCGGCGGAACTGGTGACAGGACAAGCATGATGACCGGCCTGCTGCGCAAGCGCGAGGGCGCTTTCGCCGAAACCGCGATCGACGGCGAAGTGGTCGTGATGGATCTCAGCAAGGGCGATTTCTTTTCGCTGACCGGAACTGCGGCAGCGGTGTGGAGGCGCATCGACGGCACCCGCGACCGCGCCACGCTGGTCAGCGAAATCGCGGCGGAATACGATGCGCAAAGCGAGGCCGTCGGCCGCGACATCGCGGCGTTTCTGGATCAGCTGGATGGGGCGGGTCTGATTGACGGCGCTTGATTCATGGCGGAGCCGCTGGCTCACCGCGCAGGCGATGGTCGTGCTCGCCGCGGCGCGGGTTGTGGTCCTCGGTGTACGGTTCGAGCGCTGGCGCGATTCGCTGGGGCTTGGCGGGGATGAAACGCGCGACGTCCAGGCGCGAGCCCGGCGCCTGGCGATCCACGTCGAACGCGCCGCCGCCCGGCTCCCCGGGTCGAGCAAGTGCCTTCCCCAGGCCGTGGCGCTAAGCTGGATGCTGCGGTCACGTGCGCTCGCTCATCGCTTGGTAGTCGCTGTGCGGCCCCAAGATAGCCGCGGCGAAGCAGACGATCTTCACGCGATGATCGCTTGCGGGAACCGGATCGTGCTGGGAAATCTACCCGGTCCGTGGGTCTGGGTGCTGGTTTTGCCGAGTCAGGCGGCCAACGCGCCGGTCACTTCGCTTTCGCAGTTGCAATAATGCCTATTATCGGTTTAGCTAATTGCGGCGGTTCCAGTCGAACTGCCTCCGGAGATTAAGATGGTTATGATCACCAAGCCCGCCCCAAAGCAGTGGACAAAGCCGGTTCTCATTCGGCTTGGCCAGCTCAAGGACGTAGCAGATTCGGGAGCTGCGGGCACAAAGGAGAGCACGTTCTCCTGATTCTTCTGACTAGTCCTGGGCGATGCTTGCTCTTCAGATCGATTGGGCAGGCTCGGGGGCTCGACTGGAGCCCGGGATTGCGCAGTCTTTGGGTCTGTTTGCAGGAAAGCCGGCTGCTTATCACCGCGATGGTGAGCTTGCTTGCGCGCTTCTCGACGGTTCGCGCCAAGTGCCCGGACCGCACTGGCAGCCGGCCAAACTGCCCGATGGCGGCTGGCTGCTGTTCACCGGCGCGATCGACAACCATCATGAGATCGCGCGCGAAGTCGGGCTCGATCCCGAATCGCGGGCGGACGCGGTCTACGCCGCAGCACTGGCGCGGTTTGCTGGGCGCGTCGATAGTGTGTGCAACGGCTGCTATGCCGCGGTCAGTATTGACGGTGCGCGCGGCAAGATCCGGTTGGCGCGTTCACCGATCACCGCGCCGCCGCTATATTATTGCTGGAGCGAGGCGGGGGTCACGACCGCCTCGGTGCCGCGCGTGCTCGGCGCGGCGGGACATGCGCTGAAAATCGACAGGATACGGTTCGCGCTCAATTTCAGCTACGATTTTACCGAGCATGAGCGCGGCTGGTACGAAGGTACCTGGATGGTTCCGCTGGGTGCGACGGTCACGCTGACCCGCGCGGCGCGGCGCACCCGCACGTTTTACGATCCCCTCGACTTCACCGTCGGCGAGATCGGCGACGACGAAGCGCGGGAGGAAGCCGAACGCCTGCTGAGCGAAGCCGGGGCGCGGATCACCCGGGCATCGCGAAAGCCCGCGGTGATGCTTTCCGGCGGGCTCGATTCGCCGTTGTCAGCGTTGGCGGTGCTGCGCGGCCGGCCCGAGCTTGCGCGGGTGCCGACGCTGACCTTTCGCCCCGACCGCGATTGGGACGGGCGCAATTTGGTCGGGCAGATCGGCGACGAGAGCCCCGCCGCGCTGGCGTTTGCGGCAATGCACGAGCGGCTCGACCCGCACGTTTTCACCAACGACGGTTTGGCCATCGACCATTTCGATCGTGAGATGTTTGCCGCCACCGGCATCGCTTCCTCTGCGCTTCCCAACTGGTTTCCGTTCCACGCGCTGTGGCGCGGCGCGCTCGAACAGGGTTGCGACGCGATATATTCGGGTTGGTGGGGCAATTTCGGCCTCACCCTCGATGGCCGCTGGGCGTTCGGCGAGTATTTGCGGCACGGCAAGTGGAGCGAATTGGCGCGGCTGGTCGCCGGGTTCGAAGACGACCGATCGCTCGCCCGGCGGTGGCTCGCGCTCGTCGCGATGCCGCAGCTTCCGGCATCGTGGCGCGTCGCGATTCGCCGCGTCATCCATGGCCCAGGGGCGCGTGACACCGCGCATTCCTCGCCGCTTCGGCGCGAACATGTCGGCGGCGCGAGCCGCGCCATCTGGGAAAACCCGGCGGACACCAGGCGAGCCTACCTTGGGTCGATCTATGCCCACGGTGACGGCTACCTCGGAGATATGACCCAAGGTTTCGAGCAGATCTACGGAATCGCCAGCCGCGATTTGCTCTCCTACCGGCCGCTGGTGGAATTCTGTACGCGACTGCCGACGACGCAGTTTGCGCGGAATGGTCAGCGCCGCTGGCTGGCGCGCCGGATCGGCGCCGGGCATATCCCCGAAAGCACGCTCGCCGATCAGCGCTACGGCTTTCAGCACGCCGATTGGGAGTTGCGATTGCTGCGCGAGCGCCCGCGTTTGCAAGCCGCCATCGCGCGCTGGCGCGGGGTGCCGCAGATCGCCGACGTGCTCGATCTCGACCGCATCGAACGCCATCTGGCCAGCATCGGTACGCACCGCTTCGAGCGCCCCGAGGAGGAAGGGCCGGTCCGCGCGCTGATAACGCGCGGAATCGCGGCGGCTCATTTCATCGGCTATGTGGGCGGCCGCAACGATGTTTAAACCGCCCCGGCCGATGTTTCGCCTCGGCCGCGATAGCTCTGCCTCGTTCCGCAATTCATCGGTTATTCAGCGCGCGGCCCATAGCGAACGCTCCCGCGTCGCGCGGGGCGCACCCGCGAACCGAGCGGCGCATATTCAAAACCTAGGAACGACGAAACCATGATCCAGCCCCGACGCTTCCGCGCCGCGACATCTGCAACAGTCCTTGCCCTTTGCGCGCTGGGTTTGAGCAGCCCCGCCGCCGCAGCGCCGGCGGGCTGCGCCGGTCCCGCCAGCGACACCTGGGTCAACGTCGCGGTGGACGGCGTGCGGGGGAGCAAAGGTCTGATCGCGATTACGCTTTATGCCGACGACAGCAGCCGGTTCTTGGCGCACCACGGATCGCTTTACGTCGGCCGCATCCCCGCGCAGGCCGGTACCACCCGAGGCTGCATCTTCGTGCCCAAGGCGGGGGTCTACGCGATCGCGGCCTATCATGACGAGAATTCCAGCCGCGGTTTCGACCGCACCGGTCTGGGCCTGCCCGCCGAAGGTTACGGCTTTTCGAACAACCCGCTGACGATCGCGGGGATGCCCGCGTTTCGCTCGGTGCGGCTGGGCATCTCGAAACCCAACCTGACGACGCACATCCAGCTCAAATACCCCTGAGCGGCAGTGCCGGATCAGGCTGCGGACGAAGCGTAGATTTCCGGCAGCATCGACGGCGCTTGCTGCTCCGCAATCGCGTGCATGCGCGGGTCGTCGACATCGAGCCACCATGCATCGCCGATGTCCATCGTCGCCGCCCGGCCCGCATCGGCCAGAGCTTGCATCCCGTCGGACAGGCTGCCGGGCTTGCCTTCGGAGATCGCGGCCCGGATTGCCCGCGCGAGTTCCGGCGTCGCCAGAAAGGCGCCGCAATCGACCGCGTCGTATTGTGTGATCGACTTGCCGATCGACTCGATCCGCCCATCGGAATCGGTCTTGACCCAGGTCGCGTCAGCGGGATCGATAAGAGGGTTGTCCGTGCGTCGATCGATAGCGAGCGTCACGCCCCGGCTGGTCGTGCCCTCGCGCGCCAGGCGCTGCAGGATCGAAGATTCGAAAATGTGGTCGGCCATCATCAAAAGATAGTCGCCCGTAATCCGCGCTGCGCCTGCCACGACCGAATGGCCGTTGGGGGTCGACCAATGCAGCACCCTTTCGGACACCACCGGAATTCCTACGCGCGCCGAAAGCGCCGGCAGGAATTTCTCGATTTCGACCGCGTGATGGCCGGTAACCACGACAGCGCGCTCGACGCCGGCGGCACGCGCCTGGCGCACGCTGAGCTCAAGCAGCGGCACCCCGGCGATCGGGGCAAGCGGCTTGGAATCGGAGATTTCTCGCAGCCGGGTGCCATAGCCCGCCGCAATGATAAGCGCGTCCATTGAAACCTCCCGGAAACCTGCGGGACGGCGTTATTCCGCCGCCAGCGCCGATTCCGCTACATATTCCTCGACCATCTGCGCCGCGGTGTCGTCATTGAACTGCTGCGGCGGATGCTTGCAAAAATAGGCCGAGGGACCGATCAACGCGCCGCCCTCACCGCGCTCGAGCGCGACTTTGACGCAGCGGATCGAGTCCATCACGCAGGCCGCCGAATTCGGGCTATCCTCGACCGAGAGCCGCAGTTCGAGGTTCATCGGGACGTTGCCCCACTGGTTGCCTTCGATCCGGATGAAGCACAGCTTGTTGTCCTTCTGCCATGGCACGTAGTCCGACGGCCCAACATGGATGTTCTCGTCGGCAAGTCGCTGCGCGAGCATCGCCTGGACCGCCTCGGTCTTCGATTCCTTCTTCGAGCCGAGCCGCTGACGGTCGAGCATGTTCATGAAGTCGGTATTGCCGCCGGTGTTGAGCTGGTAGGTCCGGTCGATCGTGACGCCGCGCGCGCCGAACAGGCTCGAAAGCACACGGTGGACGATCGTCGCGCCGACTTGGGCCTTGATGTCGTCGCCGACGATCGGGAGGCGTTTTTCGGCGAAGCGGCGCTCCCATTCGGGCCGACTGGCGATGAACACCGGCATGCAGTTGACCACGCCGACACCCGCCTCGAGCGCGCATTCCATGTAGAACTCGGTGGCTTCCTGCGATCCTACGGGGAGGAAGTTGATCAGCACTTCAGCACCCGAATCCTTGAGCCCCCGGACGATCTCGGCCTTGGTCGCCTCAGCGGCGTCGGATACGATGAAACCCTTTTCGCCCATCCCGGTCATGTGCTCGGCAACGCCGTCGGAAACGTGGCCCATGGTCACCTTGGCGCCGGTGATGGGAACGGTGGGCATGAACACCGCGGTATTGTTCGGCGCGGCGAAGATCGCTTCGGAAATGTCCTTGCCGACTTTGCGCGCATCGACGTCGATAGCCATGACGAATTCGACATCGCCCGCGCCGTAGCCGCCGATCTTGTCGTGGATCAGCCCCTGCGACGAGTTGTTCTGGCGGTAATAGGCAACGCCTTGCACCAACGAACTGGCGCAGTTGCCCACGCCGATGATGGCGACTTTGATAGGCTTCATGTGATTTCCCGATCTTTCCGAGCGACGTGGCGCGCTCGATTGTTTCAAACCCGCGTAATTGATGAAGTCGCGCGCCAAAAGCAAGTAGTTTGGCACGCGTCAAGCGGCTTGGCGAGCCGTCACCGCCACGATCACGACCAGCCAACCGGCGGTGATTGCGGTAAATCCGATCAGCAGAATGTGGGCAAACCCGAAGACGATCGTCAGCGTCGCCAACAGCGCGAGAAAGTCGCGCATCGTCAGCCAGATAAGCCACGTTCGCCAAGCCGAAGGGCGCGCGTTGAGCCGGTGTTTGGCCGCGTCGAAATCGAGCCCCGCGGGCCGGCTGCGGCGCCATCCGAGCAGAGTCAGCCCCAGCGCCACCATCGCCACGATCGACGCGCCCGCCAGCGCCGCGAGCACCTGGCCGCGGATGAACAGGTTCCAGCTCACCCCTGCGATGAAACCGAGGTTGGTCGCCGCATCGACCAGACTGTCGAGCCGTGCGCCCTTTTGGGTGGCGCGAAACGTTGCCCGCGCAATCTCGCCATCGACGCCGTCGATGATCGAGGCAAGCTGATAGAGCAGCGCCCCGGCGATCAATCCGCCTTTTCCGCCGAACACCAGCGCCGCGGCCATCGCCAACGCGATTAGCGCGGTCAGGCATGTCGCGTGGCCCGGGCGGATGGCCGGCCAGCGCAGCAGAAAGCCGGACATCGCCCGCGAAATCGGGCGATTCATCGCGCGTGAGACGATCCCGTCCTCCGGCTTGCCGGTGGCCTTGACGATCGCCCGCGCGGCTGCGGCCAGCGCCGTCGCGCCGCCGCCGTCTTCGAGCCGCCCCGCCGCGGCTTGGTCGAGTCCGTCCGCGCCGACCAGCACCGCGCCCGGGACCGATGCCCCCGCGCGCGCCGCGCTCAGGCGCTCGGCTCCGAGCAGACGTTCCCCCGATACCGCCAGATCGCCCGGAGCCAAAGGAGCCACTGCTGTCTCGCCGTGCGTCGGAATCGACACCGGCCCGGCAAGCCTCTCGATCTCAGCGCGAATCGCAGATGGAGCGCTCCATCCACCGGCTACGAGGATCGCGATCGTGTCGGCCCCTGCGCTGCGTGCGTGATGCGCGGCGCGAGCCGCGGCGGGCAGGCCCGCGACATTCGCCCCCGCGCTCGCCGCGCACGGAAACAGAATTGCGATGTGGCTGGAAATAACGGCCCCCGGAGCTGACAAGTTAGCGCCGTGGGGTTTTGCCGCGGCTGCAAGCGCCTATAAGGCGCACCGCGGGCGAGGCCAAGCCACTCCCCGCCCGGCGGAGGATTAGTGAAGCAAACCAGCGCGACAAGGCGAGCCGACAGCGCCGCGGGCCGCGCGTCCGGGCGTCCGCAGCGACCGCTCGAGCTACAGGATCCGCTCAATCGGTGGTTTTACCATCCGCTCGCCTGGCAGCTCGCCAAGGCGCTGCGTCACACCCCGCTGACCCCCAACGCGGTCTCGGTCATCGGCGCGTTGTTCGTGATCGGCGCTGGCGCCGCTTATGCCCAGCGGTGGTCGCCGTGGTGGGTCGCGCTGGGCCTCGTCCTCCACATGACCTGGCACGTCGTCGACGGGGCCGACGGTGATCTGGCGCGACTGACCGGCCGGTCGAGCCCGCTGGGCGAGATGGTCGACGGGATCTGCGACTACGTCAGCCACATCGTGCTCTATTTCGTGCTGATCTTCATCCTGCAGGCGCAGATCGGCTGGCCAGCGTGGGCGTGGGGAGCGGCCGCGGGTTTCGGGCACATCGTCCAGGCGAACCATGTCGAGGTCCAGCGCCGCCAGTACCAGTGGTGGATCTACGGCACCCCGTGGCTGCGCAACAATGCCGATTCGAGCGCGGCGATCGCGCGTCGGCGCGGGCTGGCGGGGATTGCCGAGCTGTACTTGCGGCTGGCGGCCGGAATGACCCCCCATGCCGAGCGGATCGACGCGGCGGTCGACGCGGCGCAGTCCGATCCGGCCGGGCTCGCCGCGATCCGCGCCGAAGTGCGCCGCGAATCGCCGCGGCTGCTGCTCCTGGTCAAGTTCCTCGGGCCCAATCCGCGCGCGATCGTGCTGGGCGCGTCGATGTTCGCGGGCAGCCCGCTGTGGTACTTCGTCTACCAGGCGATCGTGCTCAATGCGCTGCTGGCGGTCTCGGTGATCGCGCACAACCGCGCGGCGAAACGGATCGCGGTGCGGATCGCCGCCTAGACATGCGCGGGGCCGCGGCGCAGACTGCGGCGATGCTGACCGACGATCTCCTCACTCAAGCGCGCGGCATCGCGGGCGACATCGTCGCGCTGCGCCGCGCGATCCATGCCGAGCCCGAACTCGGGCTGCAGACCCCCAAGACCCGCGACAAAATCCGTGCGGCGCTCGCCGATCTGCCGCTCGAATGGCGCGAGGGGCCTTCGACCACCGGGCTCGTCGCGACGCTGGCGGGCGGCGCGGGGGCGGGACGCAGCGTGCTCCTGCGCGGGGACATGGACGCGCTGCCGATGCCCGAGGAAACCGGGCTCGAGTTCGCCTCGACGATTGCCGGCGCGATGCACGCCTGCGGACACGATACCCACGTCGCGATGCTCGCGGGCGCGGCACGGCTGCTGTGCGCGCGAGCAGCGACGCTCAAGGGCGAGGTGCGCTTCATGTTCCAGCCGGGCGAGGAAGGCTGGCACGGCGCGCGCTATATGCTCGACGACGGACTGCTGGACCCGCTGCCAGACGCGGCATTCGCGCTGCACGTCATGCCCAACGCGCCGCACGGTCTCGTCGCGGGACGCGCCGGGCCGCTGCTGGCTTCGGCCGACCGCTTCGAGATCGCGGTCAAGGGGCGCGGTGGCCACGCCTCGATGCCCCACCAAACGCTCGATCCGATGCCGGTCGCCTGTGAGATCGTGCTTGCGATCCAGGCCATGGTCACCCGTCGGTTCGACGTGCACGATCCGGTGGTGGTGACCGTCGCCAAGATCGACGGCGGCACCACCGACAACGTTATTGCAGATGGCACCCGGATGCGCGGCACCATCCGCACGCTGTCTCGCCGCCACCGCGAGGGGATACAGCCTGCGATGCGCCAACTCGCCGAGGGCATCGCCGCGGCGCACGGGCTCGAGGCCGAGGTCGCGTTCGAGCCGGGCTTTCCGGTCACCGTGTGCGACTCGCGTGCGGCCGGATTCGGCGCGGAAACGACGCGCGCGCTGTTCGGCGACGCGGCCTGGCGCACGCTCGACACGCCAATCATGGGTGCCGAAGACTTCTCCTACGTGCTCGAAAAGGTGCCCGGGGCGATGTTCTTCCTCGGCGTCGCGCACGAAGGTGACGACTGGACGAAGTGCTGCGGGATCCATTCTACGCGAATGATCGTCGATGAGAGCGTGATGCCGCGCGGCGCCGCGCTGCTCGCCGGCCTCGCCGAACGGTTCCTCGCGGAAGGGTTCTAGCGCCGCGTCAGCGGCTGCGCGATCAGCCCGAGCGCACCCGGCGCAAGGTCGAGCACATCGGGCGAATCGGCGAGCGCGCATTGCCCGACCGCCACCACCTCACCGCCGACGCGGGTTCCCGGCCCACGCGGGATCACCAGCAACGGTCCGCCCGAAAAGCGCTCGGCCAAGCCCGCCGACAGCGGGCCGTCATAACGCTCGAGCCGGAACAGCGGCCCCTCGACCAACGTGACCTCGCCGCGCTCCGCGACATGCTTGCGGCATGCCTCGGGATAAGGCTCGCCTTTCGCGACCGCGACGCTGTCGTCGAGATGTAGCTCGCGCGGTCGGCCATAGTCGTAAAGCCGATAAGTGATGTCGCTGTTTTGCTGGGTCTCGATCAGCCCGATCCCCGCGCCGATCGCGTGTACGGTGTTGGCGGGAATGTAAAAGAAATCGCCCGGGGTCACTTCGAACCACGACAGCAGCCGCTCGATCGAGCCATCGAGCGCCGCGGCGCGCATCTCCTCCGGGCTCACATCGCGCTCGAAGCCGATGCCGATTTTCGCGCCAGGGTCGGTCGAAACGATCAGCCAGCACTCGGTCTTGCCCTGGTTGCCAAGACCCTTGGAGCGCGTCTGCGCGTCGGTCGGGTGGACCTGCACCGACAGCGCCTCGCTGGTGAAGATGTATTTGACGAGCAGCTCGGGAAGCTGCGCGGGCGGCTCGAACCACACTTCGCCGATCTTCTCGCCCGCGGGCGCGGTAAACGGCGCGGGCAGGTCGGCCCGGCCCCACGGCTTTTCGACCGACTTGGTGGCGAGCAGCGCGCTCATTGCGTCGTCGCCCCGGTCAACTTGCCGACCTTCTGTACGCCCGCCGCGCTCGTCACCAGGATCTCGCCGCCATCGACCACGACGATCAGGTTATCGAGCCCGATCACCGAAACGCGCGGCCCGTCGCTTTCGACCAGGACGTTGGTGCAATCGACCAGTTCGGCGTTGCCGATGACCGCGTTGCCCGCGGCATCGCGGCTGCGCGCGGCGTGGAGCGCCTGCCAGTTGCCGATGTCCGACCAGCCCATCGCCGCGGGGACCATCGCCGCGCGGCGAGTGTTTTCCATCACCGCGTAATCGACAGATTCGCCCGCGATCCGCGCGAACGCATCGGCATCGGGGTGGAAGCGCGGACCGTCTTCACGTCCCTTGGCCACGGCATTGCGCGCGGCGGCGAGAAGAGCGGGGCGGTGCTCGCCCAGTTCATCAAGGAAATCGCCCGCGCGGAACGCGAAGATGCCGCCGTTCCAGGCGTACTCGCCCGATCCGAGGAACGTCGCGGCGCTGTCCGCATCGGGTTTCTCGACGAAGCGCGCGACCAAAAATCCGTCCGATCCTTCGATCGCTGCCCCGCGATGAAGGTAGCCGAACCCGGTTTCGGGCGCGGTCGGCTCGATCCCGAACGACACCAGGTAGCCTTGCCGCGCGAGCGCGGCGGCGGCGCGCGCTGCGGCGGCGAACGCGTGCTCGTCGGCGATGTGGTGGTCGCTCGGGCAGACCAGCATGACCGCTTGCGGATCGAGCCGCAACGCAGCGAGCGCGATCGCTGCGGCGGTATTGCGCGCGCTCGGCTCGACGATGATCCGCGCCGCCGCGTCGCCTTTGAGCTGCGTCTCGACATGCGCGAGATGCGCGCCCCCCGCCACCACCAGCGGCGCCGCGAAATGTTCCGGATCGCCCGCGCGCGCGAGCGTCGCTTCGAACAGCGTCGCATCGCCGACCAGCGGCAGGAACGGCTTGGGCTTGCTCGCGCGGCTTCGCGGCCACAGCCGTGTGCCGCTGCCGCCGCACAGAATGACAGGGGTAATCTTGCTCATTTCGGACATTTAACGCGCGATCAGGCCATCAGTTTCAAGAGGTCGTCGATCCGCACGCTGGCAAAGCCGACCGCGCTGTCCGAGATGCCGTAGGGCACCAGCAGGCTCTCGCCGCCGACCTTGAGCACGCCGCAAGTATAAACGACATTGGGCACATAGCCGGCGCGATCCGCGTCTTCGGCGGTGAGGACGGGCTCCTTGGTCCGGCCGATCACTTTGGATGGATCGTCGCGGTCGAGCAGCGCGCAGCCCAGCGCATACTTGCGCATCGCACCGACGCCGTGGGTGAACAGCAGCCACCCCGCGTCGGTCAGGATCGGGCTCCCGCAATTGCCGATCTGGATGAACTCCCACGGGTATTTGGGCTCCATCAGGAGCACGCCGTCGTCGTGCCAGCAATCGAGCCGGTCGGAGCGCAGCAGGAACAGGTTCTTGCCGTCTTGGCGGCCGACCATCATGTACTGCCCGCCGATCTTGCGCGGGAACAGCGCCATGCCCTTGTTGCGCCCGGCGCGGCCCTCGATCGGCTCCAATACGAAGCTGCGGAAATTGGTGGTGCGCAGCAGCTCGGAGCGGATCGAGCTGCCCGAATAGGCGGTGTAAGTGCCGATCCATTCGAAGCTGTCGTCGTCGTGGCGGAAGCGGACCAGCCGCAAATCCTCGAGCCCGCCGCGCTGCTGCTCGGTGATCGGGAAGATCACCGTGTTCGACAGGCTGCTCTCCTCGTGGCGGTGGACGGTGACCGAGCTGTCGCCATCGGTGAGCGTCGCATCGTCGAGTTCGACCGAGGTCGCGAACGCGCCCTGCGGCCATAGCTCGAAGCGCCCGTCGGGGTAGGCGATGCCTTCGCGAAAGGCGATCGAGCTGATGTGCCCCTCGCCCACCGCGCGCAGGCTCATCACGAAGCGGCAGGCGCCCCGGCGCATTCCCGACTGATCGGGGTGCGGGACGATCGACGGGTTCATCAGCGCCGCCGCCGCATAAGTGTATTCGTGGCAGAAGTACGCCCCGATCAGCCGCTTGCGCGCGCGGCTGAACTGGCTCCCGTCGAGCCCGAGCATCGCCTCGACTTCGGCATAGCGCTCGTCGAACATCTGCTCGGTCTGCCAGTGCCGCGCGGCGAAATCATGGACGACGCGGCGCCACTCGGCGCTCGCCGCACGATCGGACAAAGCCGCGATCTGCGCGACCAGCTTGTGCGCACGATCGCCCGGCGCGCTCGTCGATTGCCAGCCGAGGTGAAACGGCCGCAGGACGACGCGCGAGGGATCCGCGTGAAGCCGGGTTTCAAGAATGCGTAGAGGGCTGCCGGGCGGACTGTCGGACGGGCTGTTGTCGCGGCTCAAACTCGTTCCCCGGCATCGCTGCGGCCCGCGGCGTTGCTGCCTGGGCCGCGCTCTTCAGCATCATCAGCCCATAGTGCGCAAGCTGAAACGCCAGAATCGATTCGGCGCCGCAGTTTTCGTTCGCGCCGCGCGGGGTCACCCCGTCGCGGCACCTTCCACTAGCGAGATCGGCGAGCACGACGCCGCGATCGTTGGCGCCAAAATACCAGCGGTAAGCGGTTTCAGCATGGTCGATCCACCGCGCGTCCCGCGTCGCTTCGTAAGCGATTGCCGCCGCTTCGACCGCGGCTTGCGCTTCGAGCGGCTGCTGGTCGAACGGGAGCGAGGCGTATTCGAGATGGAATCCTTCGGAACCGATCGGACGGAAATGCCCTTCGGCGGACGTCTGGCGCGCGGCGATCCACGCCAGGGTATCGAGCCCGGCTTCGATCCAGCTCGCGTTGCCGCACGCCATCCCGGCTTCGATCAACGCTTGCGGCAGACGCGGATTGTCATAGGCGAGCACCGCTTCGAACCAGGCCCAGTCTGGCCGGCGCGAGGCCGCCAGAAGATTGTGCAGCAACGCCCCGCCGCGCGTCAGCAAACCCAGCGCGGCTTCGCTCGGCGCAGCGCGCATCACTTCGGCCGCGCCGAGCATCGTGAAGGCCACCGTGCGCGGCGATTCCAGCTCTCCCAGCGCGGGCGCGACTTTCTTGAACCAGCGCAGCGCCCACGTCCGCAACGCCAGATCGGGAGCGCGGGCGGCGGTGTGGCCGAGCGCCCACAACGCGCGGCCGTTCGAATCCGCCGAACCGACGTCCTCGCACCAACCACGGTCGAAGCGCATGAAGTTGCGGAAGCGGCGGCGGTCGGGGTTCCACGCGTCGCGCAGGAACGCGGCGTAAGTCGCGCTGCGCATGCTCCGTTCGGCCGGAGCAAGCCCGCCGGCGACATTCAGCAGCATCAGCGCGCGGGCGTTGTCATCCGTGCAGTAGCCGTGGCTGCGATCGGGCACGACGCCGTCGCTATGCTGGAGCATTCCGGTGCCGTCGCTCATCGCGAACACTGCAGCCAGACCGGGGGTCGCCGAAAGCGGCGCGGCACCGTGCCCAGGGGCTGCGGCGGCGTGCGCCAGATGTGCGGTGGCGGCGGCGAAGGCGGGCCAGATCGTCGCGCGACCGCGCTCCCATGCGCGGCGTTTGGTGCGGGCAAGCTCGGCCGGATCGTCGAGCAGGCGATTCACCGCCTCGGCCAGTTCGGCGCTCGAATCGGGGGCGACCAGCACTCCAGTGCCGTCGCCGAGCAGCTCGCGGGCATGGACGTAAGGCGTCGAAACCACCGCCTTGCCCAGCGCGACCGCGTAGCTGAGCGTACCCGAGGTCGCCTGCTGGAGATTGAAGTAGGGGGTTACGTAAATGTCGCTCGCTTCGATCTGGTCAAGCAGTTCGCGGTTGTCGAGGAAGCGGTTGTCCCAGCGGACGTGATCCTCGACCCCGAGCCGCTGCGCCAGCGCCTCAAGGCTATCGCGATAGCGCTCGCCCTGCTCCGCCGCGAGCACCGGGTGCGTCGCGCCGACGATCCGATAGAGCACTTCGGGGTGGCGCGCGACGATCGCGGGCAGCGCCTCGATCATCCGCTCGAGCCCTTTGCCCGGCCCGATCAGCCCGAAAGTCATCAGCACTTTGCGCCCCGTCAGGCCAAGCCGCGCCTTGAATTCCTCCTCACGCCCGAACGGCCGGTCGGGCGCGCCGTGCTCGATCTGCTCGATGCGCTCGGGCGGAGCGTCATAGCGTTCGACGAGCAACTCGCGCCCGCGCCGCGACATCACCACGATCCGCGACGCGCGCGCGATCAGGTGGCGCATTATCCGCTCCTGATTGGCGGACGGTTCGCCAAGCACGGTGTGCATTGCGACCACCAGCGGTGCGGCGATGCGATCGACCAGATCGCAGATCAGTTCACCGTCCGCGCCGCCGAAGATGCCGAACTCGTGCTGGACCCACACCACATCGGCACCCGATTCGTTGATGCCGCGCGCGGCACGAAGGTATTCGTCGCGGGCATCGGCGGCGATGACGCCGGCCAGGCCCGCGTAATCATGGGGGCTGCGCGAATTGTCGAGCGCGTAAACGTCGACGCCGATTTCGGGATGGTGCGCGGCGAGCTGTTCGACCGTGTCGCACGTGAACGTGGCGATACCGCACTTGCGCGGCGGAAAGGTGCCGATCATCGCGATCCGCAGCGGGTCCGGGCTGCGGCTGTCGCTCCAACCCGCGAACAGCGAGACGATCTCGCCGCGCGAAGCGGGCTGGGCCGCGGACGGGGTCCGGAGCTGCTGAACGGTCATGTCGCGGTAATCCTCAGGTGTGGGTCGCTAGTCCGGCTTGATAACGCACGCGCGGCGAGTTTGGTTCCGGGTGCGGCGCAGCGGAATGGGCACTCGGCCGTACGTCCGTCGCAGCGCGAAACCGACTCAACCCAATGCGGTGTATCGGTTTTGTAGCACGGATAGAGTTTTGCTGCACCTGCGAAATGAATCGCGCGATTCTATCTTACACGGCGGGCAGCGGCTGCGCCGCGAATCCCCATCCAACCAGATTTTGCGCGCGTTCGGCCAGCCGCGCGGCGTCGCCGATCCCGAAGACGTGGGCGTGCGCGAACCCGTCGAGTTCGTCCCAATCGATCGGCGCCGCGACGGGCGCGCCTTCGCGTGCGCGCGCCGAAAAGGGAAGCACCGCGGTCGCACCGCGCTGGTTGCGCAGCCAGTCGATGAAAATCTTGCCCTTGCGTTTGACCTTGCTCATCGTCGCGACGTAGCGGTCGGGCTCGGCCAGACTCAGCGCTTCGGCGAAGCGGCGCGAGAAGTCCTTGTGCGTGTCCCAATCGTGCCCCGCCGTGAGCGGCACGACGACGTGGACGCCTTTGCCGCCCGAGAGCATCGCGAAGCTGACCAGCCCGAGATCGGCGAGGCGGCCGCGGATGTGGCGCGCGCCGCGCTTGACGTCTTCGAAATCGAGCCCTTCGTCGGGATCGAGATCGAAGATCATCCGGTCGGGCCGCTCGACATCCTCGGTGCGGCAGCCCCAGCCGTGGAACTCGATCGTCCCCATCTGAACGCACGTCAGCAGGCCCGCGGCGTCGGCGACATAGAGGTAGTCCTCCGCCTGCCCGTCCTTTTCGACTATCGGGACGTGTTTGACCGCGGCGCCGAACGATCCCGAATCGTGTTTCTGGAAGAAGCACTGCTTGGCGCGGCCTTGCGGGCAGCGCACGAGGCTCAAGGGGCGGTCGGCGGCAAACGCCAGCATCAGCGGGGCGACCGCGGCATAGTAGTCGGCGAGGTCGCCCTTGGTCTGCCCGCTCTCGGGGTAAATCACGCGCTCGGGATTGCTGATCGGGACGAGCGGCTTGGCGGCGGGCGCGGCAATCGCGCGCTCGGGTTTGACCTCGGCCGCCGCCTTGTCGCCGCGGAGGCCGAGGAAGCTGCCGTGGCGGACCGAGCCGCCTCCTTTTTCATTGGCGCCTGTAAACTCGCTGAACGCGACTTCGGCGACGAGCTCGGGGCGCAGCCAGGTGACCCCGCGCCGGTCCTCGCGCGGCACTTCGAGCGCAGGCTCGTTGGCGGTGAGCGCTTTCATCCGCCGCGCCAGATCGTCGAGCGAGGCGGCGTTGAACCCGGTCCCGACGTTGCCCTTGTAAACCAGCTTGCCGCCTTCGTTCTGCGCGAGCAGCAGCGAGGAAAACGGCCGCGCGCGGGTGCTCGACTTCTTCCACCCGGCGATCACGAATTCCTGGCGCAGCGTGCACTTGACCTTGAGCCAGGCCTGGCTGCGCTTGCCCAGATACGCCGCGTCGATGCGCTTGGCGATGATCCCTTCCTGCCCGGCCTCGCACATCGAACGGTAAAGCGTCTCGCCCGCGCCGATGACGTGATCGGCGACATGGAGCGGCGGTTGTACGCCGGCGAACAGCGCCTGAAGCCGCTCTTTGCGTTCGATATTGGGGAGCTTGCGCAAATCCTCGCTATCGAGGCTGAGCAAGTCGAACGCGAAGTAGGCCAGCGCATCGCCCGGCCCCTGCGATCCATGGCCGCGCTTGAGCACCGCCTGGAGCGAGGAGAAATCGGGATTGCCGTCCGCCCCATACGCGACGACCTCGCCGTCGATCAGGCACGGCGGCAGATCGAGCGCGGCGAAGTGGGCCACCAAAGGCGCGAACTTGTCTGTCCAGTCCTTGCCGCTGCGGGTATAAACGCGGACCTCTTGGCCGCTGCAGGCGATTTCGGCGCGGTAGCCGTCGAACTTGATCTCGTGAAACCAGCCATTCCCCGCGGGCACCGCATCGACCAACGTCGCCAACTGGACCGGTTCGAACGTCGGTAGGCTTTGGGCCCGCTTTAGGCCGCGTTTTGACCGCGTTATCGGCTTCTTCGCCGATCGCGAGTTGTGGCGCGCCGCGCTCGCCATCGTCGCGGCAAAGTCGTCACCCTTCTTGCCTTTGAGCGAATGCGCGCCGCGCTTGTCGGCGGCGATCTCAGCCATGCTGCGCCCGGTGAGCACGCTCGTCAGCGCGCGCTCGACGAGCACGTCGCCGACGTCGGCGTGCTCGTCGGCGATCTTGCGCAGCAGCCAGTTCTCGCGCTTTTCGCTCGCGCGCGGTTTGAGCCGGATCAGCAGCCAATCGCCGTTCATCCGCTCGCCCTGAAGCGTGAAGTGGAGGTGGCCCTTGTCGAGGTCCTTGGCGCTCTTGCCCGCGACCGGCGCCCAGGTGCCGCGGTCCCATAGCATCACCGTCCCGCCGCCGTACTCGCCCGCCGGGATGATCCCCTCGAACGCGCCATAGGCGAGCGGGTGGTCCTCGGTGCGCACCGCGAGCCGCTTGTCGTCGGGATCGGGGCTCGGGCCCTTGGTCACCGCCCAGCTCTTCAGCACGCCGTCTACTTCGATCCTGAAATCCCAGTGCAACCGGGTTGCATCGTGTTTCTGGACGACGAACGAGTTGCCCGCGCCGCTCGAAGCGCGCTTGCCCGAAGGTTCCGCCGTCAGCTTGAAGTCGCGCTTGCGGTTGTATTCCTTGAGCGGATCGGCGCGCGCCATCGCCTCAGGCTCGCTTGCGTGCCGGGGCAGACTTCGCAGCCGGTTTGGCGCCCTTCTTGTCGCCCAGCGATTGCTTGAGCGCGGCCATCAGGTCGATGACGTTGCCCGAAGCGCGCCCCGTCGGCTCGGTCACGTCCTCGAGGATCTTCTTGCCCTTGGCCTTGCGCTTCTTCTCGATCAGCGCGTGGAGCGCATCGATATACCGATCGTGGAACTTGCTCGCGTCGAACGGCGCGGTCTTCTTGTCGATCAGCGTGGTGGCAAGATCGAGCAGGTCCTCGTCGGGCTTGGCGCTGCCGATGTCGCGGAAATAGCCTTGCGCCTTCTGAACTTCGTCGGCGTAGCGCATCGTCTCGAGGATCAGGCCCTTGCCGCACGGCTTGATCGACACCAGCGTCTCGCGCCCGCGCACCGAAAGCTGCCCCAGCGCGACCTTCCTTGCGCGCTTGAGCGCATCGCGCAGCACGACGTAAGCTTCTTCGGCGAGGTCGTCGGCGGGGACGACGAAATAGGGCTTCTCGAAGTAGAACACGTCGATCTCGTCGGCCCCGACGAACTGGACGAGATCGAGCGTCTTGCGGCTCTCGATCTTGACCGCTTCGATCTCGTCGTCCTCGAGCAGCACGAACGTGCCTTTGGAGACTTCGTACCCCTTGACGATCTCGTCGAGCGAGACCGGCCCGACCCCGGGCGCGACTTTCTCGTACTTGATCGGCTTGCCCGAAGGCTCGTGGATCTGGCGAAACGAAATCGCCGCGCCCGAGCGCGTCGCCGGATAGACCTCGACCGGGATCGAGACCAGCGCCAGCCGGATCTGCCCTTGCCAATACGCGCGTGCTGCCATGCCCGGGAACCCCTTTCCGGGCGATTCAAAGCGCGCACCGGGGATTCGTTCCCACGGGCAGGACGAGTCCGCCGCATGCAGCGGACCGGTCGGCCCGCGCTGTCAGTCTGCCCGCAAGCCCTTGACTGCGCGGACTATCGCCCGCGGCCAAGGTCGGCCGGCCAACTCAGGCCGGAGTGGATGGTGCCGGCCTAACGTTGGCCGCGGGTGTCCCCGGCGCGGCCGCAAAACCGCATTGCCTCTGCTCCATCGGAATCTGCTTGGTGATGCGGGTGGCGTTTTCCTTGTAGGCTTCGGTCACGGTCCCGCTGTTCACCGTCTTGCCGCGGAGCGTCGAAACGCCGTCGCAAAGGTGGAAGACGTGCTCGGTTTCGGCCTTCTCGCCGGCCGTGGCCGATGCAATCCAGAAGACCTTGTCGATGCCGTTTGGATTGGCCGCACTCTTGGTCGCTTCGGTGACCGCTTTGGAGTCGCGCGCGATATCCTGCGCCTGCGCCGCGACTTCGGGCGAGCAGGCGGTTGTCGCCTGGCCGGTTTTGATCTGGCCGGCGCACTGATTCATGTCCTGGGTATATTGCTCGACCGAGGGCGGCTTGAAGTCGATCCCGATCGCAGTGGCGGCCAACGCCAGCACCACACCGACGCCGCCCGCGATCTTCTTGTTCTTGGGGTCCATGTCCTTGTCCATGAAGATCAGCACGAGCAGCGGCAGGAACGCGATAACCGTGATGATCGCACCGAGCTGATTCTGGACGAAGAACCGGAACCCGTCGGCCTTGCTCGCCGGATCGTGCCGGTTGGCGGCCTTCCACATCAGATTGCCGGCGATCGCGAACGCGGCGATCGCGGCCAGCAGACCGATCAGCAGCGCCATGTTGCCGTGATCGAACTTGTGCTGCTTGAGCATGACGATGCCGGCGATTTCGGCGCCGATCGCGACCACCCAGGCCAGCGCGGCGTAAATCCGCAGCCGCCCGGCCGCGCCTTTTTGACCCTGCGTCGCGGCCCAGGCTTTGGTGACGTCGACTTCGGCGGCCGGTTTATCGTCGGACATGTTCGATCCTCCCGTCAGGACACTCCAGCGCAGCGCCTGCCGCAAGGGATTGACCCCGCTGGTGCAGCACCGATGCCCCCGCTTCTTCACACCAACGGCAGCGCGGCGCAACGAAAATGCCCCGCAAGTACTGGAAGAACATGCCCGAGGCGGCGCTCATTCCGAGGCTCGTCGCCGGGGCGCAGGCGCGCGAGGCGGCGATGGTGGACAAAGGCGCGGCGGTGTTCGGCAAGGGCGATCGGCCGGAAAGCCTGTCCGGGATCGGCGAGGCGATCCACGCCTGCCGGCGCTGCCCGATCGGCTGCAACGGGACGCGCGCGGTGATGGGCGAAGGCGCCAAGGACGCCGCGCTGATGATCGTGGGCGAACAGCCCGGCGACGTCGAGGAACAGGAGGGCCGCCCGTTCGTCGGACCCGCCGGACGCTTGCTCACCGCGCATCTCGAAAAGGCGGGGGTGGTCCGCGACCAGGCTTACGTGACCAACGCGGTCAAGCATTTCAAGTTCACGCCACGGGGGAAGAGGCGGCTGCACCAGTCGCCCGCCGCGGGCGAAATCGACATTTGCCGCTGGTGGCTCGACGGCGAGCGCGAGCTGATCAAGCCGCGAGTCATCCTCGCGCTCGGCGAGCGCCTCGCGCGATATCCTGGGCAAGACCGTGAGTGTGCAGAAGGAGCGCGGTCAGCCTCGCGGCCTGCCGGACGGAAGCGAGCTGTGGATCACCACGCATCCATCGTATCTGCTCCGGCTCGACGGTGATGCGCGCGCCGAGCAGGAAGCGCGCTTCGTCGACGATCTGCGCGCGGTGGCGGCGCGGCTCGGAAGCTAGGCGGCCGCGATCAACTCGGCGGCGTCGGGCGCGGCCTCGAGGTATGCGATCAGCCCGCGCTCGGTTCGCGAAAGGAATTTGGTGGCGCGCGGCAGCTTCGTCTTCTTGCGCAAGTAGGCCTGCGCCTCACCGTCCTGCGCGAGCGCAGTAATAGCGGGGTGAATGTACGATTTTCGCGCGACCGCGGGGGTGTTGTTGAGCCGCTCCGAAACGCGGAGCGCAAGCTCCTTGATCCCGACCTTTTCGGTCGCGCCGAGCATCAGTTCGAACCCCGCGACGCTCGCCGCCCAGGTGCGGAAATGCTTGGCGGTGAAATCGTCGCCCATAACGCCGTGGATATAGGCGTTGACGTCGTCCGAGCCGACCGCGCTCGGCGCGCCGTCTTCGCCGACGAACTGGAACAAGTTCTGCCCGGGAAGGTCCTGCATCGCCTTGACGAAGCGGATCAGCGTGCGGTCGGTGACTTTGAGCTCAGCTTCCTTGCCCGACTTGGCGCGGAACCTCAGCTTGAGCGTCCCGCCCTTGACCTTGGCGTGGCGCATCCTGAGCGTGGTCGCGCCGAAGCTCTTGTTCGATTTCGCATACGCTTCGTTGCCGATGCGGATTTCGCCCCCGTCGAGCAACCGCACCACCGAGGCGATGGCGCGTTCGCGCCCTAGCCCGCGCGCCTTGAGATCGGCCGCGACGCGCTTGCGAAGATCGGGCAGCGCTGCACCGAACTGCGCGAGCGAATCGTACTTCACGCACTCGCGCGTCGCGCGGAATTCGGGGTGGTAGCGATACTGCTTGCGCCCCTTCGCGTCGTATCCGAACGCGAGCAGGTGGGCGTTGGGGCGCGCCGCAAACCACGCGTCGCGATACGCCGGTGGCAGCGCGATCGAATTCAGCCGATCGATTTCCTCGCGGTCGGTTATGCGCTTGCCCTCGGGCGCGAAATAGGCCCAGCCGCGCCCAGCGTGCTTGCGCGTGATCCCCGACCGGCTGTCGTCGACGAAGATCAGGCGAGTCACGACGCTGGACTGCGTTTCGATCCCGGCCGCGCCGGCCGAGCGTCAGCTCGCATGCACCGCAACGCGAGCAGCGGCTTGGCGGTGCTCGGCCGGCGCGTTGCCCTCGTCGTCGAGCAACACCGCGAGCGCGGCGCGGCCGCGGGCGACCCGGCTTTTCATCGTCCCGATCGCGCAACCGCAGATTTCCGCGGCTTCTTCGTAGCTGAACCCGCCCGCGCCGACCAGCAGCAGCGCCTCGCGCCGCTCGGCGGGCAGCTTCTGCAGCGCGCGCTGCATGTCGTCGAGATGAAGCGGGCCTTCCTGGCTGGGCGGCGCAACCAGCACGCGTTCGGCCACCGCCTCGTCGTATTCGCCTTCGCGGCGGCCGCGGCGCAATTCGCTGCGGAAATGGTTGCGCAGGATGACGAATGTCCAGGCGCGCATGTTGGTGCCTTCGTTGAACCGCTCGCGCGCGGTCCAGGCCTTGATCGCTGTTTCCTGGACAAGATCGTCGGCGACGTCGGGGCGGCCGCACAGCCCGCGGGCAAACGCGCGCAAATGCGGCAGCGTCGCCAGAAGTTCTCTTTTGAAGCTGTCTTCCCCCGCGTCCGCGTCAGCCATGACCGGCCTGATCGAGCCTCTTGAGCAACTCGTCGAAACTGTCGGGCAGTTTCTCGTCGAGGACCGAATCGTAAAGCTGGCGCAAGCCGTCCGCCCACCCCGGCTTACCGGGCCCGGCGGCAGATTTCCCGCGGGGCGTGGACGAGGGAACCCCGCGAGCGCCGCGGACATCCCTTCCACCCGAGTGTGCCAATACCAACTCCACAACAACGAAATCCTGTTTCCTGTTCCCGCGCCCGGCGTCAAGCGCCGCGTCGGTTGGGCTCGATCCGGGAACAATCGAACCGGCGCTTGGTTCCCCTTGAAATCCAGCGGCGACGCGGCCTGGGGGCCGGCAGAGTCGCGAGCGAAGCCAGGCGGAAAAGCGATTTGATGAAGGCTCCGACCGCCGACAGAACCCCGGACGGGGTGTGGATTCGGCGATTCCCCCGGTTGATCCCGCTCGGCCTGTTCCTGATCGTGATGGCGGCGACATTCGTCGCGCTGATGGCGATCGAACAGGCGGCAGGCGACGCGCGGCGGATCGATCTTGAGCGCCACGCCGGCGAGATCGGCGCCGCGCTCCAGCGCCGCGCCGCCGAAAGCGCGGCCTCGCTCCACGCCGCCGCGGCGCTCATGGCGACGCGCGACGACGCCAATCGCCAGGCCTTTTCGCGCTTCGCCGCGGCGTTATCGGGCGGCGGATCGTATCACAGCGCGCTCGGCATCGGCTGGGCGCCGTTGCTGGCTCCCGCCGAAGTCGGCGCTCACGAACGCGGTCAACAGGCGCTCGCCCGGGGATATGCGATCCGTCCGCGTCCCGGCGCGGACACTCGGCTGCTCGCGCCGGTGACGTATCTCGAGCCGATGAGCGCGATCAATCACCGGGCGCTGGGGTTCGACATGTATTCCGAAAGCGTCCGGCGCGACGCCATGGACCGCGCGATCGCGGTGCACGGTCCCGCCACTTCGGGGCGGCTGCATCTGGTGCAGGATGACGGGCGCCCGGATGCGCGCGGCTTCATCGTTTATATGCCGGTGTACGATCCCGACACCCAGCGCGTACGCGGGTTCGTCTACAGCCCCTTCCGCGCCGCCGACTTCCTCGCCGCGGCGAGCCAGCTGCCCAGCGCGCGCAACCTCGAAGTGGCGATCTACGACGGCAGTCTCGCGACTGAAAACCTTTTGGCCGAACGCCGCCTTGCGGGCGCGGGGGGGGTTCGCCTGCTCAAGCCGTTGACCATCGCCGAGCGCCAGTGGATCCTCGAAGTCGCCGACAAGAGCACCGCCGGGCTATCGGTCCTGTCGCGCTTCACGCTGTTCTTCGGGGTTCTGCTGGCGCTGGCGGCGATGCTGCTGGGGCGCTTCGTAACGCGCCAGGCCGCCGCAGATCGCGCGGTGCTCGAGCGGCTGTCGAGCGAAGCCGCGATCCGCACGTCGCTGGTCCGCGAGCTCAACCACCGGGTCAAGAACACGCTTGCCAACGTCCTTTCGATCGCCTCGCTGACCCGCCGCCGGGCCCGCGGACTCGACGACTTCGCCGACGCGTTGACCGGGCGCATCCGCGCGCTCTCGGCGACACACGACCTTCTGTCACAAAGCGACTGGAGCTCGGCCCCGATCGCCGGGATCGTGCGCAGCGAGCTGGCGCCATACATGGCCCCGGGCGACGACCACGTCGAAATCTCCGGGCCGGGGATCGCGCTCGCTCCCAACGACGCGATGTCGCTGGGCCTCGCGCTCCACGAACTCGCCACCAACGCCGCTAAGTACGGCGCGCTCAGCGCCGCGGGCGGCAAAGTGCGGGTGACGTGGCGGCTGATGGCGCCAGACTTGGCCGAAGTGCAGTGGACCGAAAGCGGCGGCCCGGCGGTCGCCGCGCCCGCCAAGCGCGGGTTCGGCCGCGACCTCATCGAAAAGATCGTCGCCAGCGAACTCAACAACGCGGTCGATCTGCGCTTCGAGCCCGGCGGCGTCCGCTGCCGCCTGCGCGTGCCGGTGCGCCAGGCTGGCGAATTCGCCATCCGGCAGGGTTAGAGGGGGTTCTTGTTCGCGTTATATTGCTGCTGACGGGCCCCCGCCCGTCCGTTTCAACACCGGCCCTCTCCCCCGCCCGACCACCCAAGGCATTATCCTGATGGATGGCCGGGCCGGGGAGAGGGCCGGTGTTGCCTCCGCCGTCAGGCGGACAAAACCCTCACCCCAGCGGCTTGCTCGATCCGAAGAACAGCGCCTGGCTGATCTGCGCGCGGACGGTCGATTCCTGGAACGGCTTGGTGACGAGGTAAGTCGGCTCGGGCCGTTCGCCGGTGAGCAGCTTTTCGGGGTAGGCGGTGATGAAGATCACCGGGACATCGCCGAACTTGAGAATGTCCTCGACCGCGTCGATCCCGGACGAGCCATCGGCGAGCTGGATATCGGCGAGCACCAGCCCCGGGCGCTTGTCGGCGAAAATCTCGCGCGCCTGGCTGCGCGTCGCGGCGGTGCCGATCACGGTATGCCCGAGATCGCTGACCAGCCCTTCGAGCTGCATCGAAATCAGCGGCTCGTCCTCGATGATCAGCACTTGGGTGGTGGTTTCGCTTTCGATCTCCTCGATCGCGCGCGCCACCATCGCCTCGACCTCGTCGGCGCCCAGCCCGAGAATTTTGGCGGTGTCGGCGGCGGAGAACTCCTCGAGCGTGGTCAGGAGCAGCGCTTGCCGGTGCAGCGGGGTTACATGCCCGAGCCGGTCCTGCACGGCTTGCTCATGCTGCTCGAGTCCGGCCTGGCTTGCGGTTTCGACGTGGCCGGTCGACCAGATCCTGCCGAACGCGGCATAAAGCGAGACCCGATCACCTGAAATCTGTTCGAGCAGCGCCTTGTCGGCGAGTGCCGCTTCGAGCGTCGCGCGGACATAGGCGTCGCCCGAAGCCTGCGATCCTGTCAGCGCCCGGGCATAGCGCCGCAGATATGGCAGTTCGACACCCAGCCGTTCAGCAACCGACATGAAACATCCTCTGATAGAGCCTTCGCGGCAATGGCCGCTGTCAGCACTTTGGGCCGCATGGTCCGGCGGGCGATCCTCCGCACCGGACCGCGCGGGAGATAGGCGCTTGGGGCATTGTTACACAAGCCAAAGATTTTTTCGCGCGGCGCGGGAACCAATGTTTCGCGAGGTGCGTTTCAGCCTCGTCACCACCGGCCCTCCCCCACCCCCCGCACCCGGTGGTGTCCCGCTCCCGAGGCTCTCGCAATCGTAAAGATTGCGGGGGCCTTTTTCGTTGGCGCGGCCATGCCCGCGCCGCGGCCACACGCGACCTTCAGGTTCCGAGCAGACGCGAGATCATCGAGCGCGGCGCGGACTTGCGCGCGATCGCGACCAGATCCTCGGGCGTATAAGGTTTGGCCAACACGATCCCGAGCTCGCGGACATGCTCGGGGATCGCCTCGGGCGAACCCGTCGAAAAGATGATCAGCGGCTGGCGATCGAACAATTGCTGCGCCAGTTCGGCGAGCCCCCAACCGTCGCTCCGATCGGCCAGATTGACGTCGAGCACCATGACTTGCGGCGCGAAATCGCCGATCTCGACCATTGCCTCGGCGGTGCTGGCGGACACCCGGACGTCGCGCACCCCGGCGTCGGCGAAAGCTTCGGCCAGCGCCATCGCCAGCAACGCGTCGTCCTCGACGATCAGCACTTTCCTGAGGCGGGCGGCCCTGGGCATGCGGCGTGTGTCCGTTCTCGCTCGGCGCGCCAGGTGGCCAGCCGTTGCATCAACCGCTCGCGGCGGGCGCGGTTCCCTTGGTCGCGGGCGCGAGCCTCAGCCTTCGGCTAGGCTCCGATCCGCGGCGGCCCGCTCGAGCGCGGTTGTGACCCGGCGCGTCTCGCCGGCAAGACGCGATTCCTTGTCCGCCGACATCGGATCGGACGCGCTCATCCCCTCGGATTCGGACTCGAGCCGGCGGTCGAGATCCTGCTTCCACTCGCGGAGCAGGTTTTCGCGCTCGCCCAGCGACAGCGAAATATCGTCGAGCAGGTCCTCGGGACTGTCGTAATGACGGCGCGGATTGGGCGCCTTGGCCGCGGCGGCGTCATCGGCGACGGCGGTCGCGGGAGCGGAGGCGAGGTCGGCCACGGGCGTTCTCCTGATGCGCGCGCAAGCGGCGCGCTTGATTGAACAACCGGTGACAGCGCGCACGGTTCCGACTCCTGCGGGAACTAATCCGGGTTAAGTTTCGTTGAGATTTCATCGCGCGTGCGAAAAAAGGGGAACAAAATTGACAGCAACGCAGACCGTGGGCAACGCCCGGGCCGAAGGACTCGCTCTCAGCGACGAGGATTTCCGCCAAGCGCTGGCCGATGTCGCGCCCCATTTGCGCGCGTTCGCGCGCTCGCTGTGCGGCTGCCGCGACCGCGCCGACGATCTTGCCCAGGAAACGATGATGCGCGCGTGGGCCGCGCGCGACCGCTATCATGCCGGGACCAACTTCAAGGCGTGGACGTTCACGATCCTGCGCAACCAGTTCTACAGCGAGGCGCGACGCAACCGCTTCCGCGGCGATTACGACGAAGGCGTGGCCGAACGCACGCTGCGCGCGCCCGCCGGCCAGGAAGACGCGATCGCGCTCGCCGATGTGCTGCGCGCGCTGTCGGTGCTTCCCGATACGCACCGCGAAGCGCTGATCCTCGTCGCGGTCGGCAACCTTTCCTACGACGAGATCGCGGACATCTGCGGGATCGCGCTGGGCACGGTCAAAAGCCGGATCTGCCGGGCGCGAGCGATGCTCACGCACACGCTCGAATCGGGCCAGCTCCCCGATTTCCGTCATAACTTCGTGCTCAAGGGCCAGGCGCTCGACGCATTCTTCGCCGAACTGGCGCGCGTCGCCAACACGTCGTCGGCGCGGCTCGAAGCGGCCTGAGCAAGCCCGCGGCAACATCGCTCGGCGCGGGGTTCGCTGATCTGCGATGAGCGATACCGTGCTGACGATCCTCCAGTATTACGGCGCGGCCGCGGCGGCGCTCGGCGCGCTGCTGGTCTCGCTCGATCTGGGGCGGCGGTGGACCGGCTATGCGATGGTGATCTTCGTCACCAGTTCGCTCGCGCTGATCGGCTGGGGGTTCCTCCAGCCCAAAAGCGAGGGGATCGGGGTGCAGAACGTCGTTTTGCTGGCGATCAACGCGGTCGGGGTGTGGCGCTATTTGATCCGGAAGAGGCCCAAGTCCGCGTAAGGTGGCGCACCCGACAGGATTCGAACCTGTGGCCTCTGCCTTCGGAGGGCAGCGCTCTATCCAGCTGAGCTACGGGTGCTTGCGAGGCGAGCGGTTAGCAGCGCCGGGGCGCGCTTGCCAGAGGCTTTTCCCACGCCCCCGGCATTAGCGATTTGGCAAGCCTGCGCGCGCTACACGGACGCAATGAACGCCGTCCCGCCCAGCTTCGCGCCTGCGCACGCCGCGCTCCCGCCGCTACCCGCTTCGGGCCGCGCCGATTTCGGCCAGGCTTCGGCGAGCGCGATGAGCATGAAATGGTCGGCGCTTCACGACGCGGTGGGCGTCGTCGCGACGCTCGCGGGGATGGCGGTCGAACCGATGCGCCCCGACGTTCGCAACTATCCCGCGATCATCCGCGACGCGGGGGGCTGGCGCCGGGCGCTCGCCGAACAGGGCATTGCCGACTTGTCCGCGGTGATGGAGCCGGGGATCGCCGCGCTGCTCGCGGTTCACGCGCGCGGGGCCAATCCGGCGCCGGCGGCGCTCGCGCTGTGGCAGGAATTTCATGCCGCGCGCACCGCGTTGCTGGCGCTTGCCCCCGAGCAAGGGGCGCGCCGGATCGGCTGATTGCGTCGCGTCCGGCGCGCTTGCAAAGTTCCCGTTCCGTTCTTAGAGCTGCGCTGTGGCTCAGCTTGCTCCTGCTCTTTTCGCCGAGGACGAACGCGCCGCGCGCCAAGTTGCGCGCGGGATCTGCCGGCTATTCGCGCGCAACGACGTGTGGTGCATCGGCGAAATGCCGCTGCGCCCAAAAAGCGGACTGGCGGGGCGCCGCGCCGACCTGATGGGGATCGACCCCAAAGGTCATCTGGTGATCGTCGAGATCAAGGTCAGCCGCGCCGATCTGATGGGCGACGCCAAGTGGGGCGACTATCTCGAACACTGCGACCGGTTCTACTGGGGGCTGGCCGCGCATCTCGACCGCGCGTGCATGGAGACGGCCGATTTCCTGCCCGAGCGCTGCGGGGTGATCGTCGCCGACGGCTACGATGCCGAGATCGTCCGCGCGGCCGCGACGGTCCCGCTGGCCGCGGCGCGGCGCAAGGCCGAAACCGAGCGGCTCGCGCGGGCATCGCTGCGGCGGCATCTGGTGGGCCTCGATCCGGGCTGCTCGCCGTGGGAGGCGGGGGGCTAGCGCTTTTCGGCGGCGAGGCGGCTCATCAGCAGCGCGGCGCGCTTGGCCTGGGTCCAGATGCTCGGGATGTCGACCGTCTCGCGCGGGGTGTGATCGCCCTCGCTCGCCGGACCCAGCCCGGCGAGGCTGTCGACATCGGCGGCGACGAAGCTGATATCGCCCGCGCCGCGCTTGAGCGGATCGAGCTCGCCCATCGCGGGCAGGGCGAGCGCGGCGTTGACCGCGTTGAGCTGCGCGAGCAGCGCGCGGTTGCCCGCGGTGGGCGCCATCGGCGGATACTTGTCTTCGAACACCAGCGTCGCTTTTGCGCCGGGCCATGTCCGCGCGGCGATTGCCCGCATCCGCGCGACGACGCGCGCGATCTGCTCCTGGCTGAGCGCGCGCAGATCGCCGCGCGCGACCGCGGCGGCGGGGATGATGTTGGTCTTGCCGGTGGCTTCGGCGCGGGCTTCGTCGGCGCCGAGCGCGGCGGTCGCCCCGCCCGCAGCGAGCCCGACGTTGAGCGTGAGGTTGGGCTCGGGAAGTTCGCTGCGGAACGCGGTGAGGATGCCCGCGAGCGCATAGATCGCGCCGTCGCCCGCAGCGTTGGAAAACACCCCGCTGCTGTGCCCGCTGCGCGCGGTGACGGTCAGCGTCCAGTTGCCCGCCGAACGCCGCGCGACCGAGCCCATGTCCTTGCCGCCGTCGCGCGCCAGCCCTTCGAAATCGAGCGCGACGTCGGCGCTCCTGCCCGCGGCGATCAGATCGGCGCGCGATACCGACAGCGGCAGCCCGGCTTCCTCCTCGTCGCCGGTCAGCACCGCCTCGATGTTGGCGTTCCGGAGCGTTCCTGCCTGCTGCATCGCGCGCAGCGCCGCGAGCATCGTCACGTCGCCGCCCTTGTCGTCGGAGACGCCGGGGCCGCGCGCGTGGGCCGCGTCGACGCGCTCGAACTTGAGGAACCCCGAATCGGGCTCGAACACCGTGTCGAGATGGCCGATCAACAGCAGCCGCTTGGCGCCGCGCTTGCCTTTGTGCGTGGCGATCAGGTGGCCTGCGCGGTTCGCGGCGTCTTGCGGAACCCAGCGCACGGTGAAGCCGAGCGCCTCGAACTCGGGGCGAAACGTGTCGTAAACCGCGCGGACCCCGGCAAGATTGCGCGTCCCGCTGTTCTGATCGACCACACGCTCGAGCAAGCCAAGCGTGCGCGCCTGTTCTGCATCGACCGCGGCGATCATCGTGCGATCGGCGGCAGTGGGAGAGGCGTCGACGGGGACGGCCAGCAGGACGAGCGGGAGGAGCAAGGTTCGCATTCGCTCCGCCTAGCAAGCCGGGTGCGCTTGGCATAGCATCGCGCGATGACCGCGCTTGCCGCAGCCCTGCTTTCCGCGCTCGCGATGACGGGCATCGTCGCCGCGCGCTATCTCGCGGCGAGCGGAGCTTTCGCGTGGGCGACCGCGAAAGTGCGCCCCGGACTTTACGCCGGGCTCGTCCCGCAAATCCGCCGCGAGATCGGCTGGTCGCTGCTTTCCGCCGCAATTTACGGCGTGCCCACGGGGATCGTCGCGTGGGGCTGGCAGGCGCGCGGCTGGACCCGGATATACACGGCATGGGACGCGCGACCGCTGTGGTGGCTGCCGGTTTCGCTCGCCATCTACCTGTTCGCGCACGATACCTGGTTCTACTGGACCCATCGCTGGCTCCACCGCCCGGCGCCGTTCCGCATCGCGCACACGGTCCACCATGCCAGCCGCCCACCGACCGCGTGGGCGGCGATGAGCTTCCATCCCTTCGAAGCGCTGACGGGCGCGGCGGTGATCCCCGCGCTGGTGTTTCTCGTGCCCGTCCACCCCGCAGTGCTCGCGCTCGTTCTGGCGACGATGACCGTGATGGGGGTGACCAATCACATGGGCTGGGAGTTGTTTCCGCGATGGCTAGTCCACTCGCGGGTCGGCGGCTGGCTGATTACCGCGAGCCATCACCAGCGCCATCACGATCGATACCGCTGCAATTACGGGCTCTACTTCCGCGTCTGGGACCGGCTGTGCGGGACCGATCGCGGGCTCGCCTTGCCCGATCCGCGCGCCGCGGAAACATTTTCGCACCCGGCGCAACTTAACGATTAATTTACCATGTTGCGCCAAACCCGCCTCGACAGGGCCGCAGGGGTGCGTGATTTATGGATACCTACCGGGGACAGTGGCTCACTTCCGACGCGGGGGATGCCGACGAGGAAAGCTATGCCGCCGACCACGCGGCCGAGCAGGAAGCCGTGCGCGAACCGCCGCCCTCGCCGATCGGGCAGGACGAGCGCCGCATGCAGGTGCGCGCCTACAACCATTGGGCGAGCCTGCTCGACAACCGCAACTTCCCTTCGGTCGAGGACCTCGATCCCGACGCCCTCCCCGATTTCGGCCCGTACAGCGTGCTGCTCGACTTCACCGCCGGGGTCGACGATCCCGCGATCCAGTATCTCGGCGCCCAGCTCGCCAAGGAATGCGGGACCGACGGCGCGATCCAGTCGCTTGGCGACGTTCCCAGCCGCTCGCTGCTGTCGCGGATCACCGACCATTACATGCAGATTCTCGCCAACCAGGCGCCGATCGGGTTCGAAGCCGAATTCGTCAACCAGCGCGGGGCGACACTCGCCTATCGCGGCATCTTGCTGCCGTTTTCGAGCGACGACGATACGATCGACTTCATCTATGGGGTGATCAACTGGAAGGAGCTGGCCGACGCCCAGACCACCGACGAGCTGCTGCTCGAGGTCGATCAGGCGCTCGAAACCGCTTCGGCAGCGCCGGTCGAACCCGCGCCGCTCGAGGAACCGCTGACCGAATGGGCCGATGGTCCGGCCGACATTCACGATGACGAGGACGCCGAGGAGGAAGAGGACGGCACCGACGTGCTCGATCTCACCGCGCTCGATGCGCTCGGCGACGACGGAATCGCGTTCCCCGAACCTGCGTTCGGCGGGTTCGACGACGCGCCGCTGCCCGCCGAGGACGTCAGTGCATTCGACGACGCGCCTGTGTTCGGCGACCAAAGCGACGCCGGACTCGGCCTCGCCGACTATCTCGCCTCGGCGCGCGAACTTGCGGTTCAGGCGCAAGGCTCCGAGGACCGCACGCGAAGCACGCTGTACGCCGCGATCGGGCGGGCTTACGATTTCTCGCTTGCCGCCGCCGATGCCCCCGAGGAATTCGAGGAACTGATCGCCGATGCCGGGCTGACCGTCCAAGACCGCGCGCCGATGACCCCGGTGGTCAAGCTCGTGTTCGGCTCCGAATACGACAAGACCCGGCTCGCCGAATACGCCTCTGCGCTCGGCCATGCGCAGCGCCTCGGACTCGGTCAGGGGGCGCTCGCCGGCTATCTCGCGGCAGCGCCGGGCGGGCTCAAGAGCGTGGTCGGCGCCGAACGCAAGGCGCGGCGCGAGGAAGCGGGCAAGCCCGACGTGCGCGACACCCCGCGCGAGGCGCTGGCCAAAAAGCTGCGCAAGCTCGATCACATGCCGCTCGATTCGATTCCCGCCGACGGCAGCGAGTTCGCGCTGCTGGTTGCGCGCCGGCTGCCGTCGGGCGAAGTCGTGCTGCTGGGCGAAGTGCCCGAGGACATCCCGCTGCTGGAGAAGGCCGCGCGCCGCCTGCTCGGCTGAGATCAAGAGATTACCACGGGGGCCTGGGGGCGCTGCGTCGATCGGCGTGGCGCCCTTTCCCGTTTGCAGCTAGGCCCGCGCGATGAGGGCGAGGCGCAGACGAATGGGTGGATTGGTAATTGCGCTGGCGGTGGTCGCGGCGCTGCTGTTCGCGGGCGTCCAGCTGGCGATCTCGCGCGGCTCGGCGGCGTTGCTCGACCGCGCCGATCTCGTGCTGCGGGGCAGCGGCGGCGTTGCCCGTGTGGTCAAGGCCGCTCGCTACGGCGGCGATCCGGCGCAACGCGTCGACGTCTGGGCGCCGACCGCGCCCGCCGCCGCGCCGCGCCCGGTAATCGTGTTCTACTTCGGCGGCGGCTGGCATTCGGGCACCCCCGAGGCTTACGGCTTCATCGGCCGCCATTTCGCGCGGCTGGGCTATGTCGTCGTCCTGCCCGGCTACCGGCTGGTCCCGGGCGGCGAATATCCGCACATGCTCGAGGACAGCGCCGCCGGGCTGCGCTGGGCGCTCGATCATGTTGCCCAGGTCGGCGGCGATCCGGCGCGGATATTCGTGATGGGCCATTCGGCGGGAGCCTACAACGCGGTGATGCTCGCGCTCGACCCGCGCTGGCTCGCCGCCGCCAAAGTCCCCGCCGATACGATCAAGGGCGCGATCGGGCTTGCCGGCCCGTACGATTTCTATCCGTTTACTTCCGATTCGGCGAAGCAAGCGTTCGCCACCGCGCCCGACCCGCGCGTCACTCAGCCGATAAACTACGTCCGCGCCGACGCCCCGCCGCTGCTGTTGGTGACGGGCGATGCCGACACCGTGGTCCGCCCGCGCAACAGCCTGGCGCTGGCGCGTGCGATGACCGCGATCGGTGTGCCGCTGCACGTGGTGGTGTTCCCCGGGGTCGGCCACCAGATGCTGGCGATGAAGCTCGCCGCGCCGTTCGACCGCGACCCCAGAGTGCGCGACGCGACCCTCGCCTTCCTCGCCGCGCACGGTGCGCCTTCAGCGCCGGTTCAGGCGCCGGGCGGCTAGCAAAGCACCGATGCGCGCCCGTCTCAAGCCCGCCGCTTCGGCGCTCGCCGTCCTCGCCAGCGTGCTGCTGTCGGTCGAGCCCGCCGCCGCGCAATCGGTGCTTCGCGATGCCGAAACCGAAGCGCTGCTCCACGATCTGGCGACCCCGCTAATCGCCGCCGCCGGGCTCGAGCCGAAGAACGTCGATATCGTGCTGGTCAACGATCCCTCGATCAACGCGTTCGTCGCGGGCGGCCAAGCGGTCTACGTCAATTCCGGCCTGATCAACACCGCGAGCAATGCCAACGAAGTGCAGGGCGTAATCGCGCACGAGCTCGGCCACATCACCGGCGGGCACGCGATTCGCTCGGGCGAGGCTTACAAGAAAGCGACCGGGATCAGCATCCTTTCGCTCCTGCTCGGCGCCGCGGCGGCAGCGGCGGGCGCGGGCGATGCCGCGATCGGGGTGATGATGGCCGGGCAGCAGGCGGCCTTGGGCTCGGTGCTGTCGTACAGCCGCGGGCAGGAGGAAAGCGCCGACGCCGCCGGATCGCTGTACTTGTCGAAAGCCGGGATCACCGGGCGCGGATCGGTCGCGTTCTTCAAGAAGCTCCAGAACCTCGAGTACCGGTACGGCTACACCCGCAACGCCGACAGCGAGTTTTATTCGACGCACCCGATGACCGCGGACCGAATCGCGACGCTGACCGACACGTACGAGAAGGATCCGGCCTGGAACAAGAAGCCCGACGCCGCGCTCGAGCTGCGCTTCCAGCGGGTCAAGGCCAAGCTGTTCGGCTACCTCGCCGAACCGCGCCAGACGCTGATCGTCTATCCGCCGACGATGACATCGGTCCCGGCGCGCTATGCGCGGGCTTACGCGTTCCACAAGCAAGCGTTCCTCGACAAGGCGATGGGTGAAACCGACGCGCTGCTCGCGAGCGCACCGAGCGACCCGTATTACCTTGAGCTCAAGGGGCAGATTCTGCTCGAATCGGGCAAGCCGGTCGATGCGCTGGCGCCGCTGCGCCGCGCGACCGAGCTGACTTCGAACCAGCCGCTGATCGCGACCACTTTCGGCCACGCGCTGATCGCGACCGAAGACCGGGCCAACTTTCCCGAAGCCGAGCGCGTAT
>JBBRER010000008.1:0-39441 GCA_038202745.1 Sphingomonadales bacterium
TTTCTTGTCCCGCCTCGACGACACTCTTTTCCGCGGCGTGTCGCTCCTCCCCACGACACAAACGGGTGTGGTAAAGCATAGCCGCATTATGGACGCGCCGCCCAAACCTTGGCCGACCGGGCTTGCCGAACAATGCGAGCCGCTGGTTCGCCGCGTGCTCGCGCCCAATCCCTCGCCCTACACTTTCACCGGCACGCAGACCTACATCGTCGGGGCCGGCAAAGACGTGGCGGTGATCGATCCCGGTCCGCACGGCACCGGCGAAGCTGGCTATGCCGACACCAACGGCGCGGGCCACGTCGAGGCGATCCTCGCCGCGGTGGGAGACGCTAAGATCGCGGCGATCTGCTGCACCCACACCCACCGCGACCATTCGCCCGCCGCCGCGCCATTGAAGGCGCTGAGCGGCGCGCCGATCGTCGGCTGCGCGCCGCTGGCGATCCCCGATGACGGGCCCCGGGCCGACGCCGCGTTCGACCCTGGCTATTCGCCCGACCGTGTGCTGAGCGACGGCGAGAGCATCGCGGGCGACGGGTGGACGCTGACCGCGGTTGCGACCCCGGGGCACACCAGCAACCACGTCTGCTTCGCGCTCGAGCCGAGCGGCGCGCTGTTCACCGGCGACCACGTCATGGCGTGGTCGACCAGCGTCGTGTCGCCTCCCGACGGCGATATGCGCGCGTACATCGAAAGCCTCCAGAAGCTGCACGACCGCAGCGACCGCACGCTCTACCCCGCGCACGGCCCAGCGGTGACCAATCCGCGCCAACTGGTGCGCGGGATGCTCGGCCACCGGCGCCAGCGCGAGGCGCAGATCCTGCGCCTGCTGGGCGAGCGCGCGCAGCCGATCGTCGATATGGTTCCGGCGATGTACAAGGGCCTCGACCCGCGGCTGACGGGCGCGGCGGGGCGCTCGGTGCTCGCGCACCTGATCGATCTGGAACAGCAGGGGCGGGTGGGGCGTTCGGGTGAGGTATGGACGATAACCGCCTGAAGGACGTGACCCCGCGCCTCGCCCCCGCGCCGCCGCCCGCACCGCCACCGGTGCATATCGCGCGCGCGTCGGCGCTGCCGTGGCTGCTGCTGATCGCGACACTGGCGGTGCTCGCCTGGCACGTGTTCAAGCCCGAGAAGCTCGGCGACCCGCTTGCCACCAGCCTCGTCGCGTTCGAGAAACAGGACCGGCTGACCGTGTTCAGCGCCGAGCTCGCGCCCGTGGTGGCGAGCGACGACAGCCGCTATTTCGGCATCCTCAAATCCAAGCAGGTCGCGGTGATCCCGGCGCGGGTCGACTATACGCTCGACCTCTCGAAAATGAATCGCGATCGGCTCAAATGGGACGCGGCCGCGCACCGGCTCGATGTGCTGCTCCCCCCGCTCATCGTCGGGCGGCCCAATCTCGACGAAGCGCGCGCGCAATACTTGCGCGAAGGCGTGCTGATCACCCGCGACGCGCAGGACAAATTGAACCGCAACAACACCCGGCTGGCCGAACAGCAGGCGATGCAGGGCGCGGCCAACCCGGTGCTGATGGGGCTCGCGCGCGGCGCGGCCAAGGACGCGATCCGCCAGAACCTGGCGATCCCGCTCCAAGTCTCGGGTTACGGCGATGTCACGGTAACGGTGCGCTTCGACGGGGAGCCCGCGCCTCCCGGTTGAGCCGGCACGCCGATCGTCGTACGATGCGCGCGGGTCTGGGGGAGACGGGAAAATGGCGACACTTGCGGCGAACGTTATCGACGATGAGCGACCGGCGGTAGACGAACGTTTCGCGATGACATTCGCGATCGCGATGGCGCTGACCGTCGTCGCGGGCTTTTCCTTCCAGCTCGCGATGGGGCGCTCGACCTTCGGCTCGCCGCTCAGGGTCCACGTCCATGCCATTGCGTTCATGGGCTGGGTCGCCCTGTTCCTCGCTCAGACTTGGCTGGCGACCCGCGGGCCGCTCGCGCTTCACCGCAAATTGGGCTGGATCGCGGTGACCTGGATCGCGCTGATGATCGGCGCCGCGCTGACCGTGATCGTCATGATGGCCCGCAACGGTACCGTTCCGTTCTTCTTCCGCCCGCAAGTGTTCTTGATCGGCGACCCGCTGACGCTGATCGGGTTCGCCGGGCTCACCGCCGCGGCGGTCACGATGCGCAAGCGGACCGACTGGCATGCGCGGCTCCATATTTGCGGGATGGCGGCGCTGATGGGTCCGGCGTTCGGGCGGCTGCTGCCGATGCCGCTGCTGGCCCCGTGGTCGCTGGAGATCGCGGTCGCGGCGGGCGCGGTGTTCCCCATCGCGGGGATGATCCGCGACCGGCGGCGGATCGGGCAGGCCCACCCCGCGTGGAAATACGGCCTCGCGGTGATCGCGGCTGTGGTCGTGCTGACCGATGTGATCGGTTATTCCCCGCTCGGCGGCGCGATCTATCGCGGGGTGACCGCGAATTCGCCGGGGGCGACGGTCGATCCGCTGGCATTCGCCGCGCCGCCGGTGTCGGGGCCGGTGACCGGGCGCTGAAGCGGAGCTACGCTACGCGGTTGCAATGTAGGGTTTCAGGTGCTGGAGTCGCCGGCATGGCGGCGCTGCGCATTCCCGATTGCATGGATCGAATCGAGCGCGCGTGTTGGAAATGTGTCAACCAGCGTTGTTCCCGCTTAATAGCGGAAATCCGCCATTTATCGGGTGATGCCCGGGTGACACAGTGTCGCCTTCGTCAACCGCCCGGGATTGCGCCGCCGGGCTCGCACCACCATTTCAGGACTTGCTCATGACCGCCCAGCCGACCAACCTCACCGGGATCGACTTGCGCGCCGAGATCGACCGGCTGCGCAAAGACCGCAACGCGGTGATCCTCGCGCATTACTACCAGCGGCCCGAACTGCAGGACCTCGCCGATTTTGTCGGCGACAGCCTCGAATTGTCGCGCAAGGCCGCTGACACCGACGCCGACGTGATCGCGTTCTGCGGGGTCAAGTTCATGGCCGACACCGCCAAGATCCTCAGCCCCGACAAGATCGTCGTGCTTCCCGATCTCGACGCCGGGTGCAGCCTGGAAGATTCGTGCCCGCCGGCCAAGTTCAAGGCCTTCCGCGAGGCGCACCCCGATCACATCGCGCTGACCTACATCAACTGCTCGACCGAGGTGAAAGCGCTGTCCGACGTGATCGTCACCTCGTCGAGCGCGGAGACCATCCTCGACCAAATCCCGCGCGACCAGCCGATCATCTTCGGCCCCGACCGGCACCTGGGCGGCTATCTCAACCGCAAGTTCGACCGCGAGATGCTGCTGTGGCCGGGGGTATGCATCGTCCACGAGGCGTTTTCGGAAACCGAGCTGCTCAAGCTGAAGGCGCAGCACCCTGCCGCGCCGGTCGCCGCGCACCCCGAATGCCCTCCGCACATCGTCGATCACGCCGATTACGTCGGCTCGACCAGCGGCATCCTCCAGTTCGCCAAGACCTTCCCCGGCGACACGCTGATCGTCGCGACCGAGCCGCACATCATCCATCAGATGGAGCTGGCGATCCCCGACAAGACCTTCATCGGTGCGCCCGGCGCCGACGGCAACTGCAACTGCAACATCTGCCCGTACATGGCGCTCAACACGATGGAGAAGCTGTACGTGGCGCTGCGCGATCTGAGCCCGCGGATCGAGATCGAGGAAGGGTTGCGGTTAGCCGCGAAGAAGAGCCTCGACCGGATGCTCGAGATGGCGAGCGGGACGGTGGGCTCGGGCGACTTGGGCGCGCGGTAAATGGGCGTGTTAAGCCGCCTGTACGTCGCGAATATCGAAAGCCCTGCCGGCTTTTCCGGTCAAGGCCTGGCGCACTGCTTCCGGCTCCGCCGAAATCGCTTTGAGATAAGCCCGCACCGCGGGAGGGGGCATATGTCTGCCAATCTCGTACTGCCGGATGTTCGAGGCTGGGATGCCATAAGCCTCGGCAAACTCGCCCTGACTCATGCCCAAACGGCGGCGAAGCAAACGAACCTCCCGTCCCATCAATCCTCGCTTGAGCCCGGCGACGCTGACGTCAAAATCCTCGGGGTCGTTCGGGTCCGCTGGAATAGCGACCGTAGTCTCGTCGTTCACTCGCATTGCTTCGCCTCACCGAAATCATTCGAACGATATCATCCCGCCAGACATGGACGGCGGTGTAATAGTTTCCATCCACCATCCCGATTGCCTTGTACCGTTCCTCGGCATCCTCGTCGCGAAACGACGGCAAGATCACGTGGTCCTCAGCTTCGAAAATACCGATTCCAAATTTCAGCGGCAATCCGTGCTTGAACCGGTTTGCCGCGTCCTTCGCCGGATCGAACTCGAATTCCATATATGTGAATCACACAGTCCGGGTCAAGGCCTCACCTGATCGGCAGCCCGAACATCAGCTCGCGCACGAACTTCACCGGAGGCGAGCCGTGAGCGATAACCGCGTCGTTGTGGTTGCGCAGATCGAACGCGGCGCCTTCGCGCTTCATCGCTTCCTGGCGCAGCGCCGTGTGCTCGGAAAAGCCAGTGAAGTAGCTCAGCAGCTGGACCGAGCTGAGGCTCGCCCGCACCCATTTCCCCGCCGCCTCGCGCTCCTGCTGGAAGGCGCCGTCGGTCATCAGCGTCATCGCCTGGTCGCGCGTCATGCCCTCGGTCTGGATGCCGATGTCGAGCAGCGTGTTGGTGATCGAGCGCAGCCGCATCTTGAGCACGGTCAGCTTGAACAGCGGATCGCCGTCCATGTAACCGGCGTCCTTCATCATCCCCTCGCCGTACACCGCCCAGCCCTCGACGAACGGACCCGAGCCGAGCACCGCGCGAAGCACGTCGGGGCTGCGGTTGGCGTGCGCGAGCTGGAGGTAGTGACCGGGCATCGCCTCGTGGATCGCGAGGTCCTGGACCATGTAGGCGTTGTATTCCGAAAGGAACGAGGTCGCCTGCTGGTCGGTCCATTCGGGCGGGATCGGGGCGATCGCGAAGAAGTTGGGCTGGTCGGTCTCGAGCGCGCCCGGCGCATCGTCGTAGGCGACAGCGTAGCCCCACTGCGCGCGCGGCATCTCGATGATCTTGACCGGGGTCTCGGGCACCCCGACGAGGTTGCGGTCGCGCACGAACTTCGTCGCTTGCGCGAGCGAAGCCCTCGCCGCGTCCATCAACCCGTCACGCGGCGGACGCTTGGCGTAAGTCAGCGCCAGCGCGGCCTCGATCGCTGCCTGCTGCTGCGCGGCGGTGGGATGATCTGGCAGCGTGGGCGCCCCGGCGCGGCCCGCGAGCACCTGCTGCGAGAGTACGTACATCTCATCGCGGCAATCGGCCTTGGCCTTGAGCGCGCGCGCCTTCAGGTCGCCGCGGGTCATGTCGGACATCAGCGCGAACTTCATCTTGGCGTCGTATTTCGCCGCGCCGAGTCGGAAATCGCCCCGCGCCTGCGGGACGAGCGTGTGGTCGAGCCAGGTCTGGTTCTCGGCGACCGCCGCCTTGAGCCCCGCCAGCGCGCGGTCGAACCGCGCGCGGTCAGCGCCTTTCAGCGCGTCGGCATGCGGCGCGAGCATGTCGGTCGCGATGTCCATGATCCCCGAATTGCGCTTGGCGACGGTCTCGGCGTGAATCTTGGGAACGCGCGCGGGGACGAGCTGGCGGCGGCTTTCGGCGAGCAGCGCGGGGATCGCTTCCATCCGCGCGGTCGCGGCTTTGAGGCGCACGTCCCACGGCGCGAAATCGCGCGCGGCGAGGCCATACAGCGCGCCCGAAGCGATGCCGCTGTAGTATTGCGGGTCCCACGCCCATTCCTGCTCGTTGGCGTTCGACCACAACCGGTATTGCAGATCGTTCTCGAGCAGCAGCCAGTCGACTTGCGCCTCGCGCGAGAGATGCGCGCGCGGGATCGCGTGGAGCTGGCCGAGCAGCATCCGCCATTCGCCGTCGCGTGCCGCGCGGCCCCTGGTCGAAACATCGGGAAGCAACGCGTCGTAACGGTGGTCGCCGAGCGTCGTCGCCTCAGTCGGGCTCAGCCGCGCGAGCGTCGCGATATAGCGCGCGGCGAGCGTCTTGAAGCGCACTTCCTGCGCGCGAACCTGCGCCGAAGCGCGCGCCTTGGCCGGGGTGATCGCGGTGGCGGGTCCGGCACCGAACGAAAGCGCGAGCGCCGCGAGCGAAGCGACGGCAAGACGGTGGCGGATCATAAAAGCTCTCTCCCAGGTTGGTTTCTCACGTTACTAGCTTCGGCCTCGGCCTGGGTCGATGGGCTATCCGCGCCGCGCGCGAGCACGAGCGCGCCTGCGACGAGCACCATTCCCAGCCCATCGAGCCACGACAGCGTCTCGCCGAACGCCAACCAGCCCACCGCGACCGAAATCGCCGGCTGGGTCAGCAGCGCGAGCCCGATCACCAGCGGCGGAAAGTGCTTGAGCGCAAAGACCAGCAGCCCCTGCCCGACGATCTGGCTCGAAAACGCGAGCCCGATCACCACCCACCAATTATGCGGCCAGAACGGCTCGTGACGCAGCAGCGCGACGCTGAGCAGCAGCGGCAGCCCGCACAGGCTCGACCAGGTCAGCAGCGTCCAGTTGCCGAGGTGCGCGCGGGCGCGCTGGAGCGCGAGGATGTAGAACGTGTAGAGCGTCCCCGCGAGCAGGCAGAACAAGTCGCCCGCGAGTGTCTTGGTGCCGATTTCGAGGCTGCGCCCGAGCAGGATCGCCGCACCTGCCAGCGCCGCTCCGATCGCCGCCCACTCCCCCATGCGCGGCAGGCGGCGCATCGCGATCAGCCCGAAGCCCATCAACAGGATCGACCCGGCGTTGCCGAACAGCGTCGCGTTGCCGAGCCGGGTCAGCTCGATCCCGATGTGCCAGCTCGCCAGATCGGCGGCGAAAAACAGCCCCCCACCCGCGACGATCGCCAACGTCGCGCGCGGGAAGCCCGTCAGTCGCTGGCCATTGGCGCGCGCGAGCAGCGCGATGAATGGGATCGCCAACGCGAGCCGCCAGAACCCGGCCGAAACCGGGCCGGTATCGGCGACGCGGACGAACCACGGGCCGAGCGCAAGCGCGGCGTTGCCGCCGAGCAGCGCGGCAAAGTGCAGCGCGTTCCATCGCCGCGCCCCGTCGCCTGCATCGTGCTGACCCGTTGCAATCGCCATACCCTTGCCTTAGCCGCAGCCACTGGTTCGCCAACCCCTTTCCAAGGATTGCCCGCTTTGCCCGACGCCTTGTTCCAGCCGATCCGCATGGGCGCGATCGAATGCCCCAACCGGATCGTCATGGCCCCGCTCACCCGCGGGCGCTCGGACCCGGGGTCGGTGCCGAATGCGATGATGACCGAATACTACCGCCAGCGCAGCGGTGCGGGATTGATCCTCACCGAAGCGACCGGGATCAGCGTCGAAGGTCTGGGCTGGCCCGCCGCACCCGGGATCTGGAACGCCGCACAAGTCGAAGGGTGGAAGCCCGTCACCGAGGCCGTGCACGAAGCCGGGGGGCGGATCGCGCTCCAGCTGTGGCACATGGGACGGCTGGTCCACCCCGATTTCCTCGGCGGCAACGCCCCGATTTCGGCCTCGGCGACATGCGCGCCCGACCATGCCCACACTCCGACCGGCCGTCAGCCCTACCAGCCCGCGCGCGCGGCGAGCATCGAGGATATCGAGCGGATCGTCGAGGACTACGGCGTCGCGGCGGAGAACGCCAAGGCGGCGGGCTTCGACGGGGTCCAGCTCCACAGCGCCAATGGCTACCTGGTCGACCAGTTCTTGCGCAACGGCACCAACTTGCGCGACGACGATTACGGCGGCAGCCCCGAGAACCGCGCGCGGTTCCTGCGCGAAGTGCTCGAGCGGCTGATCGACGTGTGGGGCTGCGACCGGGTCGGCGTGCGGCTTTCGCCCAACGGAATGAGCCAGGGCTGCGACGACAGCGATCCCGCAAGCGTGTTCGGCGCCGCGGCGTGGGTCTGCGAGGACTTGGGGATCGCGTTTATCGAGCTGCGCGAGCCCGGCCCCGAAGGCACGTTCGGCAAGACCGACGTCCCCAGGCAAAGCCCGCTGATCCGCAAGGGCTACGACGGGGTGCTGATCCTCAACAGCGACTACGATGCCGCAGCGGCAGCGGCCGTGATTGCCGCGGGAAAATGCGACGCCATCAGCTTCGGGCGGCCGTATATCTCCAATCCCGATCTCGACCGGCGGATCGCATTGGGCGCCGAATGGGCGCCGAATGTCGGAGTTCCGAAAACCTGGTACATGCCCGGCCCCGAAGGGTATATCGACTATCCGGCGTTGGCACCGGTGGCGTAAAAGGACCGACGATGGCGCTCCGCTCCTGGCTTTTCGTCCCCGGCGACAGCGACAAGAAGCTCGCCAAAGTCGGCGACAGCGGCGCCGATGCGATCATCGTCGATCTCGAGGATTCGGTCGTCCCCGCGGCCAAGCAGACCGCGCGCGAGAAAGCGCACGGCTGGCTGGCGGCACGGCGCGGGACGCAAGGAGGCGCGGCGCTGTGGGTGCGGATCAACGCGCTCGACAGCCGCCAGTGGCGTCAGGACCTCGAGGCGGTGATGCCCGCCGCGCCGGTCGGGATCATGCTGCCCAAGGCCGAAGGGCCGATCTCGGTCCAGCAGATCGCAGCCGAGCTTTACGAGCTCGAGCAGCGCCACGGGGTTACGCCGGGAAGTACGCGGATCATGCCGCTGGTCAGCGAAACCGCGGGCGCGGCGCTGACGATCCCGGCTTATGTGGAAGCCTCGCTGCCGCGTCTGGGCGGGCTGACCTGGGGCGCGGAGGACTTGTCCGCGGCGATCGGCGCGAGCCGCAAGCGCGAGGCCGACGGGCGCTGGACCGACACCTTCCGCTTCGTGCGCGCGCAAGTCGTGCTCGCCGCGCATGCCAAAGGCGTGCTCGCGATCGACACGCTCCACGCCGATTTCAGCGACACCGACGGCCTAAAGCGCGCCGCCGAAACCGCGCGCGCCGACGGGTTCACCGGGATGCTCGCGATCCACCCGGCGCAAGTTCCGGTGATCAACGCCGCCTTCACTCCGAGCGAGGAAGAGATCGCCGAAGCGCGCGCGATCGTCGCCGCGTTTGCAGAAAGCCCCGGCGCGGGCGCGCTCCAGATCGACCGGCGAATGATCGACCGCCCGCACCTCAAGTCGGCGCAGCGGCTGCTGGGAATCTCGGAATAGCGCTCTACTGGGTGACGCCATCGGGCGCGGGCGAGGATTCCTTTGCCGGTGTCGCGGTGGCTTCGGTCTGCGCACCGTTGGTAGCCGGTGCGACTTCCGAGGCGTTGGCCGTGGCCCCCTTCGCCGCGCCAGTGGCTTTGTCGCTCGGCGCGGCCTTGGGCGCGAGCGGCGGCTGCGAGCGGACGCTGTCGAGCGGCAGCATGGCGTCGCTCGCCGACCCGGGCAGGATTTCGCCATCGGCGGTCCCGCCGGTCGATTTGTCCGCGGCCTTGCCGCACCCGGCGAGCGCCAGCGCGAGGATCAACGGGGCAATCGAACGGGTCATGCAGCGTCCTTTGCGTCGCACGGCCTCTCCAGAGCGGCGAGGAATTCCGGGGCGCGCGCCAGCAATGCCGCATCCCACGCCAGCGGATCAATCTCCAGCCCGAGCCGGGCAAGACTGGTCACCCCAAAATCGGCGATCCCGCACGGTACGATCCCGCCGAAATGCGCGAGATCGGGCGCAAGATTGACCGAAAATCCGTGCATCGTCACCCACCGCCGGATGCGCACGCCGATCGCACCGATCTTGGCATCCACGCCGCCCACATCGCGCGTCCAGATGCCGATCCGGCCCGGCGCGCGCCAGCTTTCGACGCCCAAGTCGCCCAATGTCGCGATCACCCAGCCTTCCAATGCGTGGACGAACCCTCGCACGTCACGCGCGCGCCGCTTGAGGTCGAGGAGGACATAGCCGACCCGCTGGCCGGGCCCGTGATAGGTGTAGCGCCCGCCGCGTCCGGCCTCGACCACCTCGAAACGCCGATCGAGCAGCTCGGCGGCCGCCGCGCTGGTCCCGGCGGTATAAACGGGCGGATGTTCGAGCAGCCACACCAGCTCGCGTGCGGTTCCCTCCGCGATCGCGGCGTTGCGTTCGGTCATCGCCGCCAGCGCCTCGCGATAGGGCACTTGCGCGCTTTCGCAGCGCCATTCGATCGTCTCGGGACGCGCCGCGCTCATCGCGCGTTGCGTGGCGGCTTTCGCTGTGGTTATCAAGCTTCGAGGCAGCAAACGGGGTTTGGGCGATGCGGTTCGACAGCAATCAGGCGTGGAAGGAAGCGACCGCGGCAGTGACCGCCAACCGCGAGCTGCTGCTTGCGCTGGCAGGCGTGTTCTTCCTCCTGCCGAGCTTTGCCGCGAGCGTTCTGGTTCCCCAGCCGCAGCCTCAGCCGGGCGCGACGCCGGGCGAGATCTACGCGCAGATCGCCGGAATCTACGCCCAAATCTGGCCTTACGTGTTGGTCGCGGGACTGCTCCAGATCGTCGGCGTGCTCGCGATTCTGACGCTGGTGACGGACCGCTCGCGTCCGACCGTGGGCGAAGCGCTGGTGCGCGGAATAACGGGCACCCCGTCGTTTCTCGCGGTCCAGTTCATGATGTTCGTGGTCGCGGTCGTGGTCATGGGTCTGGGGTCCGCGCTGGCCGCGGTTTCGGGTTCGGGCGGCGTGGTCGCGGTCGTGGTAATCGCGGGCATCGCTTTTTTCGTCTGGCTGTGGCTGCGCCTGTCGCTGATCGGCCCGGCAATCGCGGTCGAACGAATTTACAATCCCCTGCAGGTGTTCGCCCGGTCCTGGCGGCTGACACGCGGCAACACGGCGCGGCTGCTGCTGTTCTTTTTCCTGCTCGCCATCGCCTTCATCGTTATCGTCGCCATCGCGATGGGGGTGACCGGGGTGATCCTCGCGCTGTTGCTCCCCGCCGAACCGGCCAAGATCGTCGCGGGACTGATTTCGGCGACGCTGACCTCGGTGTTCATGCTTTACTTCATCGCCGCGCTGGCCGCCGCGCATCGCCAACTCGCCGGGCCGTCGGGCGAAGCGGCGGCGCGCACCTTCGAGTGAAGCTTTAATCCTTCCAGCCCCAGAACAGGCGGCACGGCAGGACATTGAGCGCTTCGAACCCGCTGTCGATGCGGGCGAAGTGCCGCGCCATGAAATCGCGCACTTTGGCCGAGAACTGATAAGCGAGGAACGCCCCGCCCGGGCGCAGAACCCGGTGCGTCGCGGCGACGATCTCGGGCCCAACGCCATCGGGCAGCGTCGAGAACGGTAGCCCCGAGAGCACATAATCGGCATGTTCGTGGCCGAGCGCGGCGACGATCGCCTCGACATCGGCGGCCGAGCCAAGCACCGCATGGAAGCGCCCATCGGGGATCGTCGCCTTGAGATAGTCGATATAGAGCGGGTTGGTGTCGATCACGATCAGGCTGCCGTCGCGGCGCAGCTTGTCGAGCACCGGACGGCAGAAGGTGCCCACGCCCGGCCCGTATTCGACGAACACCCGGCATTGCTCCCAGTCAACCGGGGCAAGCATCTTGGCGATCGTGAAGCGCGACGAAGGGATGATCGAGCCGACCATCACCGGATGCTCGAGGAACCCTTCGAGGAAAACTCCGCGCGGCCCCAGCGCGTTCATCACGCTCTGCCTGATCCGGGTGCCCAGCCCTTTGCGGGCAAGCTCGGTGGTAGACATGAGAGGGACGCGACCTGTTGGCTGGTGGAGGGAAGCGGGCGCGTTGGCAAATTTGCACCCGCATTGCAACCGTGGAGCGACGGGCCTAGCGCGCCGATCGATGTCCCGCGACGATCCCGCCGCCGCGCTCGCACCCACCGCGCCCACCGCGCACCTGCCGCGCGGACGGCTGGCGTTGCTGTTCACGGTGATGCTGGTGACCGCCGCGGGCAACACCGCGATGCAATCGGTGATGCCGGCGATCGGGACCGCGCTCAAGGTCCAGGATTTCTGGATCAGCCTGGCTTACACCTGGTCGGCGCTGCTGTGGATGATCTGCGCCCCGATGTGGGCTCGGCGATCAGATAAGCGCGGGCGCAAGGCGATGATGGCGGTCGGGCTGACCGGGTTCATTGCCAGCTTTGCGGCGTGCGGGGTGGTGATCTGGCTCGGGCTGAACGGGGTCTTGTCGGGCTTGGCGACGCTGCTGCTGTTCGCGCTGTTCCGCTCGCTTTACGGCGGGTTCGGATCGGCCGCGCCGCCCGCGGTCCAAGCTTATGTCGCGAGCCGGACGACGCGCGCGCAGCGCACCCAGGCGCTGTCGCTGATCTCGTCGAGCTTCGGGGTGGGGACGGTTGCCGGGCCGGCGCTCGCGCCGATCCTGATTGTCCCGGTGCTGGGCCTCGCGAGCCCGTTCGCGGCGTTCGCACTGATCGCGGTGGTCGTGCTGATCCTCCTGCGCACGCGGCTGCCCAATGACGATCCGGCGTTCGCCGGGCGCGGCAGCGTGACCGCCGCCCCGTTCAGCGCCAACTCGAACCCGTCCTCACCCACCGGCGGCGGCGGCGAGACCGAAACCGATCCGCCCCAAACGGTGCGCTGGAACGACGCGCGGATGCGTCCGTGGCTGGTTGCCGGAGTGCTGGGCGGGCACGCGCAGGCGGCGGTGATGGGGATCGTCGGGTTTCTCGTGCTCGACCGGCTGGGCTTACGCGCCACACCGCTTGCGGGAGCGGGGCCGACCGGGCTGGTGCTGATGGCGGGCGCGTTCGCGACGCTGATGGCACAGTGGGGGCTGATCCCGATGTTCCGGCTCGGCCCACGCGCGTCCGCGCTGTGGGGCATCGCGCTCGCCGCGGTCGGGGTCGCGCTGCTCGCGGTGGCGGGCGACCTTCACGCTATCGCGCTCGGGCTGTCGCTCGCCTCGATGGGCTTCGGATTGTTCCGGCCAGGGTTCACCGCGGGGGCGAGCCTCGCGGTTACGCGCGCCGAGCAGGGTCAGTCGGCGGGGATCGTCGCGGCGGTCAATGGCGCGGGCTACATCGTCGCGCCCGCGATCGGAGTGTGGCTCTACGGCCATTCTTCATGGATCGGCTTCGCCGCGATCGAAGCGCTGTGCCTTGCGGTGTTCGTGCTCGGCTTTCGCGGGATGGCGAAGGACGCCGCGCTCGAAGACTAGAGGATTTCGCGGATCGTATCCTGGGGCCGGCACAGCCGCACGCCCTTGTTAGTCTCGACCAGCGGACGTTCGATCAGCCGCGGATCGGCGGCCATCGCCGCGAGCACCGCGGCATCGCCGGCTCGGGTCAGGCCGCGCTCCTCGGCATCGGTCCCGCGCAGCCGCAGACCTTCGGCAGGAGCGATCCCCGCATCGCGATAAAGCTGCGCGAGCTTGTCCGCGGTGGGCACGTCCTTGAGGTACTCGACCACGCTGACTTCGACACCCGGGGTCCCGCGCAGGATCGCGAGCGTCTTGTTCGAGGTGCCGCAGTTCGGGTTGTGCCAGATCGTCGCTTTCATGGCGCGGGCTTCATCGCCGGGACCGCGCGCGCGGCATCGGCGGGATCGATCCCCGGCGCGGGCGCGGCGGCGATCGTCTCGACCCGGCGCATGACCCGCCCCGCGCGCTGGATCGCGCGGACGAGCCGCGGATAGACCCCGCAGCGGCACAAATTGGGCACCGCCGCCTTGATCTCGTCCGCGCTTGGATCGGCATTGCGCGCGAGCAGCGCCGCGGCGGCGATCGCGATGCCGGGCGTGCAGAATCCGCACTGGATCGCCTGTTCGGCGACGAGCGCCTGCTGCACCGGGTGGCTGCGGTCGCGCGACAGACCCTCGATGGTGACGACGCTGCGGCCTTCGGCTTCGGCGAGCGTGACCAGGCAGGAACGCAGCGCCGCGCCGTCGATCAGCACCATGCAGGCGCCGCAATCGCCGACCCCGCAGCCGTATTTGGTCCCGGTCAGGTTGGCCGCGTCGCGCAGCGCCCACAGCAGCGGCGTCGCCGGATCGAGCGCGAAATCGAGCGGCCGGTCGTTGACCGTAACTTGCGTCAAGTCAGTCCCGCCAGCTGCGGTCGATTTTGTCGATCTTGCGGATATGCGCGGCGAAATCGGCCGCGCCCGGCCCGCCGGGCAGCGCGACTTTGCCGAGATCGCGCTGGTGGACGTCGATGACGTCCTGCGAGACCATGATCGGCTTGCCCGCGGCCATCGTCGCGAGCTGAATTTCGCAGGCGCGCTGGAAGCTCCAGTGGGTCACGAAAATCTCGGGCAAAGTGCGCCCGAGGATTACCGGGCCGTGGTTCTTGAGGAACAGGATGCGCTGCTCGCCCAGGTTCGAGAGCAGCCGCTCGCCCTCCTCGTCGCGCACGGTCACGCCTTCGAAATCGTGGTAGCCGATCCGCCCGGCGAAGTTGCAGGCGTAGAAGTTCACGGGCCGCAATCCGCCCTCGAGGCTCGCCACCGCCATCGTTGCAGTGGTGTGCGTGTGGCAAATCGCGTGCGCCCATTCGAGGTGGCGGTGGAAATAGGCGTGCTGGGTGAACCCGGCCTTGTTGACCGGATAGGCGCTGCTCCCCAGCGTATTGCCGTCGATGTCGATCTTGACGAGGTTCGACGCGCAGATTTCGGAATAGAACAGCCCGAACGGGTTGATCAGGAACGCGTGCTCCTCACCCGGGACTTTGACCGAGATGTGGTTGTAGATCGATTCCGACCAGCCCATCATGTCGAAGATCCGGTAGCAGGCGGCCAGCTCGGTCCGCGCCTGCCATTCGGCGTCGCTGCAATCGAGGTTGCGCTTCAGCTGCGTCGCCATCGCTGGTCTCTCCCGTGTCCGTGCCCTCGCCAGCCTAAGCCAATTCCGCGCAAAGGGAAAGACGACTGGTCCGGGTAGCTCGGTGCGCCAGCGCTGCGTAGGGACGGCCGATGGCATTCCCGATCGACGCGGTTCGCAGCCGCTTTCCCGCGCTCTCGCTGACCGACGATGGCCGGCAGCGCGTCTATTTCGACGCGCCCGGCGGCACGCAGGTTTGCGCCGGTGCGATCGACCGCATGGCGCGGCACCTGAGCGAAGGCACCGCGAACGCGGGCGGCGCGTTCGCCACTTCCGCCGCGACAGATGCCCTCGTGGATTCGGCGCACCGAGCGGTCGGGGATTTGCTCAATGCCGACGCGCAAGAAATCGCGTTCGGCCCGAACATGACAACGCTGACGCTCGCGGCGGCGCGCGCTCGCGCGGGATTGGGAGGCCGAGGACGAACTTGTCGTCATGCGGCTCGACCACGATGCCAACGTGGCGCCCTGGTTGGCGGTCGCCGAGGATCGGGGGATGGCTGTGCGCTGGCTCGATTTCGACCCGGCGACCGGCCGACTCGATCTCGAAACGCTTCCTCGCCTGCTGTCCGAACGCACCAGGCTCGTCGCGCTCGGCGGGGCGAGCAACGCGCTGGGCTCGATCACCGATCTCGGCGGCGCGGTGCGCGCGATCCGCGAGCATTCGTCCGCGTTGGTCTATGTCGACGCGGTTCAGCTCGCCCCGCATGTTGCGCTGGACGTGAGGGCCATCGGGTGTGACCTGCTGGCCTTCTCGCCTTACAAGCTGTTTGGGCCGCACGCCGGGGTGCTGTGGGGCAGGCGCGAGGTGGCCGAGCGGCTGCGCCCCTACAAAGTCCGGCCCGCGACGAGCGATGGCATGCGGCGGTTCGAGACCGGGACCCCCTCGTTCGAGGCGCAAGCCGGCGTGCTCGGCATGGTTGAGTATCTCGACTGGCTGGGCGATACGGTATCGCCGGGCCCTCCGTCGCGCCGCGAGCGCCTCGTCCCGACGTTCGAAGCTTGCGAAAGTTACGAAGCCGAACTCGGCGAAAGGTTGCTGGAGGGACTGGCGCGGCTCAACAGCGTCCGGCTGTTTGGGCCCGACGACATGACGGACAGGGTGCCGACGTTCGCCTTCACCGTCGAAGGTCATTCGCCGGAGGCCGTGGTCAGGCATCTGGCCGATCGCGCCATTTATGCCTGGGCTGGCCATTTCTACGCGATCGAAACCATCGCCCGGCTTGGCCTCGAACGGTCGGGTGGGTTGGTGCGGGTCGGGCTTTGCCACTATAACTCCCGCGAGGAACTCGATTGTCTTTTGGCGGCGCTGACGGAATTACCGGTCTGAAGGCGAGGCCCAGCCTGTCGGCGTCGGACCAGATCGTCGGCGTGGTGGTGCCGCTTAGGTGACTCGAACACCTGACCCCATCATCACGAAAGCCATTGGCGTTTATGGCCTTTCCCAAGGGAATCGGAGATGCATGAACCCGAACGCCCTTCCAGCAGCATACGTCGCCTTTGCTGTGCTGAACGGCCCGTAGCGGTGGGTCCGCTTCCGATCTAAAGCCGGTCATTAGAACACCTGTTTGTGCCCGCCGAAAGCGTCATTTGTTGATGCCCTTCGCCGACGTATCTCGCAGCGTGGACGAATGGGAATTGGCGTAGCGACGCAAGATCGTGCCCATTAGTTCGTCATGAATTACCGAAGCGCTGCAAGCCGATCTAGCAAACGAGCGTTTGCGAGCGATGCTGCCAAGTCGGTTTTCACTGGCCGCAATGGAGCCAACGATCGTCGATCGTAGTACCGCTGGATGAGGAGGACCTAGCGGCTCTCGGCGGCTTTTAAACCGATCATCGCCAACCGTCGCCCTGGGGCTGCCGTCAAAGCACTACGGTAGGCCGCGGCTGCGTCTGAATTTCGACCCAGCGCCAAAAGCTCGTCTCCCAGCAGCTCGGCGCTGGGCTTCTGCAGCGCTGGCGGTCCAAACGGTGGCGGCAGAGCGACTTCGGCAGCAACGCAGGCCTTGAGCGCCGTCAGGCCACCGTCCCGATCGCCTTTGGCCAACATCGCAATCGCTTCGCCTTGAACAACCGCCCGGTCTAGCCAGGGAAGTGTCTGGTCGTCGTCTGGCAGTTCAGCCTTCATCGCGATCTGTATCTCGGCGCGCGTTTGGCGCATCTCCTCGACGGCCGTGCTAGCTGCCCTGGCGTCATGTCGCGCCCCCAATACATGCGCATATGCCAAGTTGAAGTGCGCGAGCGCGAGGTGCCCCTCAGGCAGTGCGATCACACCGGGCCACCGACCCGTCTCGATGCCTTGCCGCAGTACCATGTCCGTGTAATCTGTGGCGTCATTGGCCGCGCCTGTAACTGTCTTGTCCCCAGCGAGCGCGGCGGGTGCCATAGCCGCCGCGCCACACGCTCCTATCTCAGCGGCGGCGTCCTTGCCCTCTTGGAGCAGCGCATAGGTCAGCCAGTTTGGCACGTGCCCGCACGCCAACCGTGACAGGGGCACGCCGTGCGCTTTCATTCGCACCTCGGACACCGCCAGCGATGCACGATTGGAACGCTCGACTTCAGGCCACATGCCCAGCGCAAGGAAGATATGGCTGGTCATGTGCTGGGCGTGCGGTGAGTCCGGCGCAATCTGGTCGTAGAGTCGCGCAGCGCGCATCCCAAGCGGGGCGTGAGCAGGATCATCGTACGCGTGGATCAGGTAATGCACGACGCCGGGGTGATCACGATGCGTCGGGAACAGTTCTTCGAGCAACGCCGCGCCCTTCATATAGCCAGCGGTGTCGCGTGTGCCGTGCGATCGGCCAAGCGTGGCTAGCGCGTCGAATACCTGCGCCTCCAAATCGCTCGGATAGGCGGTGTGGAGGGCGTCCATGCGGTCCGCGTAGGCAGCGTCGCGCTCGAACTTAGTGCCCTTGCCATAGAGTGCCTCAACCGCTCCAAGCCAAGCTTTCTCACGGGGCGTCGTGGCCTTCGCAGCTCTCGTCTCGGGCGTTGGCCCGAGCTTGGCTAGCGCGGTCCTTGCGGCTTCAAGATGCTGCTCGGCCCACAGCGTATAATTATGCGCCATCGCCTCGCCCCAATAGGCGAGCGCAAACCCTGGATCAGCCTTTTGCGCTTCCTGAAAGGCGACGATTGCATTGGGATACTGGAAGTTATGGAGAAGCTTTACCCCCCGGAGGAACGGTTCCTGCGCGGCTAAATTGGCGCTGTTGGGGAAGCTCAGCCTACCTAGCTTCGCCCCCGGCCCGACGATCGTTGCATGGTGTTGGTGCTGCCCGTCCATCGGCATGTCGCCCTCGGACTGCGCGGTGGCCGGACTGGTCGCCAGTCCCAGCAACAGGGTGAGTCCCAAACACCGGATTGAAAATCTGCCCATTTCGCCCCCCAGACTTGACGACAGAAATCTACGTCTGCTGGAATGTTGCCGCAAGGCCTGGATGACCAGACCGAGATTGAGCGTCTGCGATCGACTCGGGCAACTGCCCCCAAGTTGCGATAGACTCGCGTCCGCAGCTTGGGCAGACTGCTGAGCGAAAGGAATTATCAGTGCCCCAATTTGTGATTGAACGGCAAATGCCCGGTGTAGGCAAACTCGGTGCGGAGGAGCTTAAGGGGGCATCGAAGGGCTCGTGCACGGTGCTGCGCGATCTGGGGCCCGAGATCCAATGGGTCCACAGCTATGTGACCGACGACAAGATCTATTGCGTGTACCGAGCGCCGAGCGAAGACCTTATCAAGAAACACGCCGAGACCGCCGGCTTCCCCGCGAACAGCATTGCCCAGGTGCGAGCGATCATCGATCCAACGACCGCGGAGTGAGCGAACTGGCCGGCGTGTGAAGCCAACCGCCCGCGGTTGTCCTATCGTGCCGGAGCCGTGACAATCGACGGCATGCCTTTGCGCAGCCGGGCAGCAGCAATAAGGTAGTGCAGTGCAGCCCACAGGCCTACCCCGTAGGCCAGAATCATCGCCTGCCGCGTTGCCAGTTTAACAGCAGTTCGACACGCTCCGCCGGCCGCCGTTCCTAGTACCAATCCGATCCCGCCCGGGCATGACTGATGGAACGAACCGACATTAGACCAGGGCGCACCCCACAGCGCGGGAAGCACACCGTTCACCGCGGCATTAGCATGGTGAAACGCGCCCAGATAATCGATCAGCAGCCCGGTCAGCGGGGGCCCAAATCCCAAAGCGATAAGGTTGAGCACGAAGAACAGGACGGCGACCGCCGTGGCGCGCTGGGCAGGGGGAAACGCGTTTTGCACGGTGCCATAGGTCGGCCCCATATACGTGTTGGTAAGCGCGCCAGGGAACAGCATCCAGATTGCAGCCGCCTGCCAGCTGTCGGCTGTGTAGAGTGCGACGATCAAGGGGTAGGCCGCCGCTATGCCGATCGCAGGGACAAGGCCATACCAAATTCTAGAGCCGCTTCGCGCCAACCTGTCGCTCACGAAGCCGCCGAGCAGTACCCCGATAAACTGGCTCGTGCCGCCAACGAGGCCCGTGATCAGGCCAATCTTAGCATAGCCCAGGCCGAACGTCCGGCTCCAGTACGGCTGGACAAAAGCACCAGCCCCATAACCGGCAAAGCTTATCAGCGTAATACCCAGCATCATGTGGAACAGGACGGGATTTCCAAACATGGCCCGCGCAACTCGCAGCGTTTCAGCGACATCGCTGCGCAGCGAATAAGGCGGCGCCATGATCCGCTGGCCCCCTGGCTCCATCGCACCGCGCACCGGTTCGTGGATCAGCAAACGCATTGCCAGCGCAAGCAGAGCTCCGGGGAGCCCGAGTGCAATGAATGCGACCCGCCACGAATAGTTCTGTGCCAGCCAGCCTCCGGCAACCGCAGCAATCATTACCCCGAGTGGGACGCCAAGCGAATAGATCGACAAAGCTGAAGCGCGTTTTTCCGGCGGAACCGTATCGCTAATTAGTGAATGAGCGGCCGGAGAAAGGCCCGCTTCGCCAACCCCGACGCCGAAACGAAACGAGGCAAGCATGGCATAGCTCGTTGCTATTCCGCACAGCGCCGTAAAGCCGGACCATACGAAGATTGCTGTCGACATGATGTTTACGCGCGACCAGCGTTCGGCCAGCCGCGCGATGGGAATGCCAAGCACCGTGTACAGCAACGCAAAATAAAGCCCGCCGAGCAGGCCGAGCTGCGTATCCGTTAGTTTCAGGTCGAGCTTGATCGCCTGACCGACTGAGGCAACGATTGAGCGATCGACAAAATTGAGCGCGTAGGCGGCTACAAGCAGACCGAGCACGAGGCGTTGATTATTTCGTTTGGTCGCGCTGACTAGCAAAAATGACGCTCCCTATGCCGGCCCATGTTCGACCTAGCCCGTTGAAAAACTGGGTAGTATCCGGCCAGCACCAGTGCAACCATTGTTCTGCAACCATATCCGGCCGACGGGCTGGCGCATCGCCTCTCAAGCGCTTCTCCGTCTTCGACGATATTCCTCAGGTTGCGTGCCTGCTATCGCCGCTCCGCTATTGAACCAAAGTGCCGCTATGAGCCTTACCGAGCGAAACCAAAACACCCTTGAAGACCCATTTTCGCTGACCGTCGATCAGTACGGGCGTCTGTGGCTGCATGCTAAGATCGAAGGCGTGCCCATAATTCTTGACTTGGCGGAGAAGGTGGTCGCGTTTCAGATCATGGCATCGACCATGTCTGAAAACGACTACGAGTATCGGCTATTTCCTGAACATGAGGCGGCCGATAACGACGATCGAAGGTCTCAAAATTGATAATCATAGCGACCGGAGGCGGGCTTCGCGCTTCGATTGTGCCAGAGAGCCAACGAAGAGAAGCCTGATACGGACACGAGAAGTTGAGCTCCCACGGGTGAGGGATGCTCGTTCAATGATTGGAGACAACAATGGCGATCGACTTCGAGATTCCGGCGGAGGCGCAGGCCGTTCGCGGGAGGGTTCGCCAGTGGGTGCAGGATGAATGCATCCCGGCGGAGAAGGCGCTCCACGACGGCCGCGACTTTAAAGAGCTGCTCGCAGAACTGCGTGCCAAAGCACGCGCGCAGGGCCTATGGCTGCCGTTCATTCCGACGGAGTACGGCGGGATGGGCTTGGGTCCGCTGGCCAACGCCCTCGTGCAGATGGAGCTCGGCGCCAGTCATCTTGGCGCCCTGTCCATGAACAGCCAAGGGCCCGATGACGCGACCATGCTGACGCTGCTTGCGCACGGTACCGATCAGCAGAAGGAGAAGTTCCTGAAACCGCTGCTCAACGGCGAGAAGCGTGTTTGCTACTCTATGACCGAGAAGGCGGCAGGCTCAGACGCAACCGGCATGCAGACACGCGCCGTCCAGGACGGCAACGAGCATTACGTCCTCAACGGCGAGAAATGGTTTTCTTCCGCTGCATCGGCCGCGGACATGGCGCTGGTCATGGCAATGACCGATCCCGAGGCGCCGCGCCACCAGCGCTACTCTACCTTCATCGTCGAGCTGCCCAATCCCGGCTACATTATCAAGCGGGACATCAAGACGATGGCGATCGAGGGTCCGCTCTCCAAGGTGATGGGCGGCGGGCATAGCGAAATCGAGATTCGTGACTTGCGAGTGCCCGCCGAAAACGTTCTTGGCGGTGAGGGCAACGGCTTCAACATGGGCCAGCATCGCCTTGCATACGGGCGCCTCCGCCATGGCATGCACAATATCGCGATGGCGCAGCGGGCGCTCGACATGGCCGCTGCGCATGTCACCCAACGCTCAACCTTTGGGAAGCTGCTGTCAGAACGGCAAGGCGTCCAGTTCATGCTCGCCGAGTGCGCCAGCGAGCTTTACATGGCCCGTCTCATGCTCCTCCACATCGCCTACAAGGCCGAGCGCGGCATGGACCTTCGGCAGGAGAACTCGATCGCCAAGGTGTTTCTCGCCCACATGGTCCACAAGGTTGTCGATACGGCAATCCAGCTGCACGGCGCGCTTGGCTACAGCCAGGACACGCCGCTAGCTTCGTGGTATACGCATATCCGCTCGCAGCGGCTGGTAGACGGGCCGGATGAGGTCCATCGCTGGACGGTTGGGCGAAACGTCATCAAGGCCTTCCAGAAACACGGTACGACCGCCTCGGCGGCCGGCGGCGACCTGATCTAGAGCTGCGTCGACAACACCAGTCAGCAGCACGCCGTGGAGCGGGACTAGTCTATGCCAACCTAGGCAGGACCTGCGCTTAGCGGACGGCTGAAAGTCTTAGTTCCCGCCGTTAGCTGTCTGTCCGGTTTCCACCCACTTCCAGCCGCTGGCGTCTGCTGGGCGAACGCCGGGAGCCTACCCACGACCGCCGACTAACGACACTTCCCGTTCAGATGTAGATTTGTTTTCCCACCGATGCCGGCATTTCAGTTCCCTTTATCGAGGGAATTTGATCAGAGGCAGCGGGTTCTTATGGGTTGAGCCCCGCGCCGGAGCGTGAAAGGTCCGAGCAAGACTCCATTTTCCACGCGCCCCCGCAAGCTCATGGTATTGCCTCGGACGCTGCCACTGTAGCGAACGCGATAGCTGGGCAATCGCTGTCCCTCGATTGCCGGTCCGCCCCGGCCGGGGGTGTGGGTCCCCGCTGCAATAAAGGTGCCGTCGCGATTAATCATCAGCGGGCCAATCATGGTCCCCGCGGCGCAATCGTACTCGAGCGTGCCCACCGTGGTACCCAGGTTCAAGCCGATATGCTCGCCCCCCCAGTCACCTGTGACCGCACGGCCAGCGGCTGACACCGCCGCACAAGCGGCGAGCAGCGGAAGGGCGAAGAGCAAGCGACGATTCATGAAGGGTCAACGCCCGAAGCTCGCCTTTCGTTTCAAGACGCGCTGCTGATGTCCGCATTCGACCTAAGAACGGAAATTGGCAGGACCGCGCTTTCTAGCTAGTTCACAAGGGTGGTGGCGGCATGAACTCTATGCCGTGCCGCTGACCGATTTGCGGAATCTTCAATAGGTCCTCCGGTACGCGACGGACCTCGTCGTTCACCTCACGAAAAAACTCCGAACCGTGCGCAGGCGCAGCAAAAATGAGCACACGTGCCGGAGATGCTGACGAACCCTTAAACCCGTGCACGGTTCCTCGCGGCAGGTAATTGAAATCGCCTCGATCTGATGTGACAGGCTCTCCATCAATCATAAATTCGATTTGGCCGTCGAGTATATAATAAGCTTCGTCCCAGTCGTGCCGGTGAGCCGGCGGACCCATGCCAAGCGGAACTTCCTCTTCAAACAGCGACCAATTGCCGCCGGTCTCCCCCGCTTCGCAAAGCATTGTAAGCGGCATACCCAAAACGTTTAGCGGCTTTCGCTCACCGGCCTTGACGATAGTTGCGGCCATTAGTCCGTCTCCTCTCGATAGCGGAGGAATACGCCCAGCCGTGCGACCTTTCAATGCTTCGAAGGTTGGGATTGGGGCATTCGACCGAATGTCTGCTTTCCACCCAACTGCAGACATCTAGCGCTCTGGCGGCCCTTCGAAACCTGACGATCAACCGCCCACACACGTGGGGGGAAGCCGGATTTTGTCAGTTTTGAGTGGGTCTGGAGTGGGACGAGCCCATTTTCCTACTCAAAGTGTCCCAAACAGGACCCAAGCGCGGACCCAGCCGGAAGGCCCTTCCGCTCAACCGCTTGATTTTACCTACTGAAAGAGTGGTGCCGCTTAGGTGACTCGAACACCTGACCCCATCATTACGAATGATGTGCTCTACCGGCTGAGCTAAAGCGGCACTTCCCGGGCCGGCGTTTAGGAGCACGCGCGTGGCGCCCGCAAGCCGGAAATTGGAGGCCCGAGCCGGAATCGAACCGGCGTGCGCGGATTTGCAGTCCGCTACGTAACCACTCCGCCATCGGGCCACCCTCGGCAAACCGTGGGAAGCGCGCCCCTAGCCGAGCGGCCGGGACCGCGCAAGCCGTTCAGGCGATGCGGGTGAAGGCGACTTCGCGGCGTATCGGGTCGGCGCGGTCTAGCCTTACCCGCACCTTTGCGCCCGGCTCGACGCCATGCGCGGCGGTGCGCGCGACGACGGGCAGATCGCACAGCTGGATGCGCGCGCCGCGCTCGTCCATGTCGGTGACGATCGCATCGAAATTCTCGCCCTCGCGCCCGGCGAGCAGCGTGGTTTCGGCAAGATCGATCACCGCGCGATCGACTTGCGCCGCGCGCGCGTCGGCCTTGGCCATGACCGCGGGGAGCTTCTCGAACGCGGCGGTGCAATGCTCGGGCACTGTTTGCCCGTTGGCCACCGCGAGCGCGGCTTCGACGACGTAGCGATCGGCGAGGCGGCGCAGCGGGGCGGTGGCGTGTGCGTAAGTCGCCGCCATCGCCGCGTGCCATGGCCGCTCGCCTTCGCGATAGGGCGCGTAGCTCGCGCCGTTGCCCGCGCGGCGCACCGCGAGCATAAACGCGGCCTGTTTGGCGTCGCGCGGGTCGAGCGTCTTCTGAAATGCGGTCAGCGGCTGCGCAGCGGGCCAGTCGAGCGCGAACGCGCGCGCGGTCTGCCGCAGCCGCATCTCGGCGCGCGCGTCGGGCGCGGCCATCACGCGGAACAGTCCGGTATGTGCGGAATACAGCGCATCGGCGACCGCCATGTTGCTCGCAAGGCTCAGCGCGGCGTTCATCGTTTCGGAGGCGAGCAGCGCGCGCAAGCTCAGCGCGAACTTGCCATCCGCCCCACGCTCGACGACTTGTTCGGGGGGATCGACCCGCGCCGCGCCGCGTGCGTCCTCCGCTGCGGCGACGCTCCCGGCGAGTTCGGCGACTCCGGGCAGCTCGGCCTCGGTCGCGGTCTCGTAGGCGAGCTTGGCGCGGCTGCGGATCACCGCGCGCTCGGCTCCATCGAGCTTGACCGCGCCGTCGGGCGCGACGCGGACGCTGAATATCACGGCCGGGCGCGGGCCATCGGGGAGCAGGCTCGCCGCGGCCTCGGCGAGCGCGGGGGGATAGAGCCCGGCTTTGCCGTCGGGCAGGTACAGCGTTTCGCCGCGCGTCCAGGCTTCGGTGTCGAGCGCGTCGCCCTCGCGCACGAACCAGCCGACATCGGCGATCGCGTAATGGAGGATCAGGTCGGCGCCCGCCGCCTCGATCGTGAACGCCTGGTCGAGGTCGGTCGAAGTCGCCGGGTCGAGCGTCACGAACGGCATCGCGGTTCGGTCAACATGGCTGTCGAGCGGGCGGCGCGCGGCGGCCGCGGCGGCGGCGAGCACGGCGGGCGGGAAGCCCTCGGGAACCTTGAACTGGCCGCGGATCGCGGCGAGGCCATCGCCCAGCAGCCGGTCGGGATCGTGGAGCGCCTTCATCGCGCGCCGCGCTAGCCGCCCCGCCCGCGCTTGCCAAGCCGTGCGCCGCGCCGCATCACGCGGCCCATGAAATCCCGCACCGCCGTCGCTTTTGCCGCCAGGCAGCCGCTCGAGATTGTCGAGGTCGATCTCGAAGGGCCGCGCCCAGGCGAAGTGCTGGTCGAGATCATGGCGACGGGCATCTGCCACACCGACGCCTACACATTGGATGGGCTCGATTCCGAAGGCCTGTTCCCAAGCATCCTCGGCCACGAAGGCGCAGGGATCGTGCGCGAGGTCGGCGTTGGCGTTACCAGCGTCGCGCCCGACGATCACGTGATCCCGCTCTACACGCCCGAGTGCCGCCAGTGTAAGTCGTGCCGGTCGGGCAAGACCAATCTTTGCACCGCGATCCGCGCGACGCAGGGCAAAGGCGTGATGCCCGATGGGACCTCGCGGTTCTCGTACAAAGGGTCGATGCTCCACCACTACATGGGCTGTTCGACATTCTCGAACTTCACCGTGCTGCCCGAGATCGCGGTGGCGAAGATCCGCAAGGACGCGCCGTTCGAGAGCGCCTGCTACATCGGCTGCGGGGTGACAACCGGGGTGGGCGCGGTGGTCAACACCGCCAAAGTCGCGCCGGGCGACAATGTCGTGGTGTTCGGGCTGGGCGGGATCGGTCTGAACGTGATCCAGGGAGCGCGGCTCGCGGGCGCGGGGCGGATCGTCGGCGTCGATATCAACCCGGCGCGCGAGGAGTGGGGGCGCAAGTTCGGGATGACCGACTTCGTCAACCCCAAGGATACGCCCGATGTCGTCGCGCATCTGGTGGCGATGCTCGACGGCGGCGCCGACTACAGCTTCGACTGCACCGGCAATACCGATGTCATGCGCCAAGCGCTCGAATGCTGCCACCGCGGCTGGGGCACGAGCATCGTCATCGGCGTCGCCGAAGCGGGCAAGGAGATCGCCACCCGCCCGTTCCAGCTCGTCACCGGGCGCAACTGGCGCGGGACCGCGTTCGGCGGCGCGCGCGGGCGCACCGACGTGCCCACGATCGTCGATTGGTACATGGACGGCAAGATCGAGATCGACCCGATGATCACGCATGTCCTGACGCTCGATGAGATCAATCGGGGGTTCGAGCTGATGCACGCCGGCGAAAGCATCCGCAGCGTGGTGGTTTACTGAACCCGCGTTTTGGCAGGCTTCTCCAGGCGCCGCTTCAATTCCGCGAGGCCGGCCACCGCGCGCGCCGCGTAAGCTCCGATCCAGCGTTCGTGAATGTCGTGGATCGGCAGCGGGTTGAGGTGGTTCCAACGCTCGCGCCCGCGCCGCTCGGCGATCACCAGATCGGCTTCTTCCAACACTTTGAGATGCTGCATCACTGTGCAGCGGTCGAGTTCACCGAACAGGCCGCACAATTGTCCCGTGGTCAGCGGCTCGTCGCGCAGGTGATCGAGCAAAGCGCGCCGCACTGGCGCCGCCAGCGCCCGGAACACCGCATCTTGTCGTTCGCTAGGAGACATGTTATAAATCTATAACACAATGCGACTCGGCGCAAGCGAAAGGTCCCGGAAAATGGAAATGAAGTTCAAGGTTTCGGCGCGGATCGCGCGCCCGGTTCACGACGTGTTCGAGGCGGTGGCCGACCCGGCGCAACTATCCTCGTATTTCACCACCGGCGGGGCTGAAGGCCGGCTCGAAGCTGGCGCGGCCGTGACATGGGACTTCGCCGATTTCCCCGGGCGCTTCCCGGTCGAGGTGGCCGAAGTCGTTCTCGACCAGCGCATCGTCGTCCGCTGGGGCCGCCGGGAGGGCGGGGAGAAGACGGGCGAGAACAACACCGTGATCTTCGAGTTCAGCCCGCTCGACGAGGGCGCGCGCACCCTCGTCACCGTCACCGAATCGGGTTGGAGCGACAGCCAGGCAGGGCTCGATTCGAGCTACGGCAACTGCATGGGCTGGTCGCAAATGCTCGCCGCGCTCAAGGTCTGGACCGAGCACGGGATCAATTTGCGCGAGGGGATGTATAAGTAAGACCCACCCCTGGCCCCTCCCGCATGCGGGAGGGGAAGCGAGACTTGACGGCCTCGGCCGTTTAGTCGCAGCGGGGTGGGCACCCGCTCCGCGCTACGGATCGACGAACGCCCCCTTCATCTTCGCCATCTGGCTGGTCACGGCCTCGATCTGGTTGCGCGTGCCCATCAGCTTCTGCTGTTCGATGCTCTCTTCCATCAGGATCTCGTCCTGCCCGGCGTGGAGATAGCTTGCGAACAGCCGTTTGGCGGCGCGGATCGCGTGGGGATTGCGGTTCGCGATCTCGTGCGCGATCTCGGTAGCGCGGGTGTGCGGGCTGGCGGCGACGATCGTCGCGAAGCCGTATTCGAGCGCGGCCTCACCGCTGAATTCGCGGTTGGTGTAAGTCAGCTCGCGCAGCGTGTCGTCGCGCACCGTCCCGCGCCACAGCGCGTAGCCCCCCATGTCGGGGACCAGCCCCCACTTCATTTCCATCACCGCCATCCGCGTATCGGGCGCAACCACGCGCACGTCCGCGCCGCTGGCGATCTGCAGGCCGCCGCCGAAGCAGACGCCGTGGACCGCCGCGATCACCGGGACCGGGAGTTTGCGCCATTGCATCGCGACTTGTTGCGGATCGTTGGCGTTGCCGTGCGTTCGCTCGGTGAGCGGGCGGTCGCGGCGGCGGCCCGGATCGCTCATGCTGGAGAGATCGAGCCCGGCGCAGAACGCGCGCCCCTCGCCCGACAGCACCACGCAGCGCAAGCCCGGCATCTCGTAAAGCGCGTGCCCGACCTCGAGCAACGACGCGAACATCGCGGCGTCGAGCGCGTTCATCTTGTCGCTGCGAACCATCCGCACTTGCGCGACCCCGTCCTCCTCGACCGTCAGCGAAATGCGGTCGTTCGACTGGAATTCATGCCTCATGGTGCTCGTCCTCGGCCGGTTCGGGCAAATCCTCGCGCAATCTCAGGTAGGCGTCCAGTTCGATTGCACGCGCCGGGGCGGCGACCAGCGGCTCGCCGGCGAGGCGGTAGCCGCCGCCTGGCAGCGTCTCGATCGGCGAGCCTGCCCCGGCGATGCGCAGCTTGCGCCGCAAGCGGCTGATGTGGACCTGAAGCGCATTGGTCTCGGGCCGAAACCGCAAGTCGAGCACGTCGCGGCGCAGCGTGTCGCCTGCGACCGGCTGCCCGGCGTCTTCCGCGAGCCGCCAGAGCAGCGCGAATTCGCGCGGGAACAGCCCGGCGCGGCGCCCCGCGACCATCGCGTCGCGCAGGATCAGATCGAGTTCGGCTGGCCCCGCCGGGCGCACGCGCGGGATGCAACCCGAATGCGCGAGCGCGCGCGCCACGCGCAGCGCGAGTTCGCCGAGCCCCGCGCCGCAGGCAACCGCGTCGCCAAATCCGCCGCGCAGCAGCATCGCGCGTTCCTCGCTATCGCTTACGTCGACGAACACCGTGCGCGCGCGCAACGCCGCCGGTGCCCCGGCAAGCTCGAGCCAGGCCGCCGGATCGATCCCCAGCCACGGCGCGAGCAGTGGAACCGGCGCCGCGCAATCGCCCGGCGCGGCGCAGCGGGTCAGCCGCCAGCCGCGCAGCCGCAGATCGTATGCTGCGGGCGGCGCACCCCCGCCGATCCAGCAGAACTCGCGCAACCCGGCCTTCCTCTGTCCAGCGACGCCCAACCGGCACCATTCCTGGAACTAATCGCCAAGGTGCGAATAATCCGCTTACGCCGCAAGGTCACGCGGCGGTGGCGTTGATCCCCATGCTCGCGAGGTACTTGCGGACGTTGCGCGCGGCCTGGCGCAACCGCTGCTCGTTTTCGACCAGCGCGATTCGCACGAAGCCCTCGCCGTCCTCGCCATAACCGACCCCGGGGGCGACCGCGACATCGGCATGGGTTAAAAGCTGCTTAGTGAATTCGAGGCTGCCCATGTCCCTGAGCGCGGGCGGAAGCGGCGCCCACGCGAACATCGAGGCGCGCGGGCTGGGGATCGTCCACCCGGCGCGCGCGAACGCTTCGACCAGCACGTCGCGGCGCTTCCGGTAGAGCGCGCGGTTTTTCTCGACGATGTCCTGCGGGCCGTTAAGCGCGGCGCAGGCCGCCGCCTGGATCGGGGTGAAAGCTCCGTAGTCGAGGTAACTCTTGACCCGGGTCAGCGCCGCGATAAGCCGCGCGTTGCCGACCGCGAAGCCGACGCGCCAGCCGGCCATCGAGAAGGTCTTGGACATCGAGGTAAACTCGACCGCGACATCCTTCGCGCCGGGCACCTGGAGGATCGAGGGCGTAGGGTTGTCGTCGTAGTAGAGCTCCGAATAGGCGAGGTCGGACAGCACCCAGACCTTGTTGTCCTTGGCCCAAGCGACCAGCCGCTCGTAGAACGCCAGATCGACCGTTTCGGCGGTTGGGTTCGACGGATAATTGACGATCAGCACCGAGGGGCGCGGGACGGTGAAGGCCATCGCCCGGTCGAGCGCGCGCCAGTAGTTTTCGTCGGGCGTGGTCGGGACCGAGCGGATCGTCGCGCCCGCGATGATGAACCCGAAAGTGTGGATCGGGTAGCTCGGGTTGGGCGCGAGCACGACGTCGCCGGGCGCGGTCATCGCGGTCGCCATGCTCGCGAGGCCCTCTTTCGAGCCCATCGTCATCACCACTTCGCGGTCCGGATCGAGATCGACCCCGAAGCGGCGCGCGTAGTAATTGGCCTGCGCCTTGCGCACGCCCGGAATGCCTTTCGACGCCGAATAGCCGTGCGCGTCGGCCTTCATCGCGACTTCGCAGAGCTTGTCGATAACGTGCGCCGGCGGCGGGAGATCGGGGTTGCCCATCCCCAGATCGATGATGTCGCGCCCCGCCGCGCGCGCCGCGGCGCGCATGTCGTTAACCTCGGCGATCACATACGGCGGCAGGCGCTTGATGCGGTAGAATTCGTCTTCCATGCCCCGTGTCTATGCGCGATGGTGGCCCGTGCGCAAGGAACCGCCGATGGCCGACCAACCCGACAGCCCGTCCGACCCGTTCGCCGCGTTCCTCGCGCCGTTCGCGGCGGACGGCGACGCGGCGGAGTGGCAGGCTTCGGCGCGCAAGCTCCAGGCGCAATCGTTGGAGTTTCAGGGCGAACTCGCAAGCCGCAGCGCGAGCGGGCTACCCGCGCTGTTCGACCCCGAGCGCTGGTTGGGGATCGCCCAAGGTTGGCTTGCGGGTCACCCACTCGCCGACGCTGAGCGGCACAAGGCGCTGTGGGAGCAGGGCTTGGCGCTGTGGCAGGGCGTACTCGGCCAGTACGGCATCGGGGCGCAGGCCGAGGGCGAGGCGGACAAGCCCGCCCTCCCGTTCAAGGACCGCCGCTTCGCCAACCCCAAGTGGCGCGAAACGCCGTTCTTCGCGCTCGTCCATCAGACTTACCTGATGCTTGCACAGCAGGCGCTGACGCTGGCCGAGAGCGGAGAGGGCGTCGATCCGGCGGCCCGCGAACAGCTCAAATTCGCCACGCGTACGCTGGTCGAGGCGCTGAGCCCCGCCAACTTCCCGCTGACCAACCCGGTGGTGATCCAGCGGATCGTCGAGACCAAGGGCGAGAGCTTGGTCAAAGGCTTCGCGCACTTGCTCGAGGACCTCAAGCGCGGCCAGCTCACTCATGTGGATCCGCAGGCGTTCAAAGTCGGCGAGAACATCGCCACCACGCCCGGCAAAGTCGTCCGTCAGACCGATCTCTACCAGCTGATCCAGTACGCCCCGACCACCGCCAAAGTGCTCGAGACCCCGCTCGTCATCTTCCCGCCGTGGATCAACCGCTTCTACATCCTCGACCTCAGCCCGCAGAAAAGCTTCATCCGCTGGGCGGTCGAGCAGGGCATCAGCGTGTTCGTCGTCTCGTGGAAATCGGCCGACGCGACGATGGGCGAAGTGGTGTGGGACGATTACATCCGCGCCGAGATCGATGCGATCGACACGATCCGCGCGCGGCTCGGCGTCCCCGCGGTCCACACCATCGGCTATTGCGTCGCCGGAACCACGCTCGCCGCCGCGCTGGCGATCCTCGCGCGGCGGGGCGAGGCGGACAAAGTCAAAAGCGCGACGTTCTTCACCGCGCAAGTCGATTTCGAGAAGGCGGGCGAGCTCAAGGTGTTCATCGACGACGCGCAGCTGGCGATGCTCGACCGCGCCACCGCCAAGGACGGGTTCCTCGACGGGCGGACGATGGCCGCGACGTTCAACCTGCTGCGCGGCAACGATCTCATCTGGAACTACGTCGTCGGCAACTACCTGATGGGCGAGGACTACCCGGCGTTCGACCTGCTCCACTGGAACGGCGACGTCACCAACCTGCCCGCCAAGTGGCACCGCAGCTACTTGCGCGATCTCTACCGCGACAACCGCCTGGTCGTCCCCGACGCGATGAGCGCCGACGGCACGCCCATCGACCTCACCCGGATCGAGACCCCGATCTACATCCAGGCGGGGCGCGAGGATCATATCGCTCCGGCCGAGAGCGTGTGGCGGATGACGCACCATGTCCGCGGGCCGGTGCAGTTCGTGCTCGCCGGATCGGGGCATATCGCGGGCGTGGTCAACCCGCCCGCGGCGAACAAATACCAGTACTGGACCGCGCCCGATAACGGGACGAGCTTCGAGGATTTCGTGAGCAAGGCGAACGAGTACAAAGGCAGCTGGTGGCCGCATTGGGCGGCGTGGCTGCGCGCCCGCGACCCGCGCGAAGTGCCCGCCGAGGGCAAGCGCGACCCCGGCGCCAAGGGCGATAAAGTGATCGAGGACGCCCCCGGAAGCTACGTAAAAACTCGCTAGATCAGCGCGTTGGCAGTTTATGCTGCACTGCACAATTTTCACTTGACTTCGCGGTCGCAGCGCCTATTTTGTGCACTGCAACATAAGCGAGGATTCATCCCGATGGCCGACGCCGCCGAAGCCAAGATCGATACCGCGAAAGTCGAAGCTGCTGCCGAGAAGGCTTACGCCGCCGCTGCCGCGCACCCGGCAGCGATTGCCGCGCCGGTTGCCGCCAAGCCTGTCGCCAAGAAGGCGGTGCGCAAGCCCGCACCTCTCAAGAAGGCCCCCGCCAAGGTGGCCAAACTCGCGGTCAAGCGCGCGCCCAAAGCCGCCGCCCCGCGCCTCCCGATCACCAAACTGAAGGACACCATCATGGCCAAGACCCAGACCACCTCCGAAGCGTTCACCGCCCGCGTCAAGAACGCCGCCGCCGACGCGCAGACCCGCGCCCGCACCACTTACGAGAAGAGCACCGCCGCGTTCGGCGAGATGGGCGAAATGAACAAAGCCAACCTCGAAGCCGTCGTCGAAGCGGGCAAAGTGCTCGCCGCCGGGCTCCAGGATCTCGGCCGCGATGTCGTCGCCCAGAGCAAGACCGCGCTCGAGACGCTGACCGCCGACGTCCAGAGCCTCGCCGCGGTCAAGTCGCCGACCGAGTTCGTCCAGCTCCAGCGCGAGATCGTCCGCCGCAGCTTCGACAACGCGGTTGCCGTGGGCTCGAAGCGCAGCGAAACGCTGGTCAAGCTCGCGGGCGACGCGTTCGCCCCGCTGTCGAGCCGCTTCAGCGTCGTCGCCGAAAAGGTCAAGCAAGCCGCGTAAGCGCTGCTGATCCCCGCGGCCCCGGCACTCCCCCTCCTCGCCGGGCCGCGGAAGAAATCCGGGCCGGACAGCCACGCGCTGCCCGGCCCGTTTTTCGTCCGGCGCGCGCGGCCCACCCCCGCTGCGACTAGCCGCGCCTGCGGCACGGAAGTCTCGCTCCCCTCCCGCAAGCGGGAGGGATTGGGCGTGGGTTTCCGCCGCCGCCATTAATCATTTCGCCCGCGACACTTGTCCCCACGCTCCCGCGATGCGATATTTCGGCCCGATGCTTTTCCCGCACCTCTCCCCCGCCCGATCGAGCACCCTGCGCCCCCGCCTCGCCGGCGAGGACGGCGACGATCGCGGCGGCAACGGCACACGCACCGGCGACGAAGTCGGCGTCGCCACCAAGACCCGGGCCAAGCCCAAGAAGCCCAGCCAGTTCAAAGTGCTACTGCTCAACGACGATTACACCCCGATGGAATTCGTGGTGATGGTGCTCAAGCGCTTCTTCCACATGGACCTGGAACAGGCGACGCGGGTCATGCTCCACGTCCACCAGCGCGGCGTCGGGGTGTGCGGCGTGTACCCGTACGAGATCGCCGAGACCAAAGTCACCCAGGTCATGGACTTCGCCGCGCAGAACCAGCACCCGCTGCAATGCACACTGGAGAAGGCTTGAGACAGGCCGTGGCCGCACAGAAAAAGATGGTATAACAGACGCTTAACTCGCTCAGGGCACGACGAGCTCCACAAAGCGATGCAACGGGGGTGCAACGCGCCTGCACCGGGAGGACAATACCGTGGAGATGCGCGGCGGGCGGCCAGCATCGCTCACACCCCGCCGCCGGCGACGTGGCCGGTCACGGCACGTCCCAGAGTCCTACAAATGGTGCGACGCAACACATGCTGCAGCGCGGCATTTGTTGGATTCGAACTCCAACTTTCGCTGCGGCGCAGCAATCGACGTTAGTTCTTGACTTAGCTAACCAGCTTAGCTAACCTCCGCACATGACCGTCGTGACCATCCACCACGCCAAGACCAACCTCTCGCGCCTCATCGCCGATGCAGTGAGCGGCAAGGAAGTGGTTATCGCGCGCGGCAAGGAGCCGATGGTCAGACTGGTGCCCGTCGCGCCCAAGCCCAAACGCAAGTTGGGAACGTGGAAAGGGAAGATCACAATCCCCGATTCGTTCTTCGATCCGATGACCGAGGAGGAACTTGCTGAGTGGTATGACGGTCCGATTTACCCGCAATAGATGAGGCTGCTGTTCGATACCCACGCGCTGATCTGGTGGATGGCTGACGACCGGAACTTGCCTGGGCCGGTGCGCGCGGCAATTGACGCTGACGGCAACGAGCTATTCGCCAGCGCCGCCAATGCTTTCGAGATCGCGATCAAACACCGGCTCGGCAAGCTCGCCGTCGCGGACGGATTCAGCGACAGCTACGAGCAAAGCTTGCGCGAGGCAGGGATTGAAGAATTGCCCGTGACGACGGCTCACGCGCTGCTGGCCGGCCGGCTCGATTTTGCGCACGCCGATCCATTCGATCGTTTGATCGTCGCCCAGGCCATCGCCGAAGACATGACGCTGGTTTCCAACGAGCGTCGCTTCGACGCGACCGGCGTGACGCGGCTGTGGGATTGAGGGGCGACCCGGAGGTCCGAAAGCCGTTGTCTTCGGTAACGGCCCAAATGGGCCGAAAGCAGGTCGTCAGCTTTCAGCGCCCAGGCCGAGTAAACCGCCGCGGCTCAACGCGCGGATACCCGTTCGGCGACGCGAAAGTTGAGGCTGATCCGCAAGCCCTGCGCGGGGCTGGCGCGGTCGAGAGTCGCATCGAGCTTGGCGCACAGGGCGTCGATTAACGGCACACCGCGGCCGGGCTGTTCGGAGCCCGAAAGGCCGACACCGTTGTCCTCGACCACGAGCTCGACCCAATTTCCCGCAACGATCAGCGACACGCCGATCGTGCCGCCCCCGCCGGCCGGGAACGCGTATTTGAGGGCGTTGACGATCAGCTCGCTGGCGACCAGGACCAGCGCCCGGCAGCGATCGTGACTGAGCGAAAGCTCGTCGCTGGCAAAGGTGACCGCGATCGCACCTGGGTTCGGTTCGAACAGCGCGACCAGCCCCAAGACGACCTGGCGGAGCAACCGTGCGCATGGAAATCCCGCAGCGGATTCGCCGTCTTGCCCCAGCTCGGCATAGGCGACCGACAGCGCCGCGGCCTGCCGGGCTACTTCGTCTGGATTGCCGAGGTCGGGAAGTCGCGCCGCGACTTGGCCGAGCGAGGTGAACAGCTGGGCCAGATTCTTGGTGCGGTGGGTGAACTCGGCTTCCCACATCGCTTGGTCGACATCCGCGAGTAGTTTGCCGGTCGGCGCGGTAGGCGGCAATTTGGCGCTGAACAACTCGATCAGCGAGGGCATTTGGCCAAGGCCGGACGGCTCCGGGTTCGGCGGATCGATGTTCAAGGCATCCGACAACATCGACTCACTCCCCGTCCAGGGCGGGATATAATCGCCGCAGCGACCGGCGATCTTGATCGCGGTCAATGTCGTGCGAGGCGACCATCGTCCGCGCCCGCAATCGCCCGCATCGCTGCCGAGATCAGCTTGCCGGTATCGCGCCATCGGTTTTCAAACTGACCTCGATCCGCGAAAGCAGATCCAGCGATTCCTGCATCCTGCCTCGCGATTCGCCGGTGACGGCCGCGACCTCGATCTTGACCTCGGCAGCCGATTGCACCGCCATGATCGCCTCGCGGTTGGTCAGGGCACCGGCTTCGATCAGCGAGTGCAGAGTGCTTTCGGCGAGCAGCAATGCGGCTTGCCCGTGCGCATCGGGCTCTTCAAGCAACGGGGTTGGAGCAATGCCGCCGCCGTTTAGATCAATGGAAGTCATGGGTCCGCCTTGAGATATCAGGCGGGAGCTTAGTTAGCTCTCTGCCGCCCGCGCCTGAGTTGGTATGCGAGCGATTTGGTGATACTATCGCAATTCGGCGGCCCCGATCACAACCCTGGTCAAGATGACGCCATTCCGGATGTCCTAGTCCGGAGACATTAGGTCGGAGACCGCGATGTCGAATGCGTTTGTCGAGAAACTTCGCGGTTACGTGCCATTGACCGATGAGGATGTGCGCCTGCTGACGGCAGCATGCGCCAATCAGCGCGATGTCCCGGCGCGCTACGATCTCATTCGCGAAGGCGACAAGCCGGTTTCGGTGTTCGTCATGCTCGAAGGCTGGGCGTGCCGATATAAGCTACTGCCGGAAGGCGGCCGCCAGATTACCGCGTTCATGATGCCCGGCGACTTCTGCGACATGCATGTCGCGGTGCTCGACGAGATGGATCACAGCATCGCAACGCTAACCCCCGCGCGCGTCGCGATGATCGATCGCACCAAGATGGAGAAACTGATCGAAACGCGCCCGGCGATCACCCGCGCGTTTTGGCGCACCCAATTGGTCGATGAAGGGGTGTTGCGGGCGTGGATCGTTTGCATGGGCCGACGCAGCAGCATCCAGCGGGTCGCCCACCTGCTGTGCGAACTCTATGTTCGCGCACGAAGTATGGGTGTGGTGAGCGATGGACGTTGCGAACTGCCGATCAGCCAGATCGTGCTGGCCGACGCGCTGGGCCTGACCCCGGTTCACGTCAACCGCGTCCTGCGTCAGTTGCGATTGCGCGGGGCCATGGCCAAGAGCGCGCGGATGCTGGTCATTATTGATATCGTCAAGATGAGCCTCATCGCGGGCTTGGACGAGAATTACCTGCACCGGCGGTTGCAACAGGCCGCCTGACCAGGGTGGTCCCGGATTAGATCCGGCGCCTCTTGATCCGGATCAACTCAGCTCCTCGCGATATGCCTAACTGCTGTCCCCGCGGCCCGATCCAAGGCGTTCGCCAGCATTTTCCTACACGAGCGCCGCATGCTACATTCGCAGCGGCTCTTTGAAACCGTCGATATCCTTGGCTGCTTTCGGCTAGCGCGCCGGTAGCTCTTGGCACACGCGCCAAACGGGCGGATTGCCGTCTGCGGCGCCCCAACTGTCACCTGTCGCCTTTTGCGGCATTCCCCGCAGATTTCCGCCGGAAATGCCGGGTGACACATGGGTGACACGGTGTCGCCTTTGTCACCCTGCCCGCCCGGCCTCCCCCGCCCCCCAATTGACCTCGTCGCCACCGCTCGCCATGACCCGGCACGTGAAACTGCTTACCGCCACCGATCGCTATATCCTCCGGCTCGTGCTGCTGCCGATGTTCGGGGTGTTCGTGATCGCCGCGTCGCTGCTCGTGCTCGACAAGATGCTCAAGCTGTTCGACTTCGTCGCGGTCGAGGGGGGGCCGGTCGGCATCGTCTTCAAGATGCTCGCCAATCTGCTCCCCGAATATGCCGCGCTGGCGATCCCGATCGGGCTGATGCTCGGCATTCTGCTCGCGTTCCGCAAGCTCGCGACCTCGAGCGAGCTCGACGTGATGCGCGCGGTGGGGCTCAGCTACACCCGGCTGCTGCGCGTGCCCTACCTGATCACGCTGGTGCTGGCGGGCGCGAACCTGGCGATCGTCGGCTATCTCCAGCCGCTGTCGCGCTATTATTACGAGCAGCAGCAGTTCGAGCTGCGTTCGGGCGCGCTGGGGGCGTCGATCAAGATCGGCGAGTTCACCACATTGAAGGACAAGATGGCGCTGCGGATCGAGCAGAGCCGCGACGAGGGGCGCCAGCTGATCGGGATTTTCGCGCGGGTCAATTCGGGCAAGGACCAGCTTACTATTTCCGCTCGGCGCGGGCAGTTTTTGGCGCTCAAGGGCAGCCCCGATACGATCATCCTGCGGCTGACCGACGGGCAGATCGTCCAGACCGAGGTCGGGCAGACCCCGCGGGTGCTGAGCTTTTCGAACCACGATCTGCCGATCGACCTGCCCGCGATGGAGCGCTTTCGCCGGCGCGGCGGCAAGGAGCGCGAATACCTGCTGCCCGAGCTGTTCAAGCTGGGCTGGGGCAAGGACAGCAGCGCCGAGACTCGCGCCGAAACGCGCGCCAGCCTCAACTTCCGGCTGGTCGAAGTGGTGATGATGCTGCTCTTGCCGCTGCTCGCGGTGGCGCTGGCGATCCCGCCCAAGCGATCGACTTCGGCGCTGGGGGTGTTCGTCTCGATCGTGATGGTCGTCGCCTATCACAAGATCAACGAATACGGGCAGGCGATCGCCGCGCTCGGGCGGATTTCGTCGTGGGTGTCGCTGTGGCTGCCGTTCGCGCTGTTCGCCGCGCTGATCGTGTGGATGTACTACCGCGTCGCTTACGTGCCGGGCGGGCAAGCGATCGGCGGGCTCGAGCGGTTCGCCGCGAACGTCGCCAAGCGACTGCGCAAGCTGCGCCGGCGGCGTGAGCGGGGCGCGCGCGAAGAGGCGCTGGCAGCGGCCTGATGCAGCTCGATTTCTTCCCTTCGCGCGCGCTGACCAAATACCTCGCGCGGCTGTTCGCGGTGCGCATCCTCGGCGTGCTGGTGATGCTCGTGCTGATCCTGCAGATGCTCGACCTGCTCAGCGAGAGCGGCAAGATCCTCGGCGTCCCGGGCAACGGCGAGGCGCAGCTGTGGACTTACGTATCGCTGCGCACGCCGCAGCTGATTGCGCGGTTCCTGCCGTATTCGGTGCTGCTGGCGACGATCATCACGCTGGCGACGCTCAACCAGAACAGCGAGGTCGTGGCGATGAAAGCGGCGGGGCTTTCGGCGCACCAGGTGCTGGCGCCGCTGCTGCTTGCCGCCGGCGTGGTCAGCCTCATCAGCTTCACTTTCAACGAGCGTGTCGTCACCCGCTCCTCGGCCACGCTCAAGGCGTGGCAGGCCGCGCAATACAAGCCGATCCCGCCCACCTCGGCGATCCGCAGCAACGTCTACATCCGCGACGGCGCCGATATCCTCGCCGCGACGACGCTGACCGGCAGCGGGGCGGCGACGCGGATGGACGGCGTGACCTGGTATCGCCGCGACCCGAGCGGGATGGTGCTCGAGGAAATCCGCGGGAGCCGCGCCACGTTCGCCCGCCCCGGGTGGCGGATCGAGACCCCGGTGCGGTTCGATGTCGCGAACGCGGCGCAGACCAACCTCGGCGAAACGGTCGTCGCCAAAGGCGTGACGCCGGCGCAAGTCGCGATCAGCTCGGTCGATGCCGACGGCCAGAGCTTTTCCGACCTGTCGCGCTCGATCGGCGCGCTCGATGCCGCGGGGCGGCGTACGAGCGAGCTCAAGGGCAAGCTGTGGCACAAGCTGTCGGGGCCGCTGTCGGCGCTGCTGATGCCGCTCTTGGGCGCGATTGCCGCGTTCGGGCTGGCGCGGTCGGGGCAGCTGCTGGTCCGCGCGGCGATCGGCATGTCGCTCGGATTCGCCTATTTCGTCGTCGACAACGCCGCGCTCGCGCTGGGCAATTTCGGCGGCTATCCGCCGCTGATCGCCGCGTGGGCGCCGTTCGTGCTGTTCCTGCTGATCGGCGAGACGGTGCTGATCCGGACCGAGGAATAGAACCTAACCCCGCCGCATCGTCCTGCGCGCGATCCGTCCGACCAGCGGCGCCATCCCGCGATAGCTGGCCTGGTGGTACGTCACCATCGCTGCCTCGTGCCCGCCCAGCCGGCGGTGCGCTTCGGCGAGCGAGTGATAGGGCATGCTTGGCAGCAGATGATGCAGCGCGTGATAGCGCAGCCCCACCGGCGCCCAGATTTCGGCGAGCAGCCCCGGCGGGGGGACGTTGACCGAATCGAGATATTGCGC
>JBBRER010000009.1:0-37075 GCA_038202745.1 Sphingomonadales bacterium
TCCACCCCCGCTTCGCGGCGGTCCCCCTCCCCCGGTGGGGGAGGACCTTGGCGGCGCTGGCGCTCGCCGCGCTCGCGGTGCCCGCAGCGGCCGACACGCTGATCGACAACCTCGACGGGATGACCATCGACGGCCAGGGCCGCGTCGTCCGCTTCACCGGGATCTTGATCGGCAACGACGGACGGATCGAGCAAGTCTTCAAGCGGGGCGAAAAACGCCCGACCAAAGTCGATTACCTGGTCGACGAGAAAGGCCGCTTCGCGCTCCCCGGGCTGATCGATTCGCACGGGCACGTGATGGAGCTGGGGCTCGGTGCGCTCACGCTCGATCTGTCGGATACGCACTCGCTCGCCGAAGCGCAGGCAAAGATCGCGGCGTATGCCAAGGCCAATCCCGATCACCCGTGGCTGATCGGGCGCGGCTGGAACCAGGAGCTGTGGAACCTCGGCCGCTTTCCCACCGCCGCCGAACTCGACGTCGCGGTTCCCGACCGCCCGGTCTGGCTCCAACGCGTCGATGGCCATGCCGCCTGGGCCAATAGCCGCGCGATCGCTCTGGCCGATGTCACCGCCGCGACCAAAGATCCTGTCGGCGGGCGGATCGAGCGCGGCATCGGCAGGAAGCCCGCGGGGGTGTTTGTCGACAGCGCAAAACACTTGGTGAACCAGGTGGTGCCCGCGCCGCGTCCCGAAGACCGCGACATCGCGCTCGCCCGCGCGCAGGATATTCTCCTCGCAAAGGGCGTGACCACGATCGCCGATATGGGCACCAGCATCGAGGATTGGCAGTCGTTCCGTCGCGCGGGCGACGGCGGCCGGCTCAACGTGCGGATCGTCAGCTTCGGCCTCGGGATCGACAACGCGGTGTTGATCGGCGGCCCGGGGCCGACCCCGTGGCTCTACGACGACCGGCTCAAATTGAACGGCGTGAAGCTCTACATGGACGGCGCGCTGGGATCGCGCGGGGCTTGGCTCAAAACGCCTTACGCCGACGCGCCGGGTGCGACCGGCAACCGGCTGCTGACCGACAGCCAGCTCAGGAACACGATGAGCCGCGCGGCGATCGACCATTTCCAGGTCGCGGTCCACGCCATCGGCGATGCCGCCAACGCCTCGGTGCTGAGCGCGATCGAAGAGCTTTCGCAGACTTACACCGGTGACCGCCGCTGGCGGATCGAGCACGCGCAAATCGTCGATCCGGCGGATATTCCGCGCTTCGGCAAGAACGGCATTGTCGCCTCGATGCAGCCGGTTCACCAGACATCGGACCGGACGATGGCCGAAGCCCGGCTCGGTCCGGCGCGGCTGGCAGGCGCTTACGCATGGAAGTCGATCGCCGCGACCGGCGCGACGCTGGTGTTCGGATCGGACGTGCCGGTCGAAGCCAGCGACCCGTTCGCCGGAATGGCCGCGGCGACTACGCGGCAGGGACCCGACGGTCAGCCGTTCGGCGGGTGGCGGCCCGAGGAGAAAGTCAGCCTCGACAGGGCGCTCGCCGCTTACACCTCGGATGCCGCTTATGCGCTGTTCGCCGAAGGGCATTTCGGGCGGATCGAAAAAGGCCAGCGCGCCGATTTCGTGGTGATCGACCGCGACATTCAGCTCGCCGGTCCGGCGGACTTGCGCGCCACCCAGGTCATTCAGACCTGGGTCGGCGGGCGGATGGTGTGGGACGCAAGCAGGCGCAACTCGCCCCTGCCCCGTTCACCCTGAGCCTGTCGAAGCGCGGTCCTTCCGCTTGAGGCGAGAAGCTGGAGCAAGCTCGGGACAAGCGGACTTATGGCGTCCCCGTGGCCGTTTGGGACGGCCCGGTCCGGATCTGCGCCGTTCCCGCAAGCGCGGTTGCCGCCTCGCGACCCGGGCGTTGCGAGGATTAGAAGACAAATCCGGAAAGAAGCTTGAGGTTCAGTCCTATTATGACCGCCGCAATGGCCCATGCGAGACGGCTCAGCCAAACAGGGTTCACGAAGTCCCCCATCAGTTGTCGATCGCTGGTGAACTTGACGAGCGGAACCACCGCGAACGGCAATTGCAGGCTGAGAACGACCTGGCTCAAGACAAGCAGCCGAGTGGCGCCTGCCGCGCCATAGGCGCTGGCGACCAATACCGCCGGGACGATTGCCAAAAGCCGCGTCACCATCCGCCGCTGCCACGCCGGCAACCGCAGATCGACGAAGCCCTCCATGACTATCTGCCCTGCCAAGGTCGCGGTGATCGTGGAGTTCTGGCCCGAGGCCAGCAGCGCTACAGCGAACAGAATGCTGGCGATTCCAGCGCCGAGCATGGGGCTCAACAGATCGTAGGCCTGTCCGATTTCCGCGATGTCGGTGCGGCCATGGTCGTGAAATGCCGATGCGGCGAGGATCAGGATCGCGCCATTGATGAACAGCGCCAGCGTCAACGCGATTGTGCTGTCGATCGTGGCGAAGCGCACGGCCTCGCGCTTGCCCGCATTCGTCGGCAAGAAATCGCGGGTCTGGACAATCGAGGAATGCAGATAAAGGTTGTGCGGCATAACCGTCGCCCCGACGATCCCGATCGCAATATATAGCATCGCGGGATTGGTCACGATTTCGGGATCGGGAACGATACCGCCCGCGATGGCGCTCAAACTCGGGCTTGCAAATGCCATCTCGACGCCAAAGCAAGCGGCTATCAAGATCAGCAGCGCGATAATGAATGCTTCGAGCCGGCGAAATCCGCGGTGCTGAAGAAACAGGATCAGGAGCACGTCGGCCGCCGTCAGCAACACCCCCCAGACCAGCGGTATCCCCATCAGCAACTGCAGCGCGACCGCCGTGCCGATGACTTCGGCAAGATCGCAGGCGATGATCGCCAGCTCGCACAAGAGCCACAGTGAGATCCGAGTTGCCGGTCCATATTCCGCGGCGCAAGCCTGCGCCAGATCGCGACCGGTGACGATGCCGAGCTTGGCCGCCAGCGACTGCAGCACCATCGCCATCAGGTTCGACAGCAGAATAACCGACAACAGGGTGTAACCGAACGCCGAGCCGCCCGCGAGATCGGTTGCCCAGTTGCCGGGGTCCATGTAGCCGACCGCGACCATATAGCCGGGGCCGGCGAATGCGCCCAACTTTCGCCAGAACAAGCCCGCGTCAGTGGGAACGGGGATGGACTTGTAACCTTGGCACGTCGCCGGGAGGACCGACAGCGCGAGATCGCGATCCATCCCGATTTCGGCTGCCGGTGGCGGCACCACTCGCTCAGTCCCCTCTCGACCAGCAACGCGACGACATACGCGCGATCAATTAATTGGCGGCGCTGGTATTGATCGTCCCGTTCACGCCCGAGGGGAAAAACCCGCCGCGGGTCACCGCCATCTTGTTGAGATAGACGACGTTCAGAACCTGTCCGCTGCTCCGGCTGTAAGCCAGGCCGTTGGAGTCGGCCGGCACGATGTTCGAAGCCGCACCGATCGGCGCGACGCCCTGATCGTCGTCGCTCGGTCCGTCGAGGCTGTCACGGGCGTTCGAGATCGCTTCGGTGCTGGTCCGCAACTGCGGCGTTGCCAACCCCTTACGATAGAGCACGGTGCGGATCAGCCCGGCATGATAGGCTTCCGCGGCCAGAATGCCCGCGGCCGCCTCGAGGAAGCCCTTGCTCGAAATGAGCGGAGCGGCGCCTTTGTAAGCGGTCACCCCGACGTCCTCGAAAATGAACGCGCCGAGCAAGAAATTCTCGTCGTTGGCGTAAGGGTCGAACGCCTGCCCAGGCCCGACCAGACCTGCCGCCCGCGCGGCGGAAGAAAAGGCGCCGTTGGGATCGGTTCCGCCGACGTCGATCGCGGGCTGGGCGACCGCCGCTCCGCCCAATTGCGAGCGCAGGAAGGCCACGTGCGCAACTTCATCCGAGGCGATTTCCTGGGCGTAGGCCGAAACCACCGGGTCGGTGAAGTTGACCCTGCGGCCCCCGGTCACCGAACCCTGGGTGCCGGTCCCGGTCAGCAGATTGCCGGGAAGGCCCGACCCGGTGACCGCGTACGAGTAGAATTGCGCCTCCAGATACTCAAGGTTCAGCGCGAAATTGAAGATGTCGGCGTCGGTGATACCGGCCGTCGAGGGCGCCGGAGTGGGCGCCGGATTTCTGCGCCTGTTGTTTCCAAAGCACCCCCCCAACATCGCGGTCGACGCCACCGCCGCAGTGGATGCGCCGGCGACGCGGAAGAATTCGCGGCGTTCTGTCCGCCGGTTGACGCGGGCGTCGAGCGCTTCGATCAGGGATTGTTCGTGGATCATCGGATGGCTCCGCAAAGAAGGAATTGGGTTAAGCGACTCAGTTCGCCGCGCTGGCTCTGATTGTGCCGTTGACGCCGCTCGGGAAGAACCCGCCCGCGGTCACCGCCATCCGGTTCAGATAGACGATATTGAGCACCTGGGCCGCGGTGCGGCTGTAGGCGAGGCCGCTGGAATCGAGCGGTGCGATGTTCGATGCCGAACCGATATTACGCACGCCCTGATCGTCGTCGATCGGCCCGTCGAGACTGTCGCGCGCGTTCGAGATCTTTTCGGTGGCGTCGATCAGCGAGGGGGTCGCGATGCCCTTGCCGTAAAGCGTCGTGCGGATCAGGCTGGCGTGGTAGGCCTCGACCGCGAGCAGGCCGGCGGCGGCTTCGAGGAACACCTTGCTCGTGATCAGCGGCGAGGCACCCTTGTAGGCGGTGACCCCGACATCTTCGAAGATGAACGCGCCGAGCAGGAAGTTCTCGTCGGTGGAGTAAGGATCGAACGCGGTTCCGGCGGGGACCAGCCCGGCGGCTTGCGCCGCTTTGCTGAAGGCGCCATTGGGATCGGTGCCGCCGACGTCGATCGCCGGCTGCGCGACCGCCGAGGAGCCGAGCGCCGAGCGCAGAAAGGCGACGTGGGCGACTTCGTCCTGCGCGATTTCCTGCGCGTACTGCGAAACCACCGGGTCGGTGAAATTGACCTTGCGGCCCCCGATCACCGCACCTTGCGTGCCGGTACCGGTGAGCATGTTAGCCGGGAGCCCAGCGCCGGTGGCGGCGTAAGAATAGAATTGCGCTTCGAGATATTCGAGATTGAGCGCGAAATTGAGGACGTCGGCATCGGCGGGTGCGGACTGCGCGAACGCGGGAGCGACGCCGGAAAAGAACAGGCCCCCCGCAATGGCGCCGGCGCCGGCGATCGTGCGGAAGAATTCCCGTCGCTCGCTGCGCCGCTCGACCCGGGCATCGAAGGCTTCGATCAGGTGTGTCGTGTCGGACATGGCAAGGGGTCTCCGCTTCGCGTCCGGTCTGGCGCCGGAACGATGCGTTAACCTTTGGCGCGAAATTTAAGTTCCCCGAATCCGGAGCTTTTCTGTGTAACCTAAAGCAGTATTGAAGAATTCCGCGCGAATTCCCTTTCGCGGCGGCTGCGAGCGGAGGCCGCTAGGGAAGGATTTCGGTGTGCGCGTCCACCGCCTGTTTCGCCTCGCGCCGCTCGCCCAGCCACATCACCAGCAGCGAGCCCTCAAACAGCAGCAGCATCGGGATCAGCAACAGGATCTGCGACATCAGATCGGGTGGGGTAATCACCGCGGCGACCGCGGTGATCGCGACGATCACGTAGCGGCGCAGCCCGATCAGCTGCTTGCGGCTGACGATGCCTGCGCGGTTGAGCAGGAGCAGCAGCACCGGCAGCAGAAAGCTGATTCCGAACGCGAGGATGAACTGCATCACCAGGCTCAGGTAATCGCCGACCGCGGGTAGCGCTTCCAGATTGAGCCCGCCCTTCTCGCCCTGAAAGCCCAACATCCAATGGAACGCAGTCGGCATCACCACGAAATACGCTAGGCTCGCCCCAGCCGCGAACAGCACCGGCGTCGCGATCAGGAACGGCAGGAACGCCTTCTTTTCCTTCGCGTACAGCCCCGGCGCGACGAACGCCCAGAGCTGATTGGCGATCACCGGGAAGCTGACGAAGAACGCTGCGAACAACGCGACTTTGATCTCGACGAAGAACTGCTCGTAAAGCTTGGTATAGACGAGCCGCCCCTGCCCCGGCGGGAACGCGGCGGTCAGCGGGCGGACGAGGAAGCCGAAGATGGTCCCCGCGAAATAAAGGCACACCCCGAACGACAGCGTCAGCGCGGCGATGGCGCGGAGCAACCGCGCGCGCAGCTCGATCAGGTGATCGAGCAGCGGCGCCTGGCTCTGGTCGATGTCGCGAACCTTGAAGACCACGTCAGCGCCCGCCCAAGGGCAGCTCGGGTTCGTCCGCAGCTTTTTCGGCCTCGGGCGTAGCAGGCAGCAAGCTCTGCGGCATCCCCGGGTCTTGCCCGAGCGGATCGAGCACGGGCGGGTGCTCGCGCATCACCGCGTCGTTCTGCTCGCGCCACGTTTTCTCCATGTCTTCCATCTCGGCTTCGCGGATCATCGTCTCGATCCCCGAGCGGAAGTGACCCGACACGCGCCGCACTTTGCCGAGCCAGCGCCCCGCGGTGCGCAGCGCGCGCGGCAAATCCTTCGGCCCGATCACGACGATCGCGACGATTGCCGTGAACAGCATTTCGTCCCAGCCGATATCGAACATGTCGGGCTTTCGCGAGTGCGGTGGAAGCTCAGGCCTGCGGCGGAGTCTGCGTCGGGTCGGCGATCGGCTCGCCGGTCGGGGTCGTTGCGGTGACCGGTGGCGGCGGCGCGGCGGCCGGAGGGGGAATCTGCGCGGCGGGCAAGACCGGTTTGCCGTCGGCATCCTCGTTCATCCCCTGCTTGAAGCTTTTCACGCCCTTGCCGAAATCGCCCATGAATTCGGACACCCTGCCGCGCCCGAACAACACGAGCACCACCAGTGCGAACACCACGATGTGGATCGGCGACAAACCAAACATCAGACTACTCCTGCACACGCGGGCAAGTGGCCGGCCGCCGCATCCCGGTGCTTGCCGACGACTTAAGCGCTTTCGTCTTCGCTTTCCAGTGCGGGAGGCGGATATTCGCGCTCGTCCGCGGCGTCCCGGTCTAGCCTCGGCACATCTCCGCCAAGATCGAGCGCCGCCGACACCGCGTCCTCGACCGGATCGAGCAGCCCCGCGGCGCGCAATTCGTCGAGCCCGGGCAAGTCCTTGCGGCTGGCGAGACCGAAGTGGGTCAGGAACTCGGGCGTGGTCGCGTAGATCACCGGACGGCCCGGCACCTCGCGCCGCCCCGCGACCCGCACCCAGCCGGCTTCCATCAGCACGTCGAGCGTGCCTGAGGACGTCTGCACCCCGCGGATCGATTCGATCTCGGCGCGGCTGACCGGCTCGTGATAGGCGACGATCGCCAGCACTTCGGTCGCGGCGCGCGACAGGCGGCGCACTTCCTCGCGTGTGCGGCGCAGCAGATGCGCCAGATCGGGGGCGGTCTGGAAGTGCCAGCGCTGGCCGCGTTCGACCAGCTCGACCCCGCGCCCGACGTAGTGCGCGGCAAGATCGCGCAACGCGAGGCGCACGTCGGCCCCGCCAAGATGCGCCGACAGCGCTTCGGCGGTCATCGGCGCTTCGGCGGCGAACAACGCAGCCTCGACCGCGCGGGTCAGAGGATCCGTCTGGCTCACGGCTTGCGTCCGCGAACATGAAGCGGCCCGAACGCGGCGTCCTGGCGCAGCTCGGCTTTGCCCAACCGCGCCAGTTCGAGCGCGGCGACGAAGCTCGACGCGAGCGCCGAGCGGCGCAACCGCGGCTCGGCCTGTGCAGGCAGGAAATCGCGCAGCTCCATCCAGTCGAGCGCGACCCCGAGCATCGCCGAAACCCGCGCCAGCGCGCTGTCGAGCGTCATCACAAGCCGGTCGCGGACCATGTGGACCACCGGCACGGTGCGCGCCTTGACCTGCGCATAGGCCTGGACGAGCGCGAACCAGTCGCACTGCCACATGTTCTTGCGATCGACGCGCAGCCCCTCGGGCGCGCCGCGCACGAACGTATCGCGGCCGAGCCGGTCGCGCGCGAACAGCCGCGCCGCCGCCTCGCGCATCGCCGCGAGCCGCTGGAGCCGCAGCTGGAGCCGCAGCGCCAGTTCCTCCGGGCTTGGGTCTTCCTGCTCGTCGCGCGGGAGCAGCAGCGCCGACTTGAGGTACGTCAGCCACGCCGCCATCACCAGATAATCGGCCGCCAGCTCGAGCCGCAGCGCTTCGGCCTGATCGATGTAGTTCAGGTATTGATCGACCAGATCGAGGATCGAAATCGCGCGCAGATCGACCTTCTGCCGCCGCGCCAGATCGAGCAACAGGTCGAGCGGCCCTTCCCACCCGTCGAGCTCGAGATAGAGCGCGCTGTCGTCGGTTCGAGCGGCGGCGGGGCCGTTCCAGTCCTCGGTTTCGAGCGGCAGCAGCGGGGAAGCGACTTCGGTCACGCCGCTTCGACCAGCGCCAGCAGCGCATCGCGCTTAGCCAGCAGCGCCGCGCGGTCGCAGTCGGGCGCCCCGACCCGCGTTCCGGCCAGCGCGCGATCGAGACGTTCGGACGTCTTCGCGCTCATCACGGGCAGCCGCGACGCGATTTCCTCCATGTCCTGCATCCGCGCCCAGCAGTTGAGCGCGAGGTCGCAGCCGGCGGCGACCGCGCGTTCGGCACGCTCGGGGACCGTCCCCGAGAGCGCCTCCATGTCGAGATCGTCGGTCAGCAGCAGTCCGTCGAAGCCGATCCGTTTGCGGATGACTTCCTCGATTACGAAGCGCGATTGCGTCGCCGGGTTGTCCTTGTCCCACGCGGTGAACAGCAAGTGCCCGGTCATCCCGACTGGCGTGTGCGCGAGCGCGCGGAACGGCTCGAGATCGATCTCGAGCTCAGCTTCGCTGGCGGTGACGGTGGGCATCGCCTTGTGCGTGTCGGTGGTCGTGCGGCCGTGGCCGGGCATGTGCTTGATGCACCCGGCGACGCCGGCGGCGGCCAGCCCGTCGAGAATCGCCCGGCCCAGCGCCGCGACGCGCAGCGGCTCGCGGCCGAGAGCGCGGTCGCCGATCACATCGTGCGCGCCCTCGTGCCGCACGTCGAGCGGCGGGGTGCAATCGACCGTGATCCCGACTTCGGCGAGATCGGAGCCCATCGCCTCGGCGCTCGCCCGCGCCGCCGCGATCGCGCTCGACGGGGCAAGTTCGTACAGCCGGTCAAAGTCGGCGCCCGAAGGATACGCCGGCCACTCGGGTGGGCGCATCCGCGCGACGCGCCCGCCTTCCTGATCGATGCAGATGAACGTCCGCTCGCGCCCGTGGATATCACGCAGCGCATCGGTCAGCGCGCGGACTTGCGCGCGGGTCGCGATATTGCGTCCGAACAGGATGTAGCCCGCCGGGTCCGCCTCGGCGAAAAATGCGCGCTCGTCCGCGGTCAGTTGGTGCCCGCTAAGGCCGAAGATCGCCGGGGTCATGTTCCAGGATTAGGCGCGCGCGCCCACCACGCAAAGCGCAAGTGCGGTCGCGGGTGTGGAAAGCGCGCTTACTCGACGCTTACTTCACCTGACAGGGCAGTCCCGCGCCCTTGAGCTTTCCGCACAGCGCGTTGGCCGCCGCCGCATCGCCCGCCACCGCCTGAAGCCGGTAAACGGTGCCGATGTCGGCGCTCGCCGAGATGATCCGGTGGTGCAAGCCCTTGAGCGCGTTGTATTGTGCCGAAAGCCGAGCCCACGCCGCTTCGGCCGCGGCCTGCGAAGAAAACGCGCCGATCTGAACGCCGGGTCCAGCGGATGCGGCGGGCGCGGCGCCGGGCTTTGCCGATGCGGTCGGTGTGGGCGCTGGTGTCGGCGTGCCGCTCGCCAGCTTGGGCGGACGGGTCTGCCCGGCCGAGACCGCGTAGGCGGTGTCGCCGGTTCCCGCCATCGGCTTGCCGCCGGGGTTGGCGGGCGCGGTCTTGTAAGGCTCGGCGGGAGCGCGGATCACGCTGCCGTCGGCGATTTCCGCGCCGGTGCTGCGGTGGGTCGCCCACCAGATCCCGCCGACGAGCGCGAGGAGCAGGACCAGCCCGCCCGCGACGAACGCGAACATCCGCCCGCCGCCGTCGCCCTCGACATCGTCGTCCTCGTCCGATTCGAGCCACGGCAAGCGATGATCGCCATCGTCGAGCGCCAGTTCCTGCGTTTCGAGCGGCGCATCGCCGTCCCACGCCGCCGCGTCTTCGTCTTCCTGCTCGCCCATCGTCACATCTCCTCGACCGCTTCGACCCCGAGTAACGCCAAGCCGTTACGGACAAGTTGCCCGATTTGCGCGCCAAGGAAAAGCCTCGCGCTCGAAAGCGCCGGATCGTGTGCCACGATGAAGCGCTTTTCCGGCTTGTCATTGCCGAGGTTCCAGTAGCCGTGGAGCGCGGCGGCGAGGTCGTGGAGGTAGAACGCCACGCGGTGCGGCTCGCGCGCCGCGGCGGCCGCCTCGATCGCGCGCGGGAACTGCGCCGCCAGTTTGACCAGCGCCAGTTCCTCCTCGCCGAGCCGCTCGAGCGCTTCCGCCGACGGGGTCAGCCCGTCGGTCGCGCCCTTGCGCAGCGTCGAGCGCACCCGCGCGTGCGCGTACTGGACGTAGAACACCGGGTTGTCTTTCGAGGCTTCGACGACATGCGCGAAATCGAAGTCCATCTGCGCCTCGGGCTTGCGCGTCAGCATCGTGAAGCGGACGACGTCCTTGCCGACTTCCTCGACCACTTCGGCAAGCGTGACGAAGTTGCCCGAGCGCTTCGACATCTTGATCGGCTCGCCATTGCGCAGAAGCTGGACCATCTGGACAATCTTGATCTCGAAGGGAGTGGGTGTGCCCTCGGCGCCCGTCATCGCCGCGACCGCCGCCTTGATCCGCTTGACCGTCCCGGCGTGGTCGGCGCCCCAGATATCGACCAGCGCGTCGGCGGTTTGGCTTTTCTGGAAGTGGTACGCGAGATCCGCGCCGAAGTACGTCCAGCCGCCGTCGGACTTTTTGATCGGGCGGTCCTGATCGTCGCCGAATCTGGTCGAGCGGAACAGCGGCAGCGCAACCGGCTCCCAATCTTCGGGCGGCGCTTTGCCCTTGGGCGCTTCAAGCACGCCGTCGTAAACCAGATCGTGCGCGCGCAGCCAGGCCTCGGCCTCCTCGGGCTTGCCCGCGGCCTGGAGCTCGGCTTCGGACGAAAACAGGTTGTGGCGGATACCGAGCAGCGCGAGATCGGCCTTGATCGTCTCGATCATCGCCGCGACCGCGCGGGTGCGGAACAGCGCCAGCCATTCGGCTTCGGGCGAGGCGGCGTATCTATCGCCGAGCTCGGCGGCGAGCATTTCGCCCACGGGGATCAGATAGTCGCCCGGATAGAGCCCTTCCGGAATTGCGCCCACGCTTTCGCCGAGCGCCTCGCGATAACGCACGTGCGCCGAGCGGGCGAGCACATCGACTTGCCCGCCGGCGTCGTTGACATAGTATTCGCGGATCACCTTGTGCCCGGCGAATTCGAGCAGGCTCGCCAGCGCATCGCCGATAACCGCGCCGCGGCAGTGACCCATGTGCATCGGCCCGGTCGGGTTGGCGGAGACGTATTCGACGTTGACGGTCGTTCCCCCGCCCGCTTCGGAGCGGCCGTAATCGGCTCCTAGCGAAGCGATCGCGCACAGCTCTTCCAGCCACACCGCGGGCGCGATCCGCAAGTTGATGAAGCCCGGGCCTGCGATCTCGGCGGCTTCGACCTCGGGCAGCTTGGCCAGTTCGATCGCCAGCGCCTCGGCCAGCACGCGCGGGTTCATCCCCGCAGGCTTGGCCAGGACCATCGCCGCATTGGTCGAAAGATCGCCGTGCGAAGGATCGCGCGGCGGCTCGACCGTGACGTTGGCGCGCGGTAGCCCGGCGGGAAGCGTTCCCGCCGCCTCGAGCGCATCGAGCGCGCTTCCGACATGGCGCGCGAAAGCGGCGTGGAGCGTAGTCTGAGTCATCGCCGCGGCGGTTAGCGGGTTTGGAAAGCGAAAGAAATGCGCGTGTGGCGCGGTCTCATCACCGCGTCGCGTTATACGTCAGTTGATCGTTGGTCAGCTGGAACCCCAGCAGCATCTCGAACGTCGCGCGCGCGACCGCGGCTTTGACTTCGGGGCGCGACAGCGGATCGACCGCGGCTTCGGTATCGCCGGCTTTGCGCTTGCGCGTGATCTGGGCGCGGATGTCGGCGGGCAGCGTCGCTTCGGCGCGGTCGATGTAGGTTTCCGCCTTGCCGCTCGCCTGCGCGCGTTCGGCCCCATCGGCGAAGTTGAGCGTGACTTGCCCGACGCGCTTCGAGATCACCGCGTTGCCGCCGCGCAGCACGGTGACGAAGAACGGCACCGTCACCGCGCGCGCACCGCGCACATCGCTGCGCCGGCCAAGCACGTCGAACGTGGCCGAGGTATAGACCTTGTCGCCGCCGTCGTTGCACTGGCTGCGCACGTTCGTCATCGACGCGACGATGTCGATCGCGCGCGCGTCGGTGCTGCCGGGCGTGCTGAAAGTGGTGATGTCGCCGGTGTAATCGGGAATCCCGACCGCCGGGCAAGCGGTCCGCACCGCGGTGATCCCGACGCCTTCATCGACCACCAGATCGCCGGTGGTCTTGCACCCGGCAAGCGAAACGGCGAGTGCGGCAGCGGCGAGCAAGCGGTAGCGAACGATCATCTGAAGGGCATTCCCGTTGTGGCTGCGCTCCCCTAGCGAGGCACGCCGCAAAGCGCTAGAGGCCGCGAGATGAACGCGCCCTTTCACAAACCCGCCGCCGCCCCGCCGCTGACCGTGCTGGTCGCCGCGCCGCGGGGGTTCTGCGCGGGCGTCGATAGGGCGATCGAGATCGTCGAGCGCGCGCTGACGCGTTACGGCGCGCCGGTCTTTGTCCGCCACGAGATCGTCCACAACCGCTTCGTCGTCGACAGCCTCAAGGCCAAAGGCGCGGTGTTCGTCGAGGAGCTCGACCAGGTGCCCGACGGCGCGCCGGTGGTGTTCAGCGCGCACGGCGTCCCCAAGGCGGTGCCCGCGGAAGCGACGCAGCGCGGGCTCGACTGGCTCGACGCGACCTGCCCGCTGGTGAGCAAAGTCCACCGCCAGGCCGAACGTCAGATCGAAGCCGGACGCCACATCGTGTTCATCGGCCACGCCGGGCATCCCGAAGTGCTCGGCACTTTCGGCCAGGTGCCCGAAGGCACGATCACGCTGATCGAAACGCTGGCCGATGTCGCCGCGCTGGCGTTTCCGTCCGGCGCCGCGCTCGCGTTCCTCACCCAGACCACGCTCTCGGTGGACGACACCGCCGACATCGTCGCCGCGCTGCGGGCGCGTTATCCCGACATCGCCGGGCCCAAGGCGGAGGACATCTGTTACGCGACCTCGAACCGCCAGGCCGCGGTCAAAGTGCTCGCGCCGCGCTGCGACCTGGTGCTGGTGATCGGCGCGCCCAACAGCTCGAATTCGCTGCGGCTGGTCGAAGTCGCCGAACGCTGCGGCAAGCCCGCCCACCTGATCCAGCGCGCGCACGAAATCGCGCCCGAATGGCTCGACGGGGTGGCGACGATCGGGGTCACCGCGGGCGCGTCGGCGCCCGAAGCGCTGGTCGAAGAGGTGATCGCGCGGCTGGGCGAATGGCGCACGCTGAGCGTCGAACAGATCGTCGCCGCGCAAGAGAACATGGTGTTCAAGCTGCCGCGCCAGCTCGTCGAATAGAGTGGCGGTCTATACCCAGCTCGGCGGCGAAGCGCTGGCGCGGCTGATAGCCGAGTTCGACGTCGGCGCACTGCGCTCGGCCAAAGGCATCGCCGAGGGCGTGTCGAATTCGAACTGGCTGATCGAGACGGCACGCGGGCGTTATATTCTGACGATGTACGAGCGCCGGGTCGAGGTGGCGGATCTGCCGTTCTTCCTCGGGCTGCTGGATCATCTTGCCGCACGGGGCTGCCCAGTACCCGCGACGATCCACGATCGCGAGGGCAACGCCTTTCGCATGGTGGAGGGCAAGGCGGCGGCGCTGATCGAGTTCCTCCCAGGTGTTTCGCCGAGCGAGCCGACCCCGGCGCAAGCGCGCGCGGTGGGCGCGGCGCTGGCGCAGATGCATCTGGCCGGGGGCGACTTCGCGCCGCGCCGGGAAAATTCGGTCGGGCCTGCCGAGTGGCAGCGGCTGGCGGCGATGTGTGGAACGGGTGGGCTCGCTTCGATCGATCCGGCGCTCCCCGCGCTGGTCGCGCGCGAACTGCCCGCGGTGCTGAACGCATGGCCCTCCGGGCTGCCCATAGGCGCGATCCACGCCGACCTGTTCCCGGACAACGTGCTGCTGCTCGGTGACGAAGTGACCGGGCTGATCGACTTCTATTTCGCGTGTACCGATCTCCTCGCTTACGACGTCGCGGTTACCCACGCGGCGTGGTGTTTCGATGCGGCGGGCGAGCGGTTCGATCCGGCATTGTCGGCGGAGCTCTTGGCAGGATACGAATCGCTGCGTCCGCTCACTGTCTCCGAACGGGACGCCTTGCCGCTGCTGGCGCGCGGTGCGGCGTTGCGCTTCCTTCTGACCCGCGCTTACGATTGGCTCAACCCGCCGCCGGACGCGCTGATCATGCCCAAGGACCCGCGCGCGTTCGCCGGACGGCTCGAATTTTACGCTGACCCGGCCAATCGCGGGGTGTTTGGCCGCGCCGGAACTGGCACTGGGAAACGATGAAACACGTCGAGATTTTCACCGATGGCGCCTGCAAGGGCAACCCCGGCCCGGGCGGCTGGGGAGCGGTGCTGCGGATGGGGCAGCACGAGAAGGAGCTGTCGGGCTCGGACCCGGCGACCACAAACAACCGCATGGAGTTGACCGCCGCGGTCCGCGCGCTGGGCGCGCTGATCGAACCGTGCGAGATCGTGCTCCACACCGACAGCAAGTACGTGCTCGAGGGGATCACCAAGTGGGTCCACGGGTGGAAGCGCAACGGCTGGATCAACGCCAGCAAGCAGCCGGTCCGCAATGCCGACTTGTGGCACGAGCTGATCGCCGCGGCGCTGCCGCACAAGATCGACTGGCGCTGGGTCAAAGGCCACGCCGGGCATCCCGAAAACGAGCGCGCCGACAAGCTCGCCAGCGATGCGGCGCTGGCGGCTAGCTGAATCGGGTAGGCGAATAAGCCGCAGGATCGACCGCGCCGGGCGGCTCGCCAAGGATAAGCCGCCGCGCCAGGTCGGCTGCCGCGGGAGCGGTCTGGATGCCGAACCCGCCCTGCCCGGCGAACCAGAAGAACCGCGGCTGGTCGGCGGCGAAGCCGTAAACCGGCAGCCGGTCGGGGGAGAAGCTGCGCAGCCCCGCCCACTTGTGCTCGACCCGCGCGACGCGCCAATCGACGACGCCTTCGAAGCGGTCGATCGCGGTCGCGATGTCGATTTCCTCGGCCGCTGCGTCGCACGGCGGCGAAGCGGTTTCGTCGTGCGGGCTCAGCCACAACCGTGCACCGTCGGGCTTGAAATAGAACGCCTCGTCGAGATCGAGCACGAGCGGCAGGTCGACAGGCGGCGGCGGAACGGTGCGCACCTGCGCGACCGTGCGGCGATAAGCCGCGATGCCGAGCGGGCGAACCCCGGCGAGCGCGGCCACCGGGTCCGCCCACGCCCCCGCGGCATTCACCAGCATTCCCGCGGTGAGCGGCCGCCCATCTGCCAGCGTCAGCTTCCAGCCGCCGTTGGCTGGCCGCGCCTCGGTCACGGCGGCGTTGCACAGCAATTCTGCGCCCGCGCGCGAGGCGACCGAAAGGTAATGCTGATGCAGCCCGGCGACGTCGATGTCCGAGCAGTCGGGCTCGATCACTCCGAGCGTCCAGTCCTCGCGCAACCTCGGAAGGCGCTCGAGCAGGCGCGCGCGCTTCAGCAGCTCGACCCGCACTCCGAGCGCGGCAAACTCTCCGGCAAAGCTGCGCAAGGCGGCCTCGCGCCCCGTCCGCGCGATCGTCAGCGCGCCGCGCGGCGTAAGGAACCCGTGCTCGCGCAAATACGCGCCGGAAGCAGTAGTCAGCGGCTGAACCAGCGCACCGCCGTAACTCTCGGTCCAGAACGCCGCCGATCGTCCGGTTGCATGATAGCCGGGTCGGTCCTCGGTTTCGAGCAGCACTACCGAAGCGCGCGGCGCGAGCTCGGCAGCGAGCGAAGCTCCCGCCATCCCCGCGCCGACGATGGCGATGTCGAACCGCGCGCTCACCGCGCGGGCGCGACCCGATCGAGCAGCGCGTCACAGGCCGCCAGCGCAACGTCGCGAACCGGATCGACCTCGCGCAGCAGCTCGTGCGCAGCCTCGCTACCGAAGCTCGTCAGCGCGGCATCGGGCAGCCGCGCGGCGGCGCGGGCAATCGCGCGATAATCGACGAGCTTGTCGGCGCGCGTCGCGACGATTGCGATCGGCGTCTTGACGCCTTCGAGCACCCCGGGGCGCTCGAGCGCGCGGATCGAGGCGTAGCTGCGCTCGACCCAGCCCCAGCTTCCCGGGCCCATCACAAGCTGCGGCCGATGCTCGCGCCACCATAGTTCGTCGGCGTAGCGCTGTGCATCGTGGGTCAGGAGCCCGGCGCGCATCGCGGGGACTTCGCCGGGTTTCTCGCTCCACTTCCACGCCGGTCGGCGCGGATCGCCCGTTCGCATCATCAGCCGCGCGAGCGCCTGCATCGCACCCAGCGGCAGTCCTTTGGCGGTGAACCCGAGCATCGGCGCGGAGAGGATCGCGCCCCCAGGATCGATCCGATGCTCGGCCAGCGCGCGCAGCACGAGGTGCCCGCCCATCGAATGCGCGGCGATCACGTGCGGCGCGGGGGTCGCCGCGCTCCATTCGCGCCACAAGCCTTCGAGGTCCGCGACCCACTGCGCAAAGTCGCCGATATGTCCGGTCACCGCATCGGTCCCGAAGCGTCCCGACCCCGCCTGCCCGCGCCAGTCGGCGGCGGTGACGACGAACCCCAGCGCGCGCCAATGATCCAGCGTTTCGAGGTACTTCTCGTAGAAATCGCCGCGCCCGGGAAGGAACAGGATCGAGCCGCGCGGCGGCCCGTCTGGCGCCGTTAGGTCGAGCCGGCGCACGGCGTGACCATCGCTCGCCGACCAGCTCGCTTCGCGCGCACCTGGCGGCAAAGCGCGCCGGTCGAAGCCACCGCTGGCGGAAGGCTGGGCGGCGTCGGTCACGTGGCTAATGCGAGCCTCTTGGGGTTGGTTACTTTTTGGTAAGCCCTGCGGCTTAGGCATGGCCCTGGGACCAGGGGGATACACATGCCGGACGGCACTGTTGCTTACGGATTGCTGGGAGGGTTGGCAATTGCGCTGCTGGTCGCGGCGTTCACCGATCTCAAGCGCCGTCAGATCGACAACTGGCTGACCGCGGGCATCGCTCTCGCGGCTCCGCTGTTCTGGTGGGCCGCGGGGCTCGGTCTGTCCGACATCGTCTGGCAGATCGGGATCGCCGCGCTCATGTTCGCGGCCTGCCTGATCGTGTTCGCGCGCGGCAGTATGGGCGGGGGCGACGTCAAGCTGCTCGTCGCACTGGCGCTGTGGCTGCCGCCTTTGCCCTATTTCCAGCTGCTGTTCATGATGGCGGTCGTCGGCGGGGCGATGTCGGTGGTCGCCGGGGCGCGCAATATTGCGACCGAACCGGGCGAGCGCGGCGTTCGCCTGCTCAGCGTCGCGACGACGGCGCTGTGGCTGCTCGGATCGCTTTACATCGTGCGCGTCATGAATGGCGCGCGCCCGTTCGATTTTTCCGCCGCCGCCGCGGGCATCGCCCCCGCATGGCTCGGCATGACGCTCGTTTACGGTGCGCTCATCGGCGCGCTGATCGTGCTGGTGGCGGGCGCGCGGACCATCGCCCGCCACCAGAAGAGCCGCGTTCCAGTGCCTTACGGGCTCGCCATCTCGGTGGCCGGGCTGTGGGTGCTGGCAATCGATTTCTTGCCCCGGCTGAACGGATTGCTGTCCGCAGGGCCGCTTGGGTGAACCGGATTTTAACCACTTGGGCCGATGTAAGGCCCGGACTGCAAAACGAATTGCGGACAAGTTTTCTAGGGGGGCTTCACAGCCATGGATAGGAAGAAGCTGTTGCTGCTGCTTGGCGCGCTGGTCATTGCGATCGGCACCGCGCTCGCTGCCCGAAGCCTGTTTACCGGGTCCGGCACTCCGCAAGCCGAAGCCGCTCAGGCGCCCAAGGGGCCCAAAGTTCTGGTGGCGCAGCGCGCGCTCCCGGTGGGCACGATCGTCACCGCCGATTCGGTCTCTTATCAGGCGTGGCCCAAGCAAATGGTGCAGGACGCCTATTTCCTCGACGGCGAAGCCGACATGAACAGGCTGCTCGGCACGGTGGTCCGCTTCCCGGTCACCGCCGGCCAGCCGCTCACTCAGGGCGCGCTGGTCAGTCCCGGCGACCGCGGCTTCCTCGCCGCGGCGCTTGGACCCGGCATGCGTGCGGTGACCATCGCGGTGTCGCAGAAGACCGGCGTCGGCGGGTTCGTCTTTCCGGGCGATCATGTCGATCTGGTACTGACCCAGACCGTGCGCTCGACCGACGAGGGCGACAGCCTCAAGGCGGCCGAAACGATCCTGCGCAACTTGCGCGTGCTCGCCACCGACACTTCGACTGAAACCGAGACCGTTGACGGCAAGACCGTGGTCAAGGGCTTCCGCACGGTGACGCTCGAAGTCACGCCCAAGATCGCCGAGAAGATCGAGGTCGCCGAAACCATCGGCACGCTCAGCCTGTCGCTGCGCCCGCTCGCGGACAACCAGTCCGAGCTCGAGCAGGCGATCGCCAGCGGCACCGTCAAGGTGCCCGCCGGGGTGAGCCGCGAGCAGGAAGACAAGCTGCTTTCCGAAGCGATGCACAAACCCGGCGAAGGCGGCTCGACTTTCGCCACCGGCGGCGACGTTTCGCGCTTCCAGCGCCGCAGCATGCCAGCTGCGGTCAATCGCGAGGCGATGGCCCGTCAGTTCGCCGGAGCCCAGCCGGCTCCCTCGGGCGGCGCGACCGTGATCGTTTCCGGGCCGGTCGTGCGGGTCACGCGCGGCAAGGTCACCACTGCCGAACCGGCAGGGAACTGAGATGCGCAGCGCAAATCCAATCGCCGTTCGCGGCGCCCAGAAAGGCACGTCAATGAAACGCCTTGTCACCACTTTGCTGACCGCCGCGTGCTGCGCCGCGCCGCTGGCGCTGATGCCCACGGCTCCGGCTCAAGCGCAGACCGTGGTCAACCCAACTAACGAGATCGCGCTGTCGATCGGCCGCGGCCAGCTGATCACCGTCGCGGGTGCGATGTCCGACGTATTCGTCGCCAACGATTCCGTCGCCGACGTCCAGGTCAAATCGCGCAACCAGCTTTACGTGTTCGGCAAGGCCGGGGGGACCACTACCGTCTATGCCAGCAACGCAGCCGGCCAGGTCGTGTGGTCGGCCAATATCCGAGTCGGCTCGAACCTCGACAGCGTCGATCAGATGCTGCGCCTGGCGATGCCCGACGCGCACGTCGCGGTCTCGACGATGGGCACCAACACCTTCCTGCTGACGGGCACGATCGCCGCGCCCGAAGACGCCGCCGAGGCCCAGCGCCTGGTCCAGGCGTTCGTCGGCAAGGAAGCCAACGTCATCACCCGGCTCAAGATGGCCACCCCGCTACAAGTCAACTTGCGGGTTCGCTTCGCCGAAGTCAGCCGGACTCTCGTGCGCTCGATCGGCATCAACCTGACCTCGGTCGACACCTCCAGCGGGTTCAAGTTCGGCGTCGGCCAGGGTCGCTCCGGCGCTATTCCCCAGTATACTCCCGGCAGCCCGGGCGGGCTCGGGGTCGGCCGCACAACCGGCCCCGACGGTTCGAGCGTCGTGACCGGCACCGCCGTCGGTTCGACACTGGGCCTGTTCGGCAAGTTTCTCGGCCTCGACATCGGCGGCGCGCTCGATCTGGGCGAACGCGTCGGGCTCGTCACCACGCTGTCCGAGCCCAACCTGACCGCGCTGTCGGGAGAGACCGCCGACTTCCTCGCGGGCGGCGAATACCCGATCCCGATCAGCCAAGGCCTCGGCACCACATCGATCGAGTACAAGCGTTTCGGCGTCAGCCTCGCCTACACTCCGACGGTGCTCGCCAACGGCCGCATCTCGATCCGCGTCCGCCCCGAAGTGTCCGAACTGTCGAGCCAGGGGGCGATCACGCTCAACGGCTTCAACGTGCCCGCACTTACCGTGCGTCGCGCCGAAACGACGGTCGAACTTGGTTCCGGCCAGAGCTTCATGATCGCGGGCCTGATGGGCAACAGCGCGCAGAACACGATCCAGAAGGCGCCGGGCCTCGGCGACATCCCGATCCTGGGCGCGCTGTTCCGCTCGACCAACTTCCAACGCGGCGACACCGAGCTGGTGATCGTGGTCACGCCGTACCTGGTCAACCCGGTCGACGCCAACGACATCAAGTATCCCACGGACGGCTACCAGAGCCCCAACGACATCCAGCGGCTGCTCGGCAACATGGGCAGCGACGGCAAATCCGGCGTCCAGCGCCCGGTTCCCACCGCCGCGCCGCAGGACAGCACCGGGCAAGGCCCCAGGGTCGGCGCGATCGACACGCCCGATGCGCTTTACCGTGCGCTGGGAACGACGCCCGATGACCGGGACCGCAGGGGCAAGAAGCCGAAAAAGCAGGACGCCGCCGCGCGCACCGCGGCCGCCGCTGCGCCCGCTCCCGGCTTCGGCCTCAACTGAGAAGGGTGACCGACATGCGCATTTCGCCAATCATGACCGCTCCGCGCCGCGCCGGCGCGGCGATCGCCCTCCCGCTGCTCCTCGCGCTCGGGGGATGTGGGACGCCGACCAACCCCTCGCTCGAGAGTATCCACCAGCCGATCGTGGCGCGCACCAACTACGCGCTCGACGTCATGGCCGGACCGGGCGGGCTCTCCCCGGCCGAAGCGCGCCGTCTGGCCGGCTGGTTCGACGCGATGGACTTGCGTTACGGGGATCGCATCGCGATCGACGATCCGCTGCAGAGCGGCGCCGCGCGCGCCTCGGTCGAGGCCGTCGCCTCGCGCTGGGGGATGCTGGTCGGCGACGATGCCCCGGTAACCCCGGGCGCGATCAACGCCGGAACGCTGCGTGTGATCGTTACCCGCAGCGTCGCCACGGTGCCCGGCTGCCCCGACTGGTCGGCCAATTCGGACACCAATCTGACCAACGGATCGAGCTCCAATTACGGCTGCGCGTCCAACAGCAACCTCGCCGCGATGGTCGCCGATCCCGAACATCTGCTCCACGGCGCCAGCGCCAAGGGCGGAACGGTCGTGATGAGCTCGACCAAGGCCATCGACAGCTATCGCACGACCCCGCCGACCGGCGAAAAGGGTCTCAAGGCATCTTCGACCGAAAGCGGGAAATAATTCGATGAACGCTCCCTGGAAGCCCGGCGTATCCGGCAACCGCGATCCTTTCGCCGCTTTCATCTGCGACGATGCCGCGCTCGACGTGCTGCGCCCGGTCGTGATCGAAATGGGCTGGCAGCCCGAGAAGTGCAACAAGGGCGGGCTGCGCAACGCGGTCCAGTCGCTGTCGATCACCGCCAGCCCCAACATCCTGATGGTCGATCTGTCCGAAAGCGGCGATCCGCTCAACGACATCAACGCGCTAGCCGAAGTTTGCGAGCCGGGCACGGTGGTGATCGCGGTCGGCCAGGTCAACGACGTGCGGCTCTATCGCGATCTGGTCGCGAGCGGGATCCACGACTATCTGCTCAAACCGCTGACGCCCAATGCGGTGCGCGAGACGCTGGTCGCGGCGCAGACGATATTCTCGTCGCCCAAGCACCTCGATCCTTCGGCCGCCAAGCGCCACATCTCGACCGCGGTGATCGGCACACGCGGCGGGGTCGGCGCTTCGACGCTGGCGACTTCGCTCGCCTGGCTGTTCAGCGCCGATGAGAAGATCCCGACCGCGCTGCTCGACCTCGACGTCCATTTCGGCACCGGCGCGCTGGCGCTCGACCTCGAGCCGGGCCGCGGGCTGACCGACGCGATCGAGAACCCGGGCCGCATCGACGGATTGTTCATCGAGCGCGCGATGATCCGCGCCAACGACAACCTGGCGATCCTTTCGGCCGAAGCGCCGATCAACTCGCCGCTGATGACCGATGGCGCGGCGTTCGTGCAGCTCGAAGAGGAATTCCGCCAGGCCTTCGAGATGACGTTCATCGATCTGCCGCGCAACATGCTGATCAATTTCCCGCACCTGCTGGCCGACGTGAACGTCGCGCTTGTCGTCGTGGAAATGACGCTCGCCTCGGCGCGCGACGCGATCCGCATCCTCTCGTGGCTCAAGACCAATGCCGCGCATTGCCAGCCGATCGTCGTCGCCAACAAAGTCCAGGCCGGGCTCGCCGAGATTACCCGGGCCGACTTCGAAGCCTCGATCGAGCGCAAGATCGGCTACTCGATCCCGTACGATCTCAAAGCCGCGTGCAATGCCGCCAAGCTGGGGCAGACCTTCGGCGACGCCAACCGTTCGACCAAGGCGGGCGCGGCGATCCGCGAGATCGCCAAGGCGGTCAGCGGGGTCGGCGACGGCGAGACGCTCGACGATGCGATCAAGGGCAAGAGTTCGCTGCTCGGCAAGTTCGACCTCAAGTCGCTGCTGGCCAAAAAGGACAAGGCGCCGGCCGCGACCGGCGCTCCCGCCGCTGCTTGATCGAAACCGGACGGCCGCAGGTCTTCCGCGAAAAAGGTATGAGTTAGGCGCATGAACATCCTGCAGCTGTTTCTGATCGCCGGAGGGCTCATGGCCTTTCTGGTGCTCGGCTACCTGGCGTTGTCAGGTCCCTCGACCGCCAAGGAAGGCGCGCGCCGGCTGCAGGCGGTGCGCTATCGCCATTCGGAAAACGCCGCCGACAAAGTCGAAGCGCAGCTGCGCAAGGCGGTCGCCGCGCGCAAGCCCAAGATGAAGCACATCGCCGGGTCGGAATCGCGCGTCGCGGCGCTCGCGCTGCGGCTCCACCGCACCGGCAAAGGCTGGACGCTGACGCAGTACCTTTACGCCTCGCTCGGCCTCGCGCTGGCGGTGACGGTGATCCTTTACCTGAAGACCGGCGCCGCCGGACTTTCGCTGGGGGTAGGGTTGTTCGTCGGCGCGGGGCTGCCGCACATGGTGGTCAACTTCTTCGTCAAGAAGCGCGCGAACAAGTTCACGGTCAAGTTCCCCGACGCGATCGAGCTGCTCGTCCGCGGCCTGCGTTCGGGCCTGCCGGTTTCCGAGACGCTGGGCATCGTGTCGAGCGAAGTCCCCGGCCCGGTGGGCGAGGAGTTCAAGCTCGTCACCGACCGGATGAAAGTCGGGAGGACGATGGAGGACGCGCTCCAGGAAACCGCCGACCGGCTCAACACCGCCGAATTCAGCTTTTTTGTGATCACGCTGGCGATCCAGCGCGAGACCGGCGGCAATCTTGCCGAAACGCTGTCCAATCTGTCGGACGTGCTGCGCAAGCGTGCCCAGATGAAGCTCAAGATCCGCGCGATGAGCTCGGAATCCAAGGCTTCGGCCTACATCGTCGGGGCGCTGCCGTTCATCGTCTTTACGATGGTGTGGTGGATCAACCCCAAATACCTCGCCGGGTTTTTCACCGAGGACCGGCTGATCGTCACCGGGCTTGGCGGGCTGGTGTGGATGGGGATCGGCGCCTTCATCATGGCCAAGATGGTCAGCTTCGAAATCTAGGACGCGCGAGACCATGCTCAACACTCCTCCCGGTCCCACGCTCCTCGGCGTCGATGTCATTTGGGTCGGCTCGATCCTCGCGGCGGTCGCGGCGATGGCGGTGCTGTTCGCGGTCTACACCGCGGTCACCATCCGCGATCCGATGGCCAAGCGGGTGCGCGCGCTCAACGATCGCCGCGAACAGCTAAAATCGGGGATGCTGACGCACACCGCCAAGAAGCGCGCCAACCTCGTCCGCAAGACCGAATCGTCGGAAAAGCTGCGCGATACGCTCTCGCAGCTCAAAGTGCTCCAGCAGAGCCAGGTCGTCGATATCCAGCAAAAGCTCGCGCAGGCGGGCATCCGGCGCAAGGAGCTGGCGTTCCTGGTGATCATGCTGCGAATGATCCTGCCGGTCGTCCTCGGCGGGTTCGCCGCGCTGCTCGTCTACGGGATCAATTTCTTCCCGCTGTGGGGCGGGATGAAGCGGCTGATGTTCTTCGCCGCCTTCGTGCTCGGCGGCTATTACGGGCCCGGGCTGTACATCAAGAACAAGATCAACAAGCGCACCGACGCGGTCCGCAAGGGCTTGCCCGATGCGCTCGACCTGCTGGTGATTTGCGCCGAGGCTGGCCTCACCGTCGATGCTGCGTTCAACCGCGTCGCCAAAGAGCTCGGCCGCGCCTACCCCGAGCTCGGCGACGAATTCGCGCTGACCGCGATCGAGCTGTCGTTCCTTACCGAACGGCGCCAGGCGTTCGAGAACCTCGCCTACCGGGTCAATCTCGATGCGGTCAAAGGCGTGACCACGACGATGGTCCAGACCGAACGCTACGGCACTCCGCTCGCGTCGGCGCTGCGCGTGCTCTCGGCCGAATTCCGCAACGACCGGATGATGCGCGCCGAGGAAAAGGCCGCGCGCCTGCCCGCGATCATGACCGTGCCGCTGATCCTGTTCATCCTGCCGGTGCTGTTCATCGTCATCCTCGGCCCGGCGGCGTGCTCGATCTCCGACGCGTTCTCCAACGGCGGGCCGGCCAAGGGCGGCGGGTAAGCGGGGAGTCTTCGTCGGCGCGCTCCTACATCCGTAGGAGCTTGCAACACCGGCCCGCTCCCCCCGCCCGACCACCCGACAGGATATCTTATGGTGGCCGGGCCGGGGGAGCGGGCCGATGTTGCGCGAGGGGCCAGCTTGCTGGACCCGGCCAGCGCACACTCAACCCTTCACCACCTCGCCCTCGATCGCGCCGAACAGCGAATGGCCGGCGAGGTCTTTCATCTCGATCCGCACCGTGTCGCCCCAGCGCAGGAACGGCGTCGCCGGCTCGCCGCTCGCGATCGTCTCGACCATGCGCTGCTCGGCGATGCATGAATAGCCGCGTCCGCCCTCGCTCACCGGGCGGCCGGGCGAGCCGTCCGCGTCGCGGTTGGAGACGGTTCCCGAACCGATGATCGAGCCCGCGCCGACGCGGCGGGTCTTGGCCAGATGCGCGATCAGCGTGCCGAAATCGAACGTGCACTCCTCGCCCGCCTCGGCCCGGCCGAACGGCGCGCCGTTGAGATCGACCTGAAGCGCAAGGCTGAGCCTGCCGCCTGACCACGCCTCGCCGAGTTCGTCAGGGGTCACGAAAACCGGCGAGAAATGCGTTGCCGGCTTGGCCTGGACGAACCCGAAGCCCTTGGCGAGCTCGCCCGGGATCAGGTTGCGCAAGCTGACGTCGTTGACCAGTCCGACCAGCTTGACGTGGCCCAGCGCATCGGCCGCTGAAACGCCTTGCGGAACGTCGCCGGTGACGACACAGATCTCCGCTTCCATGTCGCAGCCCCAAGCTTCGTCGGCGAGGCAGATGGGGTCGCGCGCGCCGCGCAGATCGTCGCTGCCGCCCTGATACATCAGCGGATCGTGCCAAAAGCTTTCGGGCAGCTCCGCCCCGCGCGCCTTGCGCACCAGTTCGACGTGATTGACGTAAGCCGAACCGTCGGCCCACTGGAACGCACGCGGCAGCGGCGCGGCGGCCTCGCGCTCGTGGAAGCGCTTGCGCGGGATCGCCGCATGTTCGAGTTCGGTCGCCAGCGCCTCGAGCGCGGGAGCATGGCGCTCCCACCCGTCGAGCGCGCCTTGGAGCGTGGTCACGATATGATCGGCGTCGGCGTACCAGGCGAGGTCGCGGCTGACCACGACCAGCCGCCCGTCGCGGGCCTGGGGGAGCGAGGCGAGCTTCATTGCGGGTCTCCCTTGGGGGCGGCTTCGAGCGCGCCGATTTCCTCGCGCAGCCGGGCCAGCAGCGCCTTGAACTGACCGCGCTCGGCCCGGCTCCAGCTGGCGAACAGCCGCGCTTCCATGCTCAGCGCGAGCGGCATGATCTCGCCGTGCATTGCCTTGCCGGTGCGGGTCAGCTCGAGATGGTGCGAGCGCTTGTCGCGCGCGTTGGGACTGCGCACCGCGAGCCCACGCGCTTCGAGCGTCTTGCACGCGCGGTTGACCGCGACTTTGTCCATCCGGGTCGCGCCCGCGAGATCGCGCTGGGTCAGTTCGCCCGCATCGCCGAGCACCGCCATCACGCGCCATTCGGGGACTTTGAGCCCGAACCGCGCGCGATAGGCCTGCGCGATCCGGTCGCTGACCGCGTTCGAGGTCACCGAGAGCAGATAAGGCAGGAAATCGGCGAGGCGGGCGTTGCGGGCGGGCATTGGATGGTCTCTGGTGAAACCAGCGCACTTAGGCAAGCTCTCAGGCCGGCTTGACCGCTTCGGGCGCCGCGGCGGCGAACGCGGGAAGCGCGGCCAGCGCGGCGTCGATCCGCACCAGCCTCGGATAGGCCGCGAGCGGCAGTTCGAACCGGCGCGCGTTGTACATCTGCGGCGCCAGGCAGACGTCGGCAAGGTTTGGCGTATCGCCGCCGAACAGCCCGGCCTCGGGCGCCTGCGCTTCCAAGGCCGCGAAACCTTCGGCGATCCAGTGGCGATACCAGGTCGAAACCCCCGCCTCGTCCGCGCCCATCCGCTCGCGCAAGTAATTGAGCACGCGCAAGTTGTTCACCGGATGGATGTCGGCGGCGATGATCAGCGCCTGCGCGAGCGTTTTGGCGCGCGCCGCCGGGTCGGACGAGACCAACGCCGGCTCTTCATGCATCGCATCGAGATAATCGATGATCGCCAGGCTTTGGGTGAGCAAGTGGCCGTCGATCGTCAGCGCGGGGATCAGCCCTTGCGGATTGAGCGCGAGGTAACCGGCGTCGCGCTGCTCCTTCCTGGTAAGATCGACCGCGACGCTGCGATAGGCGACACCCTTGAGATTGAGCGCGATCCGCACCCGGTAGGCCGCCGACGAGCGCCAGAAATCGTAAAGCACCACCTCGCTCATCGCAGCACCCTTCCCGCGACCGCATCGAGCTTCGCCGCGAGCACCCGGTCGCGCGCTTTGGGGGCGGTGACGATCGCGCCGTCGAGCGCGGTGTCGGCGGGCGCGGGCTCACGCGTTTCGGGCAGCGCCTCCGCCAACTTGCGCATCGCCTCGCGGGCAATCCCGGCGTTCGCTTTCATCACCGCGAGAACATTGCCCGCCGCGACCCCCGCCTCGCGTTCGTTCCAGCTGTCGAAGTCGGTGACCATCCCGAGCAGCGCGTAAGGCAGCTCGGCTTCGCGCGCGAGGCGCGCTTCGGGCATCCCCGTCATCCCGATGACGTCGCCGCCCCACTTGCGGTAGAGCCGGCTTTCGGCGCGGGTCGAGAACTGCGGACCGTCGACCGCGACATAGCAGCCGCCGCGGTGGACGGTTCCGCCCGCCGCTTCGGCGGCGGCGGCGGCCAAAGCCGAAAGCCGCGCGCACGTCGGCTGTGCCATCCCGACATGCGCGACCAGCCCCGCGCCGAAGAAGCTCCCTTCGCGCCCCGTCGTCCGATCGATGAACTGATCGACCGCGACGAACTCGCCCGGCTTGCGGTCCGCCTGGAGCGAGCCGATCGCCGACAGCGCGACGAGATCGGTCACCCCGCAGCGCTTGAGCACGTCGATGTTGGCGCGGTAGTTCACCTCGGAAGGCGGAATCGCGTGGCCCGCGCCGTGCCGCGCGAGGAAGGTGAAGCGCACGCCGCCCAATGTCCCGGTGGTGACCGGCCCCGAAGCCTCGCCGAACGGGCTCTCGACCGCGATCTCCTGCGCGTCGTCGAGCCCGATCCCCTCAGCCAGCCCCGACCCGCCGATCACCCCGATATGCCAGCCGCTCATTTGGGCTTGAGGATTCCCGCCATCACGAAGTCGATCGTGTGCGCGCGATAACGGTCGCGCAGTTCGTCGGTCAGCGTGTCGTGATCGAAGCAGTGGCGCAGCACCAGCCGGGCCGAGAAGAACCGATCGGCCGCGCCGGTCAGCGTGAAGTAGAACATCTGCGGATCGACGTCGCGAAACTTGCCCTGCTTGACCCCGTCGGCGATCAGCTTGTCGTAAGCCTGGCTGAGCGGGGCGAGGTACTCGTCGGCGATCCGCTGCGCCTCGGCCGGCTCGCTGTCGCGCACCAACCGCATCAGCAGGCGGTTGAGATAGGGCGTTTGATAGTAGGTATCGACGACCGCGCCGATATGCCGCCGCAGCCGCGCCTCGGGATCCATGTCCTTGTGCATCAGCGCATCGACCGAATGGACGATTCCCGCCATGTCGCGGTCGAGCAGCGCCTTGAGCAATCCCGCCTTGTTGCCGAAGTAGTATTTGACCAGCGCCGAGTTGAGCCCCGAGCGCAGCGACAGCTCGGACAGCGAGATGTCGATCGTATCGCCCGCGCGCATGATGTCGGACGCGGTCTGCAGCAACAGGTCGCGCGCGCCCGGCGGCGCGCAAGCTTCGATCGTGTCCGCCGTGTCGCTCATTCGTACTCGGGCTCGTCCCACCACGGATAGAAGTCGGGCATATCGCTGGATACTTTGCCGGGGAAGGCGGGGGCGCGCTTTTCGAGGAAGCTTTGCACACCTTCCGTAGCGTCCGCGCCTTTCGAGAGGCGATAGATTGCACGGCTGTCGACCCGGTGCGCGAACATCGGGTGCGGCTGCGCGGAATTGCGCCACAGCATCGCGCGGGTCAGCGTCACCGACAGCGCCGAAGTGTTGTCGGCGATCTCGCGCGCCAGCTTGCGCGCGGCGTCCATCAGCTCGGCTTGGGGATGGACCGCGAGGACGAGGCCGGCTTGCTTGGCTTCGGCTGCCGGGAATATCCGCCCGGTGTAGCACCACTCGAGCGCCTGCTGGATGCCGACCAGCCGCGGCAGGAACCAGCTCGACGCCGCTTCGGGCACGATCCCGCGCCGCGCGAAGACGAAGCCGTAGCGGGCATTGTCCGAAGCGAGGCGGATATCCATCGCCAACTGCATCGTCGCCCCGACACCGACCGCGGCGCCGTTGCACGCAGCGATTACCGGCTTCTGCGAATTGAAGATGCGCAGCGTCAGCCGCCCACCGCCGTCGCGCACTTCCTCGCTGTCGAGCGGGGCGGAGCCGCCGGGGCTCGAGAACACTTGCCCCCCGCCTTCGGGGGTCAGGTCCGCGCCCGCGCAGAACGCGCGCTCGCCCGATCCGGTGACGATCACGCAGCGCACCGCGTCGTCGGCATCGCTCAAGTCGAACGCGGCGATGATTTCGTCCATCATCGTGCGGGTGAACGCGTTCATCTTCTCCGGGCGGTGGAGCGTGATCGTGGCGATGCCGTCGGCGGCTTCGTAGAGAATCTGGGTGAAGTCGGGCATCTCAGCGCGGCGCCATGCGGATCGCGCCGTCGAGGCGGACGTCCTCGCCGTTGAAATAGCCGCATTCGATCATCGTCAGCGCGAGCTGCGCGTATTCGTCCGGGTTGCCGAGCCGTTTGGGGAACGGCACGCTGGCGGCAAGCGCATCCTTCACCGCAGGCGGCGCGCCTTGCATCAACGGCGTGTCGAAAATCCCCGGGAGGATCGTGTTGACGCGGATGCCCTCGCTCATCAGGTCGCGCGCGATCGGCAGCGTCATCCCCACGACCCCGCCCTTCGACGCCGAGTACGCCGCCTGGCCCATCTGCCCGTCCTCCGCCGCAACCGAAGCGGTGTTGACGATCGCCCCACGCTCGCCGTCGGCCATCGGCTCCAATGTCAGCATCCCCGCCGCCGATTTAGCGATGCAGCGGAAGGTGCCGACCAGGTTGATCTGGATCAGCCAGTTGAACGCTTCCAAGGGGAAGTGTTTGATCGAACCGTCGGTCTTCGAGCGGCTGGCGGTCTTGACCGCGTTGCCGGTGCCCGCGCAGTTGACCAGCACGCGCTCCTGGCCGTTGGCCGCGCGCGCCTTGGCCAGCCCCGCATCGACGCTCTCGTCGCTGGTCACGTTGACCTCGCAGAACACCCCGCCGATCTCCTTGGCGAGCGCCTCGCCTTTTTCCGCCTGAAGATCGAAGATCGCGACTTTGACGCCTTTGGCGGCAAGCGCCCGCGCGGTGGCGGCGCCGAGCCCCGAGGCGCCCCCGGTGACCACGCCGGAAACGGTGTTGTCGAGCTTCATTTGCTTGTTCTCCTGAGTTCAGGCCATCTCGACAGCCGGGTTGAGCTTTGCTCAGACCATCTCGACAATGGTGACGTTAGCGACCCCGCCGCCTTCGCACATCGTCTGCAGCCCGTATTTCTTGCCCCGCGCCTTGAGCGCATGGAGCAGCGTCGCCATCAGCTTCGTCCCACTCGCGCCGAGCGGATGGCCAAGCGCGATTGCACCGCCGTTGACGTTGAGCCGCTCAGGGTCCGCGCCGGTGTGCTTGAGCCAGGCGAGCGGGACCGAAGCGAACGCTTCGTTGACTTCGAACAGGTCGATGTCGCCGATCTTGAGCCCGGCGCGCTGCAGCGCTTTGTCGGTCGCGAACAGCGGCTCCTCGAGCATGATCACCGGATCGCCCGCGCTGACCGTCAGCGTGTGAATGCGCGCCAGCGGAGTCAGCCCGTGGCGCTTCAGCGCCTCCTCCGAAACCACCAGCACGGCCGACGAGCCGTCGCAGATCTGCGAGCTCGTCGCGGCGGTCAGCGTCCCGCCTTCGTGGAGCAGCTTGACCCCCGAGATGCTCTCGAGCGTGGCGTCGAAGCGGATGCCTTGATCGACGGTGTGCGTGTCCGGCCCGTCGGGCGTCTCGATCGCGATCGGCACGATCTCGCCTGCGAACGCGCCGCTTTCGGTGGCGCGGATCGCCTTCTGGTGGCTGGCGAGCGCGAAGCGGTCGAGATCGTCCTTGGTCAGGCCGTGCTTGGCGACGATCATCTCGGCGCCTTTGAACTGCGACCACATGATCCCGGGATACTTCGCTTCGAGCCCGGGCGACTTGTAGTGCCCCAGCCCTTCTTTCATGTGGAACGCGGCGGTGGTGCCCATCGGCACGCGGGTCATGCTCTCGATCCCCGCGGCGATGACCACGTCCTGCGTCCCCGACATCACCGCCTGCGCGGCGAACTGGATCGCCTGCTGCGAGCTTCCGCACTGGCGGTCGATCGTTACCGCGGGGGTCGATTGGGGAAGGACTTTGCTCGCCAGCACCGCGTTGCGCCCAATCTGCATCGCCTGCTCGCCGCCCTGCCCGACGCAGCCCATCACCACATCGTCGATAGCCGCGGGGTCGAGCCCGGCGCGCGTCACCAATGCGTCGAGTGCAGCCGCCGCCAGATCGACCGGGTGGACTCCCGCGAGCCGCCCCCCGCGCCGTCCGCCCGCGGTCCTCACGGCATCGACGATATAAGCGGTGGGCATGGTGCGATTCTCCGGTGGCCGATTTAATCGTTCGGTTAAAGCGAGTGACCGGCTTGGTCAATCGGAGCGACGCGGTCGTCTCCCGCGTCCCACGAAGAGCACCGGCGTCATTGTAACATTCTTGCAACAACCCCCGGACGAAATTCCCCTCGCGCCATTTTATGTTGCGGCAGAGGCCAGCTTTCCCGAAAGTGCACGGAATCACTGAAAGCGCGGGCAAATTGCGTCGAGCGGATCGGTGAGCATACTTTCGAGCGGCATTCTGCCGACAAGGGGTCGAAGGACTTTGAAAAACATGAACTCTCTCAAGCTGAGCCTCGGGCTGACGACTGCTGTCGTCGCGCTTATCGCCACCCCCGCGTTCGCGCAGGACACCGCGCCGGCCGACGCCACGGCCACCAATTGCGCCGACGTCAACAACAACGGCGTGTGCGACAGCGATGAAAATTCGTCGCAGATCACGGTCACCGGTTCGCGCATCAAGTCGCCGAACCTGGTTTCCACCGTTCCGGTGGTCAGCATCACGGCGGATCAGCTGCTCGACCAGGGCGACGTCAACGTCGGCGACGCGCTCGACGATCTGCCGTCGATCCGCTCGACGTATTCGCAAGCCAACTCGACCCGCTTCATCGGCACCGCCGGAGTCAACTTCCTCGATCTTCGCGGCCTGGGCATCACCCGCACGCTGGTTCTGGTCAACGGTCGCCGGCACATCACCGCGAGCCCGGGCGATTTCATCATCGACGTCAACACCATCCCCAGCGATCTGATCGACCGGGTCGATGTGGTGACCGGCGGCAGCTCGGCGGTTTACGGCTCGGACGCGGTTGCGGGCGTCGTCAACTTCATCCTCAAGCGCAATTTCACCGGGATCAAACTCACCGGCCAGGGCGCCGTGTCGAGCCGCCACGATCGCGGGATCTACTTCATCGCAGGCACCGCGGGGACGAACTTCGCGGATGATCGCGGCAACGTCGCGGTCAACCTCGAATACGTCAATGCCGAGCCGCTCTATTTCCGCGATCGTCCGACCGGAGTCGGCGCCGCGTTTGGGCGCTGCCAGCTCAACCTTTCGTCGTTCACGGCGGGCGAGCCGCAATCGGGCAACGGCGTTCCCGACCAGACGTTCTTCTGCGGCATCCGCAACGGCACGATCTCGAACGGCGGCACCGTACTCGCGGCGCAACCGAGCGGTGGCGGGCTGACCGGCGGAAACAACTGCACCAATCCGCTGCTGGCTCCGGCCGGCACATTCGCGGCTCTCGGCGCTGCGCGCTGCCTCAATCCGGGCACGGTCAACGGCGTCCAGCGGATCTTCCGTTTCGATGCCAGCGGCAACCTGATCCAGGACATCCCTGCGCTCGACTTCCGTCCGTTCGCTTCGGGCAACATCATCGACAATCCGCTTTCGGACGTTCCGGGTTCGAACTTGCGCGACACCGGCCAGATTGCGCCGGGGCTCAAGCGGTTTACCGCCAATCTGCTCGCGCACCTTGATATCAGTGACGCGTTCAAACCGTTTATCGAGGCCAAGTACGTCCGCATCCGTGCGCTGCAGGAAGGCCAGCCGAGCTTCTTCAGCACGATTTCCAGCACGATCGGCGCGCCCAACCTCAAGTGCAGCAACGCGTTCGTCACACCCGCCACCTTGCAGACGTTGCAAGCGATCGGCGTTTGCCTGACACCGGCGACCGGAACGATCTCGCTCAACCGCTTCAACGTCGACTTCGGCGGGCGCAGCGAGAAGATCGAGCGCGACACCTACCGCATCGTCGGCGGCGTCCAGGGCGATTTCAACGGCGACTGGAACTACGAAGTTTCGGCTTCGTACGGTCACGTGAGGGTTCACCAGGACGAGCTCAACGATCTCAAGCTGACCGACGTCAACGGCAACTTCGACGGCTTCCTGCTGGCTTATGACGCGGTTCGCAACGCCTCGGGCAATATCGTCTGCGGCGTCAATCAGGTTACCGTTACGCGCCCGGACTGCGTGCCGATCAACCTGTTCGGCAACTCGCAGCCGAGCCAGGCCGCGCTCAACTTCGTCAACACCACCAGCTTCGTCGATAGCCAAGCGACCGAATTCGACGCGCTGGCGTTCGTCAACGGCGACCTTTCGCAGCTGTTCGAGTTCCCGGGCGGTCCCGTCCGGTTCTCGGTCGGCGCCGAATACCGGCGCGAAACCGCGTTCCAAGACGCCGATCCGCTGTCCTCGGCCGGCGGCACGTTCTTCAACGCATTCAAGCCGTTCCATCCGCCTGCCTTCGACGTCAAGGAAGTGTTCGGCGAGCTCGAGATTCCGCTGCTCAAGGATCTGCCGTTCGCGCAGGAACTGTCGGTCAGCGGCGCGGCGCGCTACTCCGATTACAACACCCCGGCGGACAAGACGTTCGCCTGGAACGTGGGCGGAACCTGGGCGCCGATCCGCGATCTGCGCTTCCGCGCGAACTATTCGCGCTCGGTCCGGGTTCCGACGATCGGCGATCTCTACTCACCGGGATCGCAGAATTTTGCGTTCCTCGCCGATCCTTGCGATGTTCTCAACATCGGCAACGGCACCACCAACCGCGGCGCGAACTGCGCCGCGCTCGGGGTTCCGGTGGGCTTCGTCAACACGCCCGCGCGCACTGCCTCGACCGGATTCACGTCTTCGGGCAACCCGTTCCTGCAGGAAGAGGAAGGTCGCAGCTTCACCGTGGGCGGCGTGTTCCAACCCAGCTTCTTCCGCGGGTTCAGCTTCTCGGCCGACTATTACAACATTACGGTCAACAACCTGATCGCGTCACTCGGTGCGCAGACCATCCTCAACCAGTGCGTCGATCTGCCCACGACCAACAACCAGTTCTGCCAGCTGCTCAATCCGCGGAAGGCCGACAGCACTTTCGCCAACCCGGCGCTTACCTCGGCCGGCATCAACTTCGCCAAGTTCAAGGCGCGGGGAATCGACTTCCAGTCGGATTACACGCACCGGTTCAGCGAGGGCACGAAGGTCGATCTTCATGCGGTTCTCACTTACGTGTTGGCGCGTGATAACTTCACCAGCCCCACCACTCCCACGTTCCGTGATCGGATCCTTCAGGAGTTGGGCGACCCGCAGGTTGCCGCCAACGTTTCGGCGACGGTGACAACGGGTCCGTTCAAGCTGCGCTGGTCGGGGAATTACATCGGCAAAATGACCATCGGTGCTTACGAGAACTATTTCGGTGTCGATGGCCGTCCCCCGCAGAACGCGGACAACACCGCGCAGGTGTTCTATCCGTCGCAGTTCCTCCAGGATCTGCGCTTCGAAATCGCGGCGACACCGAAGTTCACGTTCTACGTCGGTGCGGACAACATCTTCGACAAGCTTCCGCCGCTCGGGCTGGTGGGCAACGAAGGCGGCAACCCTTACGATCCGATCGGCCGCTTCATGTATGCGGGCTTCAAGGCGAACTTCTAAGCTTCGCCGGATCAGCGAATACCGGGGCGGCGTGGGAGACCACGCCGCCCCTTTTTTTGTCCGCCGTTCAAACCAGCGCGGCGGCGGCGATGGTGGCGTTCAAGTCCGCCAGATCGGGCGCGGCGGCTTCGAGCCAGATCTCGGCCGCGGCCAGTTCGGCGGTCAGGTCCGAAGCGATGGCGGACCGCCGCGCAATGCGCGCCGCGTTGTCGAACGCGACCGCAGGGTTTTTGGCCGAGGTCGCGAATAGCGGCCCGGCCACCAGCCGCGCGAACGCTGCGTCATCGGCATCGATGTCCAAATGCGTCGCCGCCGCCGCCAGCGCCTCAGTGGGCTCGGCGAAGAAGCGCTCGGCGTCGAGCGTTCGCGCATTGGGCATGACCCCGAGGGCGTGCGCGAAGTGCCGCGCTTGCGCCAGCCACAGCGCGGCGGCGCGCTCGGCATCGCTCAGGCGCGACAGATCGCCGAGGTGCCCGGCAAGCTGCGCGGTGACGCCCCGCAGCCACTGGCGGTGGTTATCGCTGCGCAGGATCGCCGGCAGATAATCGCGCAGGCCAAAGTGAAGCATGATCACGCGCGCGTCCGGATCGGCGGCGGCGATTTCTGGCAGGATGAAGTTGACCGGGACGTTGGCCTTGACCAGCGTTGGCCCGCCTCCGGGATAGCGCTTGCCGAGCATCCGCAGGACAAGCGCCAGCCGCGCCGGATCGGGCGACAAGGCCACCTGGCGCAGCGCCAACGGCTCGCGCAGCACCAGCCCTCCGCTAAGCTCGCCGAGAGCGCGCGCGAGCAGAGTCGAGCCGCAATGCGCGACGTGGAATATCCATGCCGTGGGCGCGGGCGCGCCGAAATCGCCCGCCAGCGCGGCGACGGGCACGCGTATCGCCCCGGGGGCCGCGGGACCGATCCGATTGTCGAGGAAGATCGAGCGGCGATAGGCGGCGCGATCCATGCGCACGAACACCGCGTCTTCGCCATCGAACGAATGCAGATAGTGATCGGGCGAGGCGAACAGATCGTCGAGCGCGGGTGCCATCGCGCCAAGCCTATAGCGGCGCGCGCGGGGCGCGGCTATCGCTTGCCCGGATCATGCCCCGCATCACGCTGCCCGGCGCCGGACGCCCTCACGCGGTTATCGAACCCGCAGGGGAGGCCGGGCTTCACACGCTCGACTACCAAGCGATCGCCGCGCTCTATCGCGAGCACGGCGCGCTGCTGCTGCGCGGTTTCGATGCCGAGGCGGGCGCGTTTCGCGGCTTCGCGCAGCGGTTCTGCAGCACCGCGGTGGTCAACGAATCGCCTGGACGCTCGCCGATCGACGCCCCCGGGCGCGTGTACACGGTCGATGCCGGGGGCAAGGCCTTCGCGCTCCATCCCGAGCTCTCGCGCGAGCCGTGGAAGCCCGACGCGGCTTTCTTCGGCTGCCTGACCCCGCCCGACGGGGACGGCGCGACCACGATCTGCGACGGGATCGAACTGGTGCGCGCGCTGCCCGCGGCGCTTCGCGAGGCCTTGCTGCCGCGGCGGCTGTGCTACATCGCGCCGGCTTGGCCCGCGCTGCTCGAATACTGGCTCGGGAGCGCCGCGCCGGGCGAGGCGCTGCTGCGACAACCGCCCGCGGGGTGCCCGTATAAATTCGCGCGCGACGCGCAAGGCCGGATCGTCCGCTATTTCACGCGCCCGATGCTGCACAAGCCAATGTTCGCAGAGGTGCCCGCATTCGGCAATTTCCTGCTGTTCGCGCGGTTCAATAATCAACGCCGCGATTTTCCCTTGCTCGATGACCTCACACCGGTGCCCGAGCTATGGCTCCAGGCGCTCAAGGCCGCGGGCGAGGCGACGACCGCTGCGATCGAATGGCGCCGGGGCGACGTCCTGATGCTCGACAACACGCGCTTCATGCACGGGCGCACCGCGATCCGCGACCCAACCAAGCGGCTCATCGCGACCTATTTCGGTTATCTGCGCTTCGCCGTCCCCGATCCGGAAGAGCCGCTCGACCCGGTCTGGCGGCGCGAGGACTTTCTGCCCCCGCTCCCGCCGAACCACCCGAAACCCACTCCGCTCAGCCGACCGTGATCGCCAGCGCGCCGTCGCCTTCGTCGATTTTGAGCGTGCTGCCGTCGGGAATTTCGCCCGCGAGCAGCTTTTCGGCGAGCGGGTCCTGGAGGTAGCGCTGAACCGCGCGCTTCAAAGGCCGCGCGCCGTAGACGGGGTCGTCTCCGACCCGCCCGACCTGGATCTCGACGATCGGGGCCATGTGATCCTGGCCAAGGCGGTGGA
>JBBRER010000010.1:0-34102 GCA_038202745.1 Sphingomonadales bacterium
CACGGCGGGATGGCTCGCGGTCAGTCCCGCCGCCGCGCAAGTGCCCGCTCCGCCAGAGATCCCCACGCTCCCGCCGTCACCGGAGCCCGCCGCGCCGGCCCCGATGATCGAGCCGCCGGCCGAGGGGGGAACTGCCGCGGCGCTGTCCGTTCCGATGCCGAATACGCCTGCCGCCGACATCATGATGCGCGCGCTGCCGGGCTTCGCCTCTCCGCTCCCCCGCAAGATCGTGATGGAGCCGGGAAATGGCCAGCTATGGCTGACCAGCGCCTTCGCCTTCGAAGTGTGTAAGCGCAAAGGCGTGGCGGCGTGGAACCATGAGGGCTGCGGCTGGACCGAATATTCGGCCGGCGACCGCGCCGCCGGAAACGGGCGCTACATGTACGAAATCCGCTGGCCCGACGGCAGAGTGCAGCGCGGTGCGCGCGAGATCGTGCCGGCGGGGACCGACGGGGACGACCAGGCGATCGTATTCCGGCACCAGCGGTGACCGCGCCCGCCCCGGTCATCGTCTATTCGGGGCACATGTTCGTCGCGGCCGGCGAGGCCGAGCGCGATCTGGCGGCGCGCGTCGCGGCGGCGCTCGACGAGCTTAGCGCGGACGAAGCGTTCGGCCCGCTGGCGTGCGGGGGCGACATCGTCATCGCCGAGGCGATGCTGGCGCGCGGCGGCGCGGTCCACGTCGTGCTCCCTTTCGCGGAGGACGATTTCATCGCGCAATCGGTGTTGTGCGGGGGCGAGGCCTGGCTGCCTCGCTACCGGGCGTGCCGCGATGCCGCAGCCTCGTTCCATTTCTCGACCCCGGGCGCTTACGTCGACGACGACAACCAGTTCGCTTACGCGACCGAGCTCGCAATGGGGCTCGCCGCGCTGCGCGCGCGCGACACCGGCGGCGAGGCGGTCCAGCTGGCGATCCATGCGCGCGGCTCGCGCTCGTATTCCAAGACCGGACTCGCCGGCACCGCGGCGGATGCGCGCGCGTGGGAACGCGTCGGCAAGCGCACCGTCACGATCGATCCCGGCCCGGTCGACCGCACGCTGCGTTTCCCGCCGCGGCTGCCCCCAGTCGAAGATGCGAAGCGCGAAGTCCGCTCGATCCTGTTCGCCGATTACAAAGGCTTTGCCGCGCTGGGTGAGCGCGAGCTGCCGCTGTTCATGCGCGAGGTGATGGGGCGGATCGGCGCGACGCTCGACGAATTCGGCGCGCATGTCGAATTTCGCAACACTTGGGGCGATTCGCTTTATGCGATCATCGATCGCCCGCAGGCCGCCGCGCGCGTGGCGCGCTCGCTGCAGGCGCGGCTGGCCCGGCTGCCCGCGCCGCTCATGCCGCCGAGCGGCGAGCCGACGATGCGGATCGGGCTCCATTACGGGCCGATCTGGCGCGGCGCCGACCGCGTGACGGGCGCGCCGCTGTGGTACGGCGGCGAGGTCAACCGCACCGCGCGGATCGAGCCGGTGACGCCTGCGGGCGGGGTCTACTGCACCGAGAACTTCGCCGCCGCGCTGCTCCTCGAAGGCGGCGACTGCGCGTTCGAGCTGGTCGGACGCAAGCCGCTCGCCAAAGGTTTCGGCGAGGTGGTGCTGTACCGGCTCGAAGCGGCAGACGGCTGAGGCAGGCGCGGGTTACTTGCTCTTGATCAGCACCGTCACCGGGGGCTTGCCCGCCATCCGGGTGCGGACGATCGCCTGCAATTGCGCGGCCGTTACCGCCTCCGCCGCGCTCACCCGATCGATCACCGACTGGCGATAGCGCGGCTCGCGCAGCACCAGCGGCAGTGCCCCCACCCAATATTCGTTGCGCTCGAGCGACTTGCGCCGTCCTTCGACCACGGTCTGCCGCGCGCGGAGCAGTTCGTCCGCCCCGACCGGCCTGGCCGCAAGATCGGCGATCTGGTCGAGCACGATCTGGCGGAACGTGGCGAAATTGGCCTGGGGGGTTTCGATCAGCGCGCCGACGTAACCGTAGCCCGCAAGCTGCTTCGCGGCCTGCGCTTCGGTGATCGGCGAATAGGTCAGCCCGAGTTTCTCGCGCACCGAATCGACCAGACGCTGCTTGATTACGTTTGACAGAACCTCATTCGCCTCGGCGGTGGCGGGATCGGCGAAGTAATCGGGCATCGGCCAATACATGCCGTAGACCGCCTGATCGGCGCGGCCGTCGTGCGTAAACACGTAAGGCTCGGCGCGGCCTTGCGGCATCGCGATGCGCGGATGCGGCACCGCCATCGGCGCAAGCTTGGACCCGGCGCCGAACGTCGCGGCGGTCATCGCGATCGCCTGATCGACGGTGACCGCGCCGACCACGGTAACCTCGGCCGGGCCGCGCAGCCCAGGGCGGACCAGCGCGGCGAGATCGCCCGGCTTGGTCGCGGCGATGTCGGCGTCGGTGGGCAGATCGGCATAGCGCGGCGAATCGCCGTTGAGCACGACTCCGCGCGCTCGAATGAACGCGCTGAGCACGTTGCCGCCGATCTGGCTCGAGATCAGCGGGCCGACTTGCGCGACTTTCTCGTCGCCCTCGGTGCGGAAGCCGGGTTCGCGCGCATAAGCGGCAAGGAGCTGCATCTGGCTGGTGAAGTCCTTGGTCCGGGTCACGCCATTGAGCTGCGTCAGCGTCGGCCCTTCGGCGAGCGCGATGCTCATCGCGGTGCCGCTGTTCTGGGCATAGCGCAGCACGTTCGCGTAAGGCAGCTTGCCGGTCCCGCCCTGCGGGGTCATCTCAGCCGCCCACAGCGCATGGGTCAGCGCAGCCGGAGCCGCGGCGCGGCCTCCGCCGAGCGCGACCGAGACGCGCACCACGTCCTTCTCGAACGTCGTCGGCTTGACGATCAGCCGGGTGCCGTTGGCGAACGTCACCGTCGTCGCGCCGAGCTGGGCATCCTCGCGCCGCGCGGTGACTACGCCGGACGCGCCGAAGCTCTTGTATGGCCAGTCGATCGCGGCTTCGGCGGCGCGCACCGCGAGGGGCCGCGCATAAGCTTCATCAAGCGCCGCCTGGAGCGCGGGCTCGCCCACCGCGCCGTCGGCCGCGGCGCGCATCAGCACCGGGCCCGGGGCGGGGAACAGTGCGCGCAGCTCCGCGCCGACGCTCGCCGGGGTCGCGCCGTCGAGCACTGGGGTGACGAACGCGAGATCCTGCGCCGGACTGGTGAAGACTTCGCCGTCGAGCGCGTTGTCGACCAGCGTATTGGCCAGATCGGGGTTCTTGCGCGAAGCTGCGTTCGCGGCTTGCGTCTGGAACGTCGTTCGCAGCACCGCCACGGCGCGCGCGACTTCGCCCGCGCTCGGCCCGTTCTGGACCAGGTCGCGCTGTTCCTGCACGACCGCGCCCAGCGCTTCGCGCCACTTGGCGCGCGGCGCGGCGACCGTCAGGTTGGACAGCGAAGCGACGCCGAACAGCCTGGAGGTCGGGCTGAACCCGCCGCCCAGGATCGGGCTGCCCGGCCTCGCGGCGAGATCGGCGATGCGGTTGTTGAGCACGGTGGTGCCGATCAGCCGGAGCACTTTGGCGCGCTCCGCCGCGGCGGTGTCCGGCCCGCGATCGATCGGCGGGGTCCAGTTGAGCGAGAACACGTCGGGCGCGCCCGGCGCAACGAACTCGGCGACTTTGGCGGTTGCGGCGGCGCTGCCCGACATCAGCACGTCCGCCGCGCCGACGCCTTTCCAATCGCCGAAGCGGGTCTTGATCTCGCGCTCGATCGCGGCGGGATCGACGTTGCCGACCACCACCAGCGTCGCGTTCTCGGGGCGGAAGTTGGCCTGGTAGAGCCGGCGGATGCGCTCCGCGGGCGCGGTCTTGAGCACTTCGACAGTGCCGATCGGGAAGCGTTCGGGGGCACGCGTTCCGGCCAGCGCCTGGCGCAGCGTGGTCTGTCCCATGCGCTGCTGCGCGGTGTCGCGCACACGCTCTTCGGACAGCACCACCCCGCGCTCGGCGTCGACCAGCGCGGGATCGATCTTCAGCCGGCTGGCGATATCGCGCAGGATGGTGAAGCCATCGCCCAATGATCCTGCGTCGGACTTGGGGAAATCGAACTGGTAGACGATGCGGTCCTGCGAGGTTCCGGCGTTGGTGTCGGCGCCGAAGTTGAGCCCGCGCCGCTCGAGCATCCGCACAACCTCGCCGTCGGGGACGTTGGTGCTGCCGCGGAACGACATGTGCTCGAGAAAGTGCATCAGCCCCTGCTCGTCGTCGTGCTCCATCATCGAGCCGGCGTCGATCGCGAGGCGCATCGAGACCCCGTCCCTCGGGGTCTCGTTGTGAAGCACCGCATAACGCATGCCGTTGGGCAGGACGCCGAAGCGCACCGCTGGGTCGGCGGGCAGGTCGGAGCGCGCCTGCGCCCAGCCCGCGGGCTGGACGATCGCGACCGGGGTATCGGCCAGTGCGGGGGCGGCCAGCGCGAACAGCGCCAGCGCGCTCACGCCGTTACAGAGCATCTTGCGGTTCATTTTCGGGTTCCTGCGACCGGGGAGAGAATGCCCGCACTATGGCGAGCGATTTGCACAATTACAACGCGTTAGCGGTACGGCGCCTAAAGCGGATTGCCCTCGCGGTCGCGGTAGATCTCGCGGCGGCCGACGTGGTTCGCCGGGCCGACGAAGCCGTCGGCTTCCATCCGCTCGACCCATTTGGCGGCGGTGTTGTAGCCGACGCCCAATTGCCGCTGGAGCCAGCTCGCGCTCGCCTTCTGGCTTTCGAACACGATCTGGGTGGCCTGGCGGTACTTGCGTTCCTCTGGCGTGTCCGAGGCCGAGTCGAGATCGTCGAACCCGAAGCCGCCGTCCTCGGGCTCCTCGGTGACCGAAGTGACGTATTCGGGCTTGCCCTGTGCGCGCCAGAAATCGGCGATCCGCTCGACTTCCTCGTCGCTGACGAACGGCCCGTGGACGCGTTTGATCGGGTCGGTATTGGGCTTGTAGAGCATGTCGCCCTTGCCCAGCAGCTGCTCGGCGCCCTGTTCGCCCAGGATCGTGCGGCTGTCGATCCGGCTGGTCACGGCAAAACTGATCCGGGTGGGCAAGTTGGCCTTGATCACACCGGTAATGACATCGACCGAAGGCCGCTGCGTCGCCATGATCAGGTGGATGCCCGCCGCGCGGCTTTTCTGGCTGAGCCGCTGGATCAGCACTTCGACATCCTTGCCGACGGTGATCATCAGGTCGGCGAGCTCGTCGACGATCACCACGATCTGCGGCAGCACCCGGTAATCGAGCTGGTGCTCCTCGAACAGTTCCTCGCCGGTGTCGGGATCGAAACCGATCTGGATGCGCCGCCCGAGCGGCTTGCCCTTGGCGGCCGCGCCGCGCAGCTTATCGTTGAAACCGGCCAGGTTGCGCACCCCGATCTCGCTCATCATCCGGTAGCGGCGCTCCATTTCCTCGACCGCCCATTTGAGCGCGCGCACCGCCTTGGCCGGCTCGGTAACGACGGGCGAGAGCAAGTGCGGGATGTCGTCGTAGCTTTTGAGCTCGAGCACTTTGGGATCGATCAGCACCAGTCGGCACTGCGCCGGAGTCAGCCGGTAAAGCAGCGAGAGCAGGATGCAGTTCAGGCCCACCGACTTGCCCGATCCGGTCGTCCCCGCGACGAGCAGGTGCGGCATAGCGGCAAGGTCGGCGACCACGGGTTCGCCCGCGATGTCCTTGCCCAGGATGATCGGGAGCTGCGCTTTGGCCTGCGCGAAGGCCTCACTCGCGACCATTTCGCGGAAGCTGACGGTCTGGCGATCGACGTTGGGAAGCTCGATCCCCATCACGGTGCGCCCCGGGATAGCGCTGACCCGCGCGGAAATCGCGCTCATGTTGCGGGCGATGTCGTCCGCCAGCCCGATCACCCGGCTCGCTTTGACCCCGGGCGCGGGCTCGAGTTCGTACATCGTCACCACCGGGCCCATCCGCACGGCGTCGATGCTGCCCTTGACGTTGAAATCGTCGAGCACGGTCTCGAGCAGCCGGGCATTGCGCTCGAGCGCGAGCTTGTCGACTTTCTTGTGACCTTGCGCCGGGGGTTCGTTGAGCAGGTCGAGCGACGGCAACTCGTACGAATCGAACAAGTCGCCCTGGCGGCTGCGACCCGAAATCTGCGCGGGCTTGGCGGCGCGGGTCGGGTCGGAAATTTCGGGCGCGCGGCGCGGGTTGGCGGACGCTTCGGGCTCGGGCCGCGGCTTGCGCTCGCGCGACGGAGCAAACGGCATGCCGGTGGGCAGCCGCGGCGCGCGCGTGGCGAAGCGCGGGAGCGTGAACAGGCCTCCCCAGTCGAGCGCGAACACGCGGCCTGCGAGCGCCGCTCCGCCCGCTAGGCAAGCGAGCGCGGCGGCGAATGTCGTCCAGGCGCGCGCGGCCCCGGGAAGCAGCGCGGCGAGCGCGTGGACCGCTTTGGCGCCCAATAGCCCCATCACTCCGCCCATCGAGGCGGGGAGCGAGCCGCCGGGACCATCGATCCACAGCGCCAGCGGGGTGCCGATCAGCGTCATCGCGGTGAGCAGCAGCGCGGTCCCGCGCCACCACGCGCGATCCGCGTGTGCTTCGCCGGCGTCGTCTTCCTCGACCAGCCGGACGAGCCCGCGCGCCGAGACGTAGAGCAGCGGGAGCAGCAGCACCGAGACCGGACCGAACAGGAACAGTGCGCGCTCGGCCGCCCACGCGCCGGGCGCGCCCATCCAGTTGTGGATCGCGCCGCCCGCCGCGGTCGAAGCCGAAGGATCGGTCTGGCGGTAGCTGACGAGCGCCGCGGCGAGGAACACCATCCCCGCGAAGAGCAGCAACGCCCCGCCGATCTCCGCGCTGCGGCGGAGCGAACGGCGCAGGACCGCGCGCCAATCGGGCCGCGTCGCGCGCGCGCCGGCGCTGATTGCCCGTGATGCCATCGCGACGTGCTCCCCTCTCGCGGACGCATAATGCGCCCGGCGGGGACTCGCGGTCAAACGGAAAAGTTAGGGAATCCGGCGAGTCGAGCTTGACGAAAGCCCGTCGATCGCCGCCCAGCCGTAGAGCGGCAGCCCGCGAAAGCGCCGCGCGGTCATCCCCCCTAGCGCAATCACAGGGGACCTAGCGCGTTTGGCGAGGAGCAAGGCACGCGCCCGACCGAGCGCCTTCGCGCCTGGGTGTGAGCGCGTCGGATAGACCGGCGAAAGCACCACCGCGCCCACGCCGCAGCGGTTGGCGCGGCCGATCTCGGCAAGGCTGTGCACCGTCGCCAAGGCGCGGCCCGGCGCGGGCGGTCCGTAACCCTGACCGGCCACCTCCAGCCGGTGGCCGAAGCGGCGGCACAGCCGGTGCACCTGGGAGAGGCGAGCGACGCGCTCGGTCGGCGCTAGGTGATAGTGGCGGAAAATCACCCCCGATCCGCGCGGCAGGCGGGCAATCGCGCGCTCGAGCCTTGCATCATTCCTCGCGTCGGTGACCAGCCAGATACGCGGGAGGGGGGTCTGGCGCCGGGACACGCGCCCGCTATAGCCGCGCGCGATGGTTTCTCCACTCGAACAGGTCCGGACAAGGATCGGCGCCGCCGCGAAAATCGCGCGGCGCGAGGCGGACAGCGTGACGCTAATCGCGGTCAGCAAGACCCACCCCGCCGACGCGATCCTCCCGCTGATCGCCGCCGGGCAGCGCGTGTTCGGTGAAAACCGGCTGGCCGAAGCCGAAGGGAAGTGGCCCGCGCTGATCGAGCGCCATCCGGGGATCGAACTGCACTGCATCGGCCAGCTCCAGTCGAACAAGGCCGAGGATGCGGTGCGCTTGTTCGACTGCATCCATTCGCTCGACCGGGCGAGCCTCGTCGCCGCGCTGGCCCGCGCAATGGACAACGCGGACAAGCGCGTGCCGTGCTTCATCCAGGTAAATATCGGGGCGGAAGCGCAAAAAGGCGGCTGCGCGATCCCCGATCTGCCCGCGTTGCTGACCGAGGCGCGGAGCGCAAAGGTGCCGGTGATCGGGCTGATGTGCCTGCCCCCGCTCGGCATCGAGCCCGCGCCGTTCTTCGCGCTGCTCGCCAAGCTCGCCGACGACAACGGCGTGTCCAAGCTGAGCATGGGAATGTCGGACGACTTCGAAACCGCGGTCATGCTGGGCGCAACGCATGTGCGCGTCGGCTCGGCGCTGTTCGGCGCACGAGGCTAGGTCTGCGTAAGATCAGTCAGTTGCGCCGCGCGCGAACTGCTGCCCATGTCCAAAACAAGACCCCGGAAGCCACCACCAGCGTCGTGCCCGCAACCATCCCGAATTGGTCCAAGGCAATTCCGCACAAAGTGAACGCAGCCAGCCAGTATAGCAGTGCAAATCGCGCGAATGGCATTGACTACCCCTCGCGGCCCGCCAGCTCATTCCCCGTCAGCGTGACCACGTGGAGCAGATTGGTCGACCCCGGTGTTCCGAACGGCACTCCGGCAAGCGCGATCAGCTTGGCTCCGGCGCCGGCGAAGCCGTGGCGCAGCGCCATCCGTTTGCCTTTGGCGATCATCTCCTCGAAGCTGCCGATGTCGCGGGTATGGACCGCCATCGCGCCCCAGAGCAGCGCCATCCGCCGCGCGGTGCGCGGGGCGGGGGTGAGCACCAGCATCGGCACCCGCGGGCGCTCGCGCGCGACGCGCCGCGCGGTCGATCCCGATCCGGTGAAGACCACGATCCCCGCCACCGTCACGGTGTCGGCGATCGCCGCGCAAGCTTGCGCGAGCGCGTCGGCGGTGGTCGCATCGGGGCGGACTTCGGCAAAGTGGACGCGGCGGTGATAGGCTGGATCGGCTTCGACCTGGCAGGCGATCCGGTCCATGATCGTCACTGCTTCCACAGGCCATGCGCCGCTCGCGGTTTCGGCCGAGAGCATCACCGCGTCGGCCCCGTCGTAAACCGCGTTGGCGACGTCGGAAACCTCGGCGCGGGTCGGGGCGGGGCTCTCGATCATCGATTCGAGCATTTGAGTGGCGACCACCACCGGCTTGCCCGAGCGCCGCGTCGCCTCGACGATGCGCTTCTGCAGCGGGGGCACTTCCTCGGGGTTCAATTCGACCCCGAGATCGCCGCGCGCGACCATGATCCCGTCGGCCAACTCGATGATCTGGTCGAGGTGGCCGATCGCGGCGGGTTTTTCGATCTTGGCCATCAGCGCGGCGTGCGCGCCGCCGGCGCCGGCGAGCAGCTTGCGCGCTTCGGCGACGTCCTCCGGCCGCTGGACGAACGACAGCGCGATCCAGTCGGCCCCGTGATCGACCGCGAACGCCAGATCGCGGCGGTCCTTGTCGGTCATCGCGGGCACCGGAACCACCGCGTCGGGAACGTTGACCCCCTTGCGGTCGGAGATCGCTCCGCCGACTTCGGCCGAGCAGAGGATTTCGTCCGCGCTCGCGCGGATTACTTTGAGGCGCAGCTTGCCGTCGTCGATCAGCAGCCGCTGGCCTTTCTTGAGCACACCGAACAGCTCGGGGTGCGGCAGCTCGACGCGCGTGGCGTCACCGGGGGCTGGGTTGCGGTCGAGCGTGAAGTGGCTGCCGTGGCGGATCATCGCCTTGCCGCCGGTGAACGCGCCGACGCGCAGTTTCGGCCCTTGCAAGTCGCACAGCACCGCCACCGGGCGTCCGAAATCCTTTTCGACCGCGCGGATCGCGGCGATCGTCGCCGCGTGCGTGGCGTGATCGCCGTGGCTCATGTTGACGCGAAACGCATCCGCGCCCGCGCGCAGCAACCGCTCGATCATCTCGGGCGCGCGGCTCGCCGGCCCGAGCGTCGCCAGGATCTTGACCTTGCGGCCGCGCGGTTCGAGCTTGGGCACCAGAATTCTCCGTTCGCGGCGCTATAGGCAAAGCCGCTGCGAAAGACCAAGGACAGGCGGATGAGCTGTTCCGAAAATCCGAACGCGCGTGCAACCGACCCGCTCGACGAGGTCAGCGACGCGCACGCCGCTGCCGCGTTCCGCCGCCTCGCGCACCACTTGCGTCACCGCCACGACGCGCAGAACATCGATCTGATGGGCTTGGCCGGGTTCTGCCGCAATTGCCTCGGCGATTGGCTGGTCGAAGCGGGCGCGTCCATGGACAAGGCCGAGGCGCGCGCGGCGGTCCACGGCATGCCCGCGAGCGAATGGAAAGCGCGATTTCAGAGCGAAGCGACGCCGGAGCAACTCGCGCGGATGGCCGAGAGCGTGGCGAAGAACGCTTGATCGGCTTGTCCACAGCCGACATTTTGCCCGAATCGAAACGCCGCCGCTAAGGCGCCGGGCAACTCTTCACCCCATTCTCCGGAGCTTACCAATGGCCGAAACCACCGACGACCGCCTGCGCCTGCTGATCGAACGCGTCGAGCGGCTCGAGGAAGAGAAGAAGGGCATCGCCGACGACATCCGCGACGTTTACGCCGAGGCCAAAGCGCACGGCTACGACGCCAAGATCATGCGCCAGATCGTGCGGCTGCGGAAAATGACGCCCGACGACCGCGCCGAGATGGAAACGATTCTCGACCTCTACAAGGCGGCGCTCGGCATCGGCTGACGCGGGACGCGCACGGAACCAGCGCGCCTCCCCCCGGTTATCCTTGCGTAACAATCGCAAGGAGTGCCGCCATGGCCACCACCGCGCCTGAAAAAATCGTCCCCCAAATCCACGAGGACGGACTGCCCGGCAACGAGCACGCGTTGCGCCCGCGTCCCGATTGGGAGCCGCGCTATCCGGGCTCCGGGCGGCTCAAGGGCAAAGTCGCGATCGTCACCGGCGCCGACAGCGGGATCGGCCGCGCGGTCGCCGTGCTGTTCGCGCGCGAGGGCGCGAAGGTCGCGGTCGCGTATTTGTGCGAGAGCGATGATGCCAAGCTCACCGCCGACGCGATCGAGCAAGAAGGCGGCGAAGCGCTGCTGTTCGCGGGCGATCTCGGCGATCCAGCGGTGGGCCAGTCGCTGGTCGACAACGTCATCGCCAAATGGGGCCGGCTCGACGTGCTGATCAACAATGCGGGCGAGCAGCATCCGGACAAGGACATCCGCGACATCACTCACCAGCAGCTTCAGCGCACCTTCCAAACCAACATCTTCGCGATGTTCTACCTCGTCCAGGCAGCGCGGCCGCACCTCAAGAAAGGCGCGGCGATCGTCAACTGCACGAGCGTGACGATGTACGAAGGGAGCGAGGAACTGCTCGACTATTCGGCAACCAAAGGCGCGATCACGGCGTTCACCCGCTCGCTCTCGGCCAACCTGATCAAGGACGGGATTCGCGTCAACGCGGTCGCCCCGGGGCCGATCTGGACCCCGCTCAATCCCTCGGGCGGAGCGAGCAAGGACAAGCTGGCGAGCTTTGGCGAGAAGACCCCGATGGGCCGCCCCGGCCAGCCCTGCGAAGTCGCGCCATCTTTCCTGTTCCTCGCCTGCGAGGATGCGAGCTACATGGCGGGACAGGTGCTCCATCCCAACGGCGGGACCGTGGTCAACGGGTGAGGCGGACGGCCAAGCGCACGCCGGCTCAACTGCTTCGGGAGCGTTGGCGCGGGTGGCCGGCGGTTGCGGCCGGGCGTCCGGCCGCGCCGCGAGACTCCGTGCTGGTAGAGCTGATTTAGGTCGTATGGTGGCGATCTGCGGGCCGCTCGGTTCGAGTCGCAAGCGAAGGCACGTCCGATGCTCGATCAAATCTGTGCCGCGGCCCTGACTATGGCTGCACCGGTCGCGTCATGCGCATCTGCGGTTCCAGCCGATCAGGCGCCGCCGGCGGTCTTCTCGGATGCCCAGCAAGCTGAGGCCCCGCCCGAAGATCCGGTCGCTCCGGATGCCGCTCGCACGGCGCCGCCGGACGCGCCTGCCCAGTCCGGCCCGAACACGATCGTCGTCACCGGCTCCATGCGCCGGATAGATCCGTTGCAAGGCGTCAATGCGGCTTCGTTCGATGCCGCGCAAGCGATCGACAAGGCCGCCCTCGGTCCGGCGGCACACGCCTATGAACATGTCGTGCCCGCGCCGGTGCGTAGCGGCTTGCATCATTTCCTGGTCAATCTCCACGAACCGGTGGTCGCCGCCAACTTCCTGCTTCAACTGAAGCCGGGCAAGGCGGCTGCCACGCTCGCGCGCTTTGCGATCAACTCGACCGTGGGCATCGGCGGCTTGCTCGACGTTGCAGCGAAGCGTCCGTTCAAATTGCGCCATCGCGATAACGGGTTTGCCGATACGCTCGGCTTCTATGGGGTAAAGCCCGGCCCGTTTCTATTCCTGCCGCTGATTGGCCCGACGACGGTGCGCGATCTTTTCGGATTTTCGATCGACCGGCTCGCCGCACCGCTTTCGGTAGGCCATTTCGTAGCTCCGCTTCGGCAGTCCACGTTCACCGCTCCGGCCGCGGTCATGACCGCACTCGACAAGCGCGTCGAAGCGGACCCTCAAGCGAGCGAAGTCAGACAAGCGGACAGCCCTTACGCCAGGATGCGATTGCTCTACCTGACCCGCCGCCAGGCCGAGATCGACGATCTGCGCCATCCCGTGCACTCGCATCCCGCGCCAGGACTGCAAGCGCCGGAAACCCCGGCGCCGCGCAACTGAACCGCGTCCGCGCGTCGGCCGATTCGGATCGCACGCAAACTGGAGTGAGCCCTTGCCACGCTCCCGCCCGGTGTTAGACCCGTGGCAAATGGGGAGAGGTTCACGATGAAAATATGGCTTGCAGCCGCCGTCTCGGCGCTCGCGATCGTGACCGCCGCGCAGGCCCAGCCCGCCGCGCCGCAAGTCACTTACATCCACGCCGGCCACGTCATCGACCGGCCGGGCGAGCCGCCGCGCGGGGCGACGACGATCGTCGTGCGCGGCGGCAGAATCGCCGAATTGCGCGATGGCACGGTCGCGGCCGAGCCCGGCGCCAGAACGGTCGAGCTCGGCGACGAAACCGTGCTCCCCGGTCTGGTCGATCTACACGTTCACTTCTTCTCCGACGGCGATCCGCTCAAGGCGCGGCTCGAAGAAGCGACGCGCGACAAGGAGGACGCCGCGTTCCTCGCCGCGCACAACGCGAAGGTAACGCTCGACGCGGGGTTTACCACGGTGCGCGACCTGAGCGCGCCGCCGCGCGGAATCCGCGCGCTGCGCGATGCGATCGCGCGCGGCGACGAAGTCGGTCCGACGATCATCAACGCCGGGCGGATGATCTCGGTCTCGGGCGGGCACGGCGACGCCAACGGCCTGCGCGAAGACATTTTCGAAGCGGTTCACAACGCCGGCGATTACGACAACACCTGCAACGGCCCCGACGATTGCCGCCGTGCGGTGCGCGAGCAGATCCGCCTCGGCGCGCTGGTGATCAAGTTCGCCGCGACCGGGGGCGTGCTTTCGAACGTCGCCGGCGGGCTCGGCCTGCAGATGACCAGCGAGGAGATGAAAGCGGTGATCGACACCGCGCACTCCTTCGGGCGCAAAGTCGCCGCGCACAGCCACGCCGCGGCAGGCACGATGGCGGCGGTCAATGCCGGGGTCGATACGATCGAGCACGGCACGTTTCTCGACGTGCCGACGATCCGCGCGATGATCGCGCACGGTACCTGGCTGGTCCCGACGATGCTCGCGCCGCAAACCGCGCTCGCCCAGGCCCGCGCCGGGATGCTCCCGCCCGCCTCGCTGCCCAAGGCCGAACAAGCCGCCGCCGCGGCGCGCGCGAGCCATGCGCTGGCGATCAAGATGGGGGTCAAGATCGCGTTCGGGACCGACACCGGGGTCTCGCGCCATGGCGACAACGCCAGGGAGTTCGCGCTGATGGTCGCGGCGGGAATGACTCCGGCGGCGGCGATCAAGGCGGCGACGGTCAGTGCTGCCGAAGTGCTTGGGATGAGCGACAGCATCGGCCGCATCGCGCCCGGAATGGCCGCCGACCTGATCGCGGTCCACGGCGACCCGCTGAGCGATGTCACGCGGCTCGAGCACGTCGATTTGGTGATGAAGGGCGGGAAGGTGGACCGCGACGACTGATTGCCGCACGGCCTGCCTCGCGTTAAGGGCGCGGAAATCGGGGGCTCCTTGTCCGGGGTCCCCAAAAAGTAATACTTTTTGGGGTTAGCATGGCCGGTCACAGCAAGTTCAAAAATATCATGCACCGTAAGGGCGCGCAGGACAAAAAGCGCGCGGCGCAGTTCAGCAAATTGAGCCGCGAGATCACCGTTGCGGCGAAGTCCGGCATGCCCGATCCCGATATGAACCCCCGCCTTCGCGCCGCGGTGAACGCGGCCAAGGCCCAGTCCGTGCCCAAGGACAACATCCAGCGCGCGATCGACAAGGCCAGCCGCGGTGACGGCGAGAACTACGAAGAAGTGCGCTACGAAGGCTACGGCCCGGGCGGGGTCGCGCTGATCGTCGAGGCGCTGACCGACAACCGCAACCGCACCGCCACCAACGTGCGCACCGCGTTCTCGAAGAACGGCGGCAACCTCGGCGCGTCGGGCGCGGTCAGCCACGGCTTCGAGCGAATGGGGCTGATCGAATACGGCGCCAAGGCGGGCGACGAGGACAAAGTGCTCGAAGCCGCGATCGAGGCGGGCGCCGACGATGTCGAAAGCGACATGAGCGAGGATGGGGACGGCCACCAAATCTGGACCAGCATCGAAAGCCTGCACGAAGTCGCGCGCGCGCTCGAAGCCCCGCTGGGCGAGGCCGAGGGGGTCAAGCTGGCGTGGAAGCCGGGCCTGCGCACCGAAGTCGACGAAGACAACGCGGCGACGCTGCTACGCCTGATCGACCTGCTCGACGACGACGACGACGTCCAGGCGGTGTGGGGCAACTACGACATCCCCGACGCGGTGATGGAGAAGCTCGCCTGACCACGATCCTCGGCCTCGATCCCTCGCTTGCCTGCACCGGGTGGGGGATTGTCGAGCGTGACGGGAACCGGCTGCGGCATGTCGCCAACGGGCAGGTCAAGACCGACCCTAAAGCGCCACTGGCGGCGCGGTTGGCCATGCTCGATGCGGCGCTGGGCGAGGTCATCGCGCGCTACCTTCCCGACGCCGCGGCGGTCGAGGAAGTCTTCGTCAACGACAACCCGCAATCGACGCTCAAGCTGGCTCAGGCGCGGGGCGTGTGCCTCGCCGCGCTCGGGCGGGCGGGGCTGAGCGTCGCCGAATACGCGCCGCGGCTGGTCAAGAAGGCGATCGTCGGGACTGGCGCGGCGGACAAGGCGCAAGTCCAGGCGATGCTGCGCGTGCTCCTGCCGGGTGTCACCCCGGCGGGGGCGGACGCCGCCGACGCGCTCGCGGTTGCGATCGCCCATGCGCACGGCGCGCGCGGTTAAAGGTCCTCGCGCTCGAGCGCGGCTTGGTAAGTCCAATAAGGCGCGGGCGAGCACGTTCCGGGGCGCAAATACAGGCACGCCTTGACCGCGCCGCGCTGGCGGCAGCCCGCGGCTTTGTACCCAACTGCGCCCGTCGGCAGCCGCGGGAAAATCAACGCACTGGCAGCCGAACTCAGGTCGGCGGGAAGCGCGGCCTTGCCGTCCAGCACCTCCGCATCGGCGACATACAGCGGCACGTCGCGCGGAAGCAGCGCAGGGACGAGATGCGCGCGCCACTGATTCGGCAGCGCGATCCCGCAGACCTCGGCGTGGCGCGCTGCGTCCACCCCGGCCAGCGCGATCGGCGCGCCGCCGCGCAGCGACCGCGACCCGCCCGAGCCCGCCTCCGCTCCCACCGAGACCAGCGCCCAAAACGCCATGATCAGCGCCAGTCCGCCCCACCCGAGGCGGCGCTCGCGCTGCGCGAGCAGGCGCTCGGCCAGATCGACCGAGGCGATTGCCGCAAGCACCAGCGTGAGCAGAACCGACAGCCAGATGAAGCGGTATTCCTTGTGCGCGACCAGGCTGTGGAACGCGAAATTGGCCGCGACCGCCCACACCAGCGGGCGATAGCGCTTGCCGCTGAACGCCGCGCCCGCGACAATCAACACCGCCGCCGAGCCTAGGTGGAGCAGCACGACCGGCGCGTACGCCAGCGGTCCCTCGGCGCCGAACCGCGCCGCGCGGCCTTCGCCCAGATTGTAGGCGAAATTGACCCAGATCCACGCGAACGGCACGCGCCCCATCGCCAGATCGCTGACCGCGCCGACCGCCGCCGCGATCAGCCCGCCCACGATCAGTTGCAGCCAGCGCGCGCGGTCCTTGCCCAGCGCCAGGATCGCCAGAACCGCCACGGACGGCGCATATTGCAGCCGCACGATGACCCCGAGTCCGAGCAGCAGTCCGCCCGCGCGGATCGCCCACGGCCGCGCGCGTTCGTCGAGCAGCAGCGCCGCGGCGCACGTCAGCAGCGCGGTTGCCAGCACTTCGGACAGCAGCAGTTCGGAAAACAGCACGCTTTCGTACCAGGCCGCGGCGACGAACAGCGCGACCAGCGCATGGCGCCGCGAAGTCAGCGCGCCCAGCCGCCAGGCCCCGGCGAGCGCCGCCATGCTCAGCGCGACGAAGCAGGCGCGCGACCACAGAATTCCGGCCAGTGTCCCCGGCGCCAGCGCATGGCCGAGCCACAACGGCACGCTGAGCAGCTGCGCGATCAGGGCGTTGCGCGCGCCGTAGCGGTACTCCCACGGGACGATACCTTGGCCGGTGGCGAGGCGGTTGCCCTGTTCGAGGTATTGCATCAGTTCGTCGGCATGGCCGATCTCGAACGGCGAGAACGCCCGCCAGCGCAGCACAATTGCGGCGATCACGATTGCCGCGATCGCCCAGCGGTAGCCTGCGCCGCCCCGTTCGCTCGTGATCCCGCCCATCGCTCGCCTCGTAGCGCGCGGGTCATGTCCGCTGCAACCGTTCGCGCACCCGCGCGTTGTCGCCGCGTACCTTCCCTTTGGGTGAACCATCATGCTTCGTTCGAAAACCCTTACTTCCGCCGCGGCATTGGCGCTCGCGCTTTCGGGCTGCACTGCCAGCCGCTACCAGATTTCAGATGCGCTCGGGCGCTACGGGCTCAGCCCGAGCACCGCCGATTGCGCCGCGAACTTCCTCCACGGGCATCTCAGCACCTCGCAAGTCGACCGGCTGGCGCGCGCCGCGCGGTATTACAATCCCGGGCGGCAGATGACTTTCGGCGATCTGGTCGCGGTCTCCAGCACTGTCCACGACAACCGCATCGCGCTCGAGGTCGGCGCCGCCGCGCTCGCTTGCGGGGTTGTCGGCAACATCCCCATACCGCGCTTCTGACGTTCCTGTCGGGAACCCTCGCGCATCCATTGCGCGCGGCAGGATTTCCCGGCAGGAACAAATCATGATTGCCCGCCTTACCGGCACGCTCGAGGATACCGGCGCCGACTGGGCTGTGCTCGACGTCGGCGGGGTCGGCTATCTCGTCCACTGCAGCGCCAAGACGCTCGCCGCGCTGGGCGCGCGCGGCGGGGTCGCGACGGTCCACACCGAGCTGCTGGTGAGCGAGAACGACTTGCGCCTGGTCGGCTTCGCCAGCGCCGCCGAGCGCGAGTGGTTCCGGCTCTTGAACGGCGTCCAGGGCGTCGGCAGCAAGATGGCGCTGGCGGTGCTTTCGGCGCTGAGCGTCGAGGAACTCCAGCGCGCCTGCGCCGGCGACGACGCGGCGAGCGTGGCGCGCGCACAAGGCGTCGGGCCAAAGCTGGCAAGCCGAATCGTCAACGAACTCAAGGACAAGGCGGGATACGCGCCGATCGCAGGAGCCGCGCCGGCCGCTGCGGGATCGCCCGGTGCGGACGCGGTCTCGGCGTTGCAGAACCTCGGCTTCAAGCCGCAAGTCGCCGCGAGCGCGGTGGCGGCGGCGGCGCACGAGCTTGGCGAGGGTGCGGGGCTGGACGATCTTGTCCGGGTGGCGCTCAGGAGGGCGGCGGGATGACGGAAGTAACCTTGAAGACAGTCAGCCTGAGTTTCGGGATGGAAGAGCAGGCTTGGGTCGAAAAGCGGCTAGCCGAAGGGCGTCACATCGACGTTGGCGACTTGTTACGGGACTTAATCCGTCGGGATCAGGAGGGCTTGCCGCTGGCCGGCCGGGCAATTTCAGAGTGAGCCAGCCTTCCCTCCGCCGTCACCCTGAACTTGTTTCAGGGTCCATCGCACCGCACATCCGGAGCGAGCGGCGGCAACCCCAATCCCACCGCCAGGTCCGCCCAATGCGGGTTGTGCTCGTTGATCAAATTGATCTTCCACTGCCGGTGCCAGTTCTTGACCTGCTTCTCCCGCGCGATTGCGTTGATCATGTCGCCGAACATTTCGAAGTGGACCAGCCGGTGGATTCGGTGCCGCCTGGTGAAGCCCGGCAGGACGTTGTTGCGATGCTGCCACAGGCGTCCCACGAGGTCCGAGGTAACGCCGACATAAAGCGTGCCGTAGCGCGCGCTCGCCAGGATATAGACGCAAGGGTTGCGTTCCTGCCGCATGGAGCTGAGCGTGCGTCGAAATGGACCCTGAAACAAGTTCAGGGTGACGAGGAAGGGAAGGTTTTGGACGCAGTTTTCTTTCCGCATCCGTCCTTTCCCGCAACCCGTCATGCTGAACTTGTTTCAGCACCCATCGTGCCGCAACCGTCGTGCTTGTGATGAAGCGACTTGCCCGCATCCTGCCTGTCTTTGCCGCGTTTGTATTCGGGGTACTCGTCGGAATCTGGATCAACGACGGGTTCAATGTAGACACGTGCCTGGATGGCGGCGGTAGCTGGGACCGCAAGCATGAAACGTGCGTCTATCGATGACCGACAACCCCATCCTCTCCGCCACGCGCCAGCCCGAGGACGCCGACGCGGCGCTGCGGCCCAAGACTCTGTCCGAATTCGTCGGGCAGGCGGCGGCGAAGGACAATTTGCGCGTGTTCATCGAGAGCGCGAAGTCGCGGCGCGAGGCGATGGATCATGTGCTGTTTTTCGGCCCGCCCGGCCTCGGCAAGACCACGCTCGCTCAAATCGTCGCGCGCGAGCTTGGCGTGGGGTTTCGCGCCACGTCCGGCCCGGTAATCGCCAAGGCGGGCGATCTGGCCGCGCTGCTCACGAACCTCGAACCCGGCGACGTGCTGTTCATCGACGAGATTCACCGGCTCAGCCCGGTGGTCGAGGAAATTCTCTACCCGGCGATGGAAGACCGCGCGCTCGATCTGATCATCGGCGAGGGACCGTCGGCGCGCTCGGTGCGGATCGACCTGCCCGCGTTCACGCTGATCGGCGCGACCACCCGGCAGGGGCTGCTGACCACGCCGCTGCGCGAGCGTTTCGGCATCCCGGTGCGGCTCAATTTCTACACCGTTCCCGAACTCGAGCGCGTGGTGACGCGTGGAGCCTCGCTGCTGGGCGTTGACATGGACGCCGAAGGCGCGCGCGAGATCGCGCGGCGCGCGCGCGGGACGCCGCGGGTTGCGGGGCGGCTGCTGCGCCGGGTGCGCGACTTCGCGCATGTCGCGGGCGATGGGCTGGTGACGCAGGCGATCGCCGACGCCGCGCTGACCCGGCTCGAGGTCGACGCGCTCGGGCTCGACGCGATGGACCGGCGCTATCTCCACATGATCGCGGATATCTACAAAGGCGGACCCGTAGGGGTCGAAACGCTCGCTGCCGGGCTGGCCGAGCCGCGCGACACAGTCGAGGAGGTGATCGAGCCGTTCCTGATCCAGCTCGGTCTGATCGCGCGCACCGCGCGCGGGCGCTGCCTCAACGATCGCGGCTGGTCGCACCTCGGCTTGATGCCTCCGAGCGGCAGCCAGACTGGGCTATTCGACCAGGGTAAATAGGCTTTCGACCGGCTCGCCGAACGCGGCGGCGAGTTTCAGCGCGATCACCGTCGATGGGACGAACACCCCGTTCTCGACCGTGTTGACCGTCTTGCGGCTGACTGCGATCCGCGCGGCGAGATCGGCCTGCGTCCATCCCCGCGCCTCGCGGGCCTCGCGGAGGCGGTTCGACAGCTCAGGCATACGCGCGCCGTTCGAGCATCCCGAAGCGGACGAGCGCGGCGACCATCCCGGCGCTCACGATCAGGTGGATCACCTCGCGCACAGTGAATTGCGTCGCGCCTTGGACGACGTAGCACACGATTCCCGCGACCATTGCGGCGATGAACCCCCATTGCAGCGCGCTCGCGCGGTTGGCGCGGGTCAGCTCGTCGTCGATGATCGCGCGGACCGCGGCAGAGCGAGTCCAAAAGCCATTGGTCGCGAGCGTGAACAGCACAACCGTGCTCAGCAGCGCCCATGCTCCGATCCGCACATGATCGACCGCGCGCTCGGCGGGCGGGTTGGCGAAGAACGCGGCCTGTTGCGAGATAAAGAACACCCCGAGCACCGGCAGCATCCGCGCGCGGCGGCGGCCGAGGCGTTCGGCGGTGGCGATATCGGACTGATCGGTCATGGCGAATCCCCTTGTTTGTAACTCTGGGGTTACATGTAACCTGTGGGTTACTTCGATGCAAGCGCGGAGGGCCGGTTTGTTAACAAGCGGCTCCCGGTTCGGTGCCACAACGGGACAGCCGACGCCGCGCGCGCCGAAAAACGTCACTCCGACCCCCCGCCGCACCGCGATTCACGGTTAACGGCGTTGCTCCTTGGCCGCGCCCGGGTGTTCCTGCTTGCAACCGGTGATGCCGCGCAATGGGACGCGGAGGCTCCGGCAAAGTTCAGGGGAATACCCATGTCGGCTCGGATGGCATTCATGAAACTGGCGCTGCTCGCCGCGGGAACCGCGGTCGTGGGCGGCGGCGCGGTTCACGTCGCAGAAGCGCCCGCGGCCAGGACCCAGTACGTCAAGCACATCAAATCGGCGCCGCGCCACGTCGTCGCGCACCGCAAGATCGCGCGGCCCGCGCCGCGGCTGGTCCAGCGCGTGCGCCGCATTCCGCGCCGCGAGATGGTGTGCGAAGCGCCGCCTGCGCAGATGGCGATGGCGATGCCGCTGTACCTTCCGCCCCAGCCCCCGCTCGAAGGCGGCGGCGAAGGCCCCCCGGTGATCATCGGCGGTTCGGGCGGGTTCGGCTTCGGCGGCGGCTTCTTCGGCGGGTTCTTCGGCGGCAGCGGCGGATCATCGGGCAGCGTGGTGGTTTCGACCACTACCGGCGGCTCGACTTCGAGTTCGAGCGGCGGGCTTACCACCACCGGGGGATCGACTTCGACCTCCACCGGAGGCTCCTCGAGCGGCGGTTCATCCACTTCGACCGGCGGCTCGTCGACTTCGACCGGGGGTTCCTCGACGTCCACCGGGGGCAGCTCGTCCTCGACCTCGTCGGGCGGCAGCTCCTCGTCGACGTCGACCGGCGGTAGCTCGACTTCGACCAGCTCGGGCAACGTCACCTCGACCTCGTCGAGCTCGGGCAACGTAACCTCGAGCTCGTCCACCTCGGGCAACGTCTCGACCAGCACGAGCTCATCGACTTCGGGCAACGTCAGCACGAGCACCAGCTCATCGACCTCGGGCAACGTTACGTCGAGCACGAGCACGTCGGGCAGCAGCTCGACCTCGGGCAGTTCGTCGACCTCGGGCAGTTCCTCGACCTCGACCAGCTCGTCGACTTCGGGCGGATCGACTTCGACCTCGACCAGCACCGGAGGCACGCCGGTTCCCGCTCCGCCGATGCTGCTGCTGTTCGGCGCCGCCGTCGCGTCGCTCGCCGGCCGCCGCCGGTTGGGCAAGGCCAAGACCGCCTAAAGCTTATCGCATCGGTCCCATGATGCGGTCAGGGGGCGCGGGTTCGGAAACGATCCCGCGCCCTTTGCTTGTGCGTCAGGCCGCGAGCTTCCTCAGCACGTAGTGCAGGATCCCGCCGTTGCGGAAGTATTCGACCTCGTTGGCGGTATCGATGCGGCATAGCGCGGTGAAGCTGGATGTCGTGCCGTCGGCGCGCGTCACTTCGACCTCGACGTCCTGCTGCGGGCGCAGTTCGGCCACGCCGCGCACGGTGAACGCATCGTCGGCGCTCAGGCCAAGGCTCTGGCGGGTCTGGCCGTCCTTGAACTGGAGCGGGAGCACGCCCATCCCGACGAGGTTCGAGCGGTGGATGCGCTCGAAGCTTTCGACGATCACCGCGCGCACACCCAAGAGATTGGTGCCCTTGGCCGCCCAGTCGCGGCTCGATCCGGTACCGTATTCCTTGCCCGCGATCACCACCAGCGGCACGCCTTGGGCTTTCCAAGCCATCGCCGCGTCGTAGATCGGCATGACCTGATCGCCGACGCGGCTCATCCCGCCTTCGATCCCCGGCACCATCTCGTTGCGGATGCGGATATTGGCGAACGTGCCGCGCATCATCACGTCGTGATGCCCGCGCCGCGCGCCGTAGGAGTTGAAATCGGCGCGCGCGACCTGATGCTCCTGAAGCCAGGCGCCAGCGGGGCTGTCTGCCTTGATCGCGCCCGCCGGGCTGATGTGGTCGGTGGTGATCGAATCGCCGAGGATCGCGAGCGGGCGCGCATTCTCGATATCGGTCAGCGGCACCGGCTCCATCGTCATCCCCTCGAAATACGGGGGATTGGCGATATATGTGCTGCCCGCGCGCCACTGGTAGGTTTCGCTGCCCGCAACGTCGATCGCGCGCCAATGCTCGTCGCCCTTGTAAACGTCGGCATAGCGCCTCTGGAACATCCCGCGATCGATATTCGCCGCCATGACTTGGGCGACTTCGGCGTTCGAGGGCCAGATGTCCTTGAGGAACACGTTGTTGCCCTCGCGGTCCTGTCCCACGGGAGTCGCGGTCATGTCCTCGGTGACGGTGCCTTTGAGCGCGTAAGCGACCACCAGCGGCGGGCTGGCGAGGAAATTGGCGCGCACGTCCGGCGAAACCCGGCCTTCGAAATTGCGGTTGCCCGAGAGGACCGAGGCGGCGACGATGTCGTTGCCGTTGATCGCCGCGCTGATCGGCTCGGCCAGCGGCCCCGAATTGCCGATGCAGGTGGTGCACCCGTACCCGACGAGGTTGAACCCGAGCGCGTCGAAATGCTCCTGCAAGCCCGCCTTGACGAGGTAGTCGGTGACCACCTGCGATCCGGGCGCGAGGCTGGTCTTGACCCACGGCTTGGGCCTCAGGCCCAGCTCGTTGGCCTTCTTGGCGACCAGCCCGGCGGCGACCAGCACGCTCGGGTTCGAGGTGTTGGTGCAGCTGGTGATCGCGGCGATGACCACGTCGCCGTCGCCGATGTCGTGGCTCGCGCCCGCCACCGGAACCCGCGCCGCGGTCTTGTGATAGACGGCGTCGAGATCGCCGTTGAAGACCTCGTCCACTTGGGTGAGCGCAATCTTGTCCTGCGGGCGCTTGGGCCCGGCGAGCGAAGGCACCACGGTGCTCATTTCGAGCTCTAGCGTGTCGGTGAAGACGGGCTCGGGCGCGCGCGGATCGATCCACAGCCCCTGCGCGCGGGCATAAGCCTCGATCAGCGCGATCTGCGTCTCTTCGCGCCCGGTCAAGCGCAAGTATTCGAGCGTCTTGTCGTCGACGCCGAAGAAGCCGCAAGTCGCGCCGTATTCGGGCGCCATGTTGGCGAGCGTCGCGCGGTCCGCGAGGCTCAGCGCGGCGAGTCCGGGGCCGTAGTATTCGACGAAACGCCCGACGACGCCCTTGGCGCGCAGCATCTGGGTGCACGTCAGCACGAGGTCGGTCGCGGTGACGCCTTCCTTGAGCGCGCCGGTGAACCTGAACCCGACGACTTCGGGGATCAGCATCGAGACCGGCTGGCCGAGCATCGCCGCCTCGGCCTCGATCCCGCCGACGCCCCAGCCGAGCACGCCCAATCCGTTGATCATCGTGGTGTGGCTGTCGGTGCCGACGCACGTATCGGGATAGGCGAGCATCGCGCCCGACGGGTCCGCGCTGGTCCACACGCACTGCGCGATGTGCTCGAGGTTGACCTGGTGGCAGATCCCCGTGCCGGGAGGCACCGCCTTGAAATTATCGAGGCTTTTCGATCCCCACTTGAGGAAATCGTAGCGCTCGATGTTGCGGTGATATTCGATCTCGACGTTCTGCTCGAACGCTTTGGGGTGGCCGAACTCGTCGACCATCACCGAATGGTCGATCACCAGGTGGACCGGAACCAGCGGGTTGATCTTGCGCGTATCGCCGCCCAATTTGGCGATCGCGTCGCGCATCGCCGCCAGATCGACCACGCACGGCACCCCGGTAAAGTCCTGGAGCAGGACGCGCCCCGGACGGTACTGGATTTCCTCGCCGGTAACGGGGTTCTGCTGCCAGTCGACCAGCGCCTGGATGTCCTTGATGCCGACGGTGAAGCCGCCGTCCTCGAAGCGCAGCAGGTTTTCGAGCAGGACTTTCATCGAGAACGGCAAGCGGCTGACGTCGCCCAGCTTGGCCGCGGCCTTGGCCAGCGAATAGTACGCGTAATCCTTGCCGCCGACGCTCAACGTGCTGCGGGTGCCGAGCGTGTCCTGTCCGACCTGGCTCATCCGGTAAGTCTCCCCCGATTGGCGGTTTGGCGCACCCCCGCGCAGCAGCGGCCTGCTGCCCCGCCGATGCGCGCTCGGGCCGGTTTGGTCAAGAGAGCGACGCCGCGCGGGCACGCGCTTGCCTTGCCCGGAGAATCGGCGCAGCGTCTCTTGCAGGAGGGTTCGTCATGCGAAAGACTCTGCTCATCGCGTTCGCTGTCGCGGTCGTCGCCGCACCCGCCGCGGCCGCGGTGTGGGACCTGGTTCTCACCAACAGCAGCGGCAAGGAAATCAAACTGGTCGAAGTCGCGCCGAGCGGATCGGCGGTGTGGCAGCCGAACATCGTCGATGAAGGCGTGGTTCGCGGCCCGGTCAAGCCCGGCGGGCGGATGACGGTCCATTTCGACAAAACGCCGAGCCAGTGCCGCTTCGATCTCAAGGCGACTTTCGCCGACGACACCACGGCGGTGTGGAACGCGATCAACGTGTGCGACAACGCCTTTGTCGTAGTCAAGTTCGGGGCAAGCGGCGCGCCGGCGTTCACCGCGAGCTGAGCTGCGCGGGCTTTCAGACCGCGACCGGCTCGGGCGCGCTGCGCGTTGCCGCGACCAGGCATCCGGCGACGATCAGAACCACGCCGGCCAGCGTCCAGGGCGTAACCGGTTCGGCGAACGCGAACCAGCCGACCGCCGCCGCCCAGCCGAACGCGCTGTATTCCATCGGCACGAGCACTTGCGCCTCGGCGCGCGCGTAAGCCCAGGCGAGCAGCAGCCCGGCGCCGATCGACATCAGCGAGGCGGCGACCACGAGCACCAGCGACCCCGCCCCCGGCGGTTGCGCAAAGAACGGCGCGAACGGCGCCATCAGCAGCACGCCGGTGGCGGTCTGGAAAAAGGTGATCTCGCGCGGCAGCGCGATCAGCGCCTGCTTGCGCTGGAGCACGAGATTCCACGCGTAAAGCAGCGCCGAGGCGACGACCGCGCCGAGCCCTTCGAGATCGCGCAAGCCCCCCTCGCGCAGCCGCGGGGTGCAGATCACCGCCACCCCGACGAGCCCGATCAGCGAGGCGGCGATCGCGCGCGGAGCGATCCGCTCGCCCAGCGTGACCGCGGCGAGACAAAGCGCCACCAGCGGGGCGAAGAAGGAAATTGCGATCGCTTCGGCCATCGGCAGCAGCGTGAGCGAATGGAAGAACAGCAAAGCCATCGCCGCGGTCACCGCGCCGCGCAGCAAATGGACCTTGAGCACCGCGCGCTCGGGCCAGGACGGAGCGCTCGCGCGCCACAAGGGCAACGTCAGCCCGGTGCCGATGAGCTGACGCCAGAACATCGCCGAATAGGCGCCGAGCGCCAGGCTTGCGCCTTTCATCACCCCGTCCATCACCGCGAGCACGGCGATCGCCGCGACGGTCACCGCGATCGGCGCGAAAGGGCGGGGGACGGGCATCGCGCCGCCCTATCGCCGTTGCAGCGCTGCGTCACCCAACGCGAAATTCAGGCTGGGGAAAGGGCGAGTCCTTGAAGGCGCGCTCCGAAACGGGCATTCGGGGCGCGAGCGGTCGCGCGCCTCTCGATCGCGGCGCAAAAGGGTGGAGCAAGCGATGTCGAAGGTGGGTTGCGGTGTTCTGATCGGCTGCGCGCTGGCGGCGCTGGCGGCGCCTGCCGCCGCGCAGCCAGCCCCGCAGAGCATTCTCCCCGCGCCTGTCGCAACTCCTTCGCCGATTGCGACGAGGCCCGTGCAGTCCGAGGGCAAGACCACCGTTTCCGCGCCCGCTCCGGTCGCCGCTGCCCAGATCGACGAGCCGGTGATGCACTGGCCGCTGGCCGACGCGCAGGCGCTGCTTGCGGCGATCAAGGCGGTCGATGCCGACGGCCTGCTCCCCGCCGATTACCAGCCTAAGGCGCTTGCCGACGCGATCCTCGGCGGCGAAGGCCAGGCGCTCGACGCGGCTGCGAGCAAGAGCTTCGCCTGGCTCGCCGAGGACATGCGCGACGGCCGCACCCGCTTCGACAAGCGGATGGCGTGGTTCGTCGTCGATCCCGATATCGAGAACAACCCCACGCACGCGCTGATGGGCCACGCGCTCGAAACGCACGACATCGCCGGGACGATCGAGAGTGTCGCGCCGACCCACCCCGATTACGCCGCGCTCAAGGCCGCGCTGGCTGCGACGCCCAAAGCCGACAAGGCCACGCGCGATCTGCTCCGCGTCAATCTCGACCGCTGGCGCTGGCTGGGGCGCGATCTCGGCAAGTATTACCTGATGACCAACGTGCCCGAGTTCCAGATGCGGCTGACGGTCGATAACTCGATCGTCCGCAGCTATCGCACGATCGTCGGCAAGCCGGGCAAGACCGCGACCCCGTCGCTCGCCGAAGTGGTCGAGGGCGTGATCTTCAATCCGACCTGGACCGTCCCGCAGTCGATCGTCAAGGGCGAGGGGCTCGGCGCGCGGCTCGCGGGCAACCCCGCGCAGGCGCTGCGCGAGGGCTACAAGGTGACCAAGAGCGCGGGCGGCACGATCACCGTCGTCCAACAGCCGGGTCCGGGCAATTCATTGGGACTGCTCAAACTCGACATGCCCAACGAGCACGCGATCTTCGTTCACGACACCCCCAACCGCGGGCTGTTCGCGCAGCAGTACCGCGCGCTCAGCCACGGCTGCGTGCGCACCGAACGCGCGCAGGAACTGGGGATGACGATGGCGATCCTCGGCGCGGGAATGACGCCCGAACAGGGCGTCGCCAACGCCACTTCGGGCAAATACACCCGCGTCGCGATGACCCGCACCTTCCCGATCTATCTGACCTATTTCACTTACGCGACCGACATCGGCGGCAAGATGCACGCCTTCACCGACCTTTACGGCCGTGACGCGCCGGTCCTTGCCAGCTTCGCCGCCCCCCGCGCGGCGTGGACCGGCCAGCGCAAGACCACCGAAGCCGTGGTGAAGCTGGATAATCCGCTTTGATGCGTTGACGGGACCAGCAAGCTGGCCCCTCGCGCAACACCGGCCCGCTCCCCCTGCCCGACCGCCCGATAAGGATACCCTGTGGGTGGTCGGGCCGGGGGAGTGGGCCGGTGTTGCCAAGCTCAAGACGGATGTCTTGAGCGCACTAGACTATAACGCCCCGATCCTGTCCGCGTACAGCAGGCGCCCGCCCGAAAGGTGCCACAGCGCCTCGTTGAAGTCCGCCTCGCCCATCGCGAAGCAGCCGTCGCTGCGGCCCAGCTTGCCCCATTTCTCCAGCATGTCGGGATTGGCGTACCACGCCGGGTGCATGACGATCGCGCGTTCGAGCGCGCGCGAATTGTCGCCGTCGACCCCGACGAGGCGGATCGAAGTGCCGTATTTGCCGTGATACCACTCGTTGGTGACGAAGGCCCCGCGCGAAGTGGCGTTCGAGCCGTTCTCGTTCGAAAAATACTTGAGGAAACCGTCGTGCTCGGGGTCCGAGCCTTTGCCGTGCGCGACGAGGAACGAGCGGACCGTGCCTTGCTCGAGATTGGCGAAGTGGAGCCGGGGGAGCGAGCTGGGCAGCGCGAAATCGGCGACGCCGACCAGATCGGTGCGCCACAGCCGGGCGCGATTGCGCTCGAGCTGGTCGGCGGCGACGCGCAGGATCGTGCGGTGCTGCCCGGTGATCGAGAACGCCTGCGCAAACGCGCGCGCGGGCATTGCGGCCGCCATGCTCGCCACGCCTGCGGCCTTGAGAAGATCGCGCCGGTTCATCGCCCCCGTCATAGCTGCGTGGGCCTAACCGCAGCCTTAACGCTCCGCCAAGCGCTAAGCGGCGGAATTGCCGGTTTGCGCGCCGAGCCGAGCGAGCTCGTCGCCGGCGAGCCGCATCGTCGTCCATCCGTCGAGCGGGCGCGCGCCGAGCGAACGGTAGAAGGCAATCGCGGGCTCGTTCCAATCGAGCACCGCCCATTCGAGCCGCGCGCAGCCACGCTCGAGCGCCAGCGCCGCGAGGTGCGCGAGCAGCGCCTTTCCCAGCCCGACGCCGCGCGCCGCGGGGCGCACGAACAAGTCTTCGAGATAGATTCCCGGACGTCCCTCGAAGGTCGAGAAATTGTGGAAGAACAGCGCGAACCCCCGCGCCACGCCGTCCAACTCGCCGATCGCGACTTCGGCCATCGGGTGCGCGCGGAACAAGTGCTCGCCCAGCCGCGCCTCGTCGAACCGAACTTCGTGGCCGAGCTTCTCATACTCGGCAAGCTCGCGGATCAGCGCGGCGATCAGCGGGAGGTCGGCGGGGATTGCGGCTCGGATTGCGATCATCGCGCGCGGCCTAAACCGCGCGCGCGGGAGCGGCAAGGTCAGCGGCGGATGACCATCCGGTCGCCGCTAAGTTCGACCCGGCCGATCTGCTTGAGCACGTTCTGGCCGAGCAGGTTGGTGCTCAGCCCGTCGACCACCAGCGCGTGGACGTCGCGCAGCTCGGTCCCGGCGACTTCGAGGCGGCGCAGCGTCACTTCGGCGCCGTAGCCGACCCCCGATGCGGTCTGGGTCAGCGGCTGGAACTGCGAACGATCGACCCCGAGTCCGAGCCGCTGCGCTTCATCGACGGTGAGCGCCACCACATCCGCACCGGTGTCGACGAGGAAGCGGGTGTCCTGCCCTTCGACCTGGCCGGCGATGCGGAACTGCCCGGTCTCGTCGCGCAGCAGCACCGTCGGGCCGTTCGGGTCGGTGCTTGCCGGGCCTTCGATTTCGTCGTCGCGAGCGAAGCCCGAACCCGTGTGCGCGCCGGCGGCGGCCGCCGCAACCGGCTTGGCCGCGCCGTCCCCCTCGCGCGGGGTGAATATCGCGGCGCTCGCGATCATCGCGCCAAGCAGGATCAACGCATTGCGCATCGCCCGCTAGCATAGCGCCAACGGGTTACCGCTTCGTAACCCGGCTCACGCCGCCTTGCCGTGGAGCGTGTCCATGCTGACCGCGCCAGCCTCGATCTCGGCGGCCTTGCCTTCGACCAGCGTGACGATGTGCGCGATCATGTCGGCGTCGGCGACATGGTGATCGGTCACGCCTGAAAGGTAGACCATGTGCTTGCCCGCGCCGCCGCCGGTGATCCCGATATCGGTTTCGCGCGCTTCGCCCGGGCCGTTGACGACGCAGCCGAGCACCGACAGGCTCATCGGGGTCTTGATGTGGCTGAGCGCGCTTTCGAGCGCTTCGACCGTGCGAATCACGTCGAACCCCTGGCGCGCGCAGCTTGGGCAGGAGACAACGCGCACGCCGCGAGTGCGCAAGCCCAGGCTCTTGAGAATTTCGTAGCCGACGCGGACTTCTTCTTCGGGCTCGGCCGAAAGCGAGACGCGGATGGTGTCGCCGATCCCCGCCCACAACAGGCTGCCCATTCCGATCGAGGATTTGACCGTCCCGCCGATCAGCCCGCCCGCTTCGGTGATGCCAAGATGGAGCGGGCAGTCGACCGCTTCGGCGAGGCTCATGTAAGCCGCGACGCCAAGGAACACGTCGCTCGACTTCACCGCGACTTTGTATTCGTGGAAATCGTGATCCTGGAGCAGCTTGATATGGTCGAGCGCGCTCTCGACCAGCGCTTCGGGGCAGGGCTCGCCGTACTTTTCGAGCAGATCGCGCTCGAGGCTGCCGGCGTTGACCCCGATGCGGATCGCGCAGCCGTTGGCTTTGGCGGCGCGAACGACTTCGGCGACGCGCTCGCTGCTGCCGATGTTGCCGGGATTGATCCGCAGGCACGCCGCGCCTGCGTCGGCGGCTTCCAATGCGCGTTTGTAGTGGAAATGGATGTCGGCGATGATCGGCACCCGCGCCGCGCGGACGATCTGGGCGAGCGCCGCGGTGCTTTCGGTGTCGGGGCAGGAGACGCGAACCAGGTCAGCCCCGGCGTCCTCGCAGCGGTGGATCTGCGCGATCGTCGCGGCCGCGTCCGATGTAAGCGTATTGGTCATCGTCTGGACGGAGATCGGCGCGCCTCCGCCGACCGGCACGTTGCCGACCATGATCTGACGCGACGTGCGCCGCGCGATGTCGCGCCAGGGTCTGATAGAGGACATTGGCGGGGCTTTAGTGCATGGACCGGATCAGGCAAAGCCTGTTGCAGCGACGGGCGGATGCCCGGCGCGCACCGCTGTCAGGCGGACAGCATTCGCGCGAAAAGAAATTCGTCGTCCAATTGATCGCCGACGCGGAACGTAATGTCGGCGATCTTCTCGAACCCGTAGCGCGCGTAAAAGCGGTGCGCGCCGGTGTTGCCGCTCCACACCGAAAGCTGGACTTCGTCCGCGCCCCCCGCGGCGAACTCGGACATCGCCCAGTCCATCAGCACTGCGCCGAGGCCGCTGCCGGTCGCATCCGGCGCGGTGTAGAGTTGCTTGAGTTCCATCGCGCGCGCGCCGCGTGCGCAATCGGGAAAGCCGCATTTGAGCGAAATCTGGCAATATCCGGCCAAGGCGCCGCCGCGCTCTGCGAGCCGGTAGCGGCGCAGCGGATCGGCGAGGTTGGCGGCGACGACGTGCTCGTCGTGCATCTCGGCGAGGAATGCGGCGAGGTCGGCGGGCGAATACATCGCCCCGAATTTGGCGACGAAACTGTCGCGGCCCAGCGCGGCGAGCGCGGGGACGTCGGACCGGGTAGGGGCGCGGAGCACGGCGGCGCTCACTGGTCCGCTTCCACGCTGCCTCGCCCCTTTCGCCACCCGCGGCTTGTGCTATGCGCCGCCGATGATGACAAGCTTCCCCCGCCGATGACCTGGAGTCTGGCCATCCACGGCGGCGCTGGAACGATGCGCCGTGAGGCGATGACGCCGGCGCTGGAGGCCGAGTTTCGCGCCGCACTCGCTGACGCACTCGCCGCTGGAACCGCGGTGCTGACGCGCGGCGGCAGCGCGCTCGACGCGGTTGAGGCGGCGGTCGTGGTGCTTGAGGACGATCCGCTTTTCAACGCCGGGCGCGGGGCGGTGCTCGGTTACAGCGGGGCGATCGAACTCGACGCGGCGATCATGGACGGGAGCACGCGCGCCGCCGGAGCGATCGCGGGAGCCAGCGGCGCGAAAAACCCGGTCAGGCTGGCGCGCGCGGTGATGGAGCGCAGCCCGCACGTGATGCTCAGTTGGCAAGGCGCGGACGAGTTCGCGCGCGAGCACGGCGTCGAGCAAGCCGCTCCCGACTGGCTCGTCCTCCCCGAGCGGCGGCGGCAGCTGGAGGAGCTGAAGGCGAGCAAGTCCGGCGGGTTCGACGCCGATTTCAAATACGGCACGGTCGGCGCGGTCGCGCTGGATAACGCGGGCCACGTCGCCGCCGCGACCTCGACCGGCGGGATCACCGGCAAGCGCTGGGGCCGGGTGGGCGATTCGCCGATCATCGGCGCGGGGACTTACGCCGACGATCGTGCGTGCGCGGTCTCGGCCACCGGAGCGGGCGAGTTTTTCATCAGGGAAGCCGTCGCGCACGAGATTTGCGCGCGGATGCGTCTCGTTGGCGAGAGTGCGCAGCAGGCGGCCGACACCGTGATCGGCCAAGTCGGCGCGCTCGGCGGCAACGGCGGGGTGATCGTCATCGCACCGGGGGGCGAGGCTGTATTCTCGTTCAACACGCCCGGCATGTACCGCGCCCGCGCGTCCAATACCGGAGTGCACGAAGTCGCGATTTTCGAGGACGAAAAATAACGCTGTCGCGACTCGGCGGGTGCGCTTAGCGTCCCCCTTCTTGGAGCCGGCAACGATAACAATCGGCCGGGTCGCCCTGCTCCAGGACCGGCGCGCGCGTGCAAGCAAGGGGCCTGCGCGGCTTGCGCGCTGCGCAACGCAAGGGGAAAAACCATGTTTCGCATTCGTCACGCAGCGGCCTTCGCCGCTTCGCTCGCGCTCGCCTTACCGGCGGCGTCGTGGGCGCAGAACGACCCGACGATCGGGGGCGATTATGTCGAGGTGACCTCGGTCACGGTCGATGACGGCCACGACCTCGATTACATCAGCTTCCTCAAAGACCAGTGGCGCTCGCAAAACGACTACAGCAAGTCGCAAGGCTGGATCACCGGCTACGAAATCCTCGGCAACGTCGACAAGCGCCCGGGCGAAGCGGACTTGTACCTCGTCCGCCGGTTCCGCTCGATGCCCGACGGGGTCGAAGGCGACAAGCGCGCCGCGACGATGCGCGCGCACATGGCGATGAGCGACGCGCAGATGTCGGCGGCTTCGGGCGATCGCGCCAAGTTCCGCCACATCATCGGCACGCAGCTACTTCAGGTGATCGCCTTCAAGTAGTCGACTTCGGAACTTCCAGCGAGGAGTCAGGCGGTCTCATCCGCTTCATCGAGTCCATAGGCGGTGTGCAGTACGCGCACCGCCAACTCGGTTTCGTCCTCGTCGATCAGCACCGAGACCTTGATCTCGCTGGTCGAGATCGCCTGGATGTTGATCCCCCGGTCGGCGAGCGCTTTGAACATCGTCGCGGCGACGCCGGCGTGGCTTTTCATGCCCACGCCAACGACGCTGATCTTGGCGATCTTGCCGTCGGTGATCACGCGGTTGTAGCCGATCTGTGCCTTCTGCGCCTCGAGCAGCGTCTGCGCGCGGAGCAGGTCGGCGGCGGGCACGGTGAAAGTCACGTCGGTCTCGCCTTTGTCGCGGCCGACGTTCTGGATTATCATGTCGACGTTGATCTGGGCGTTCGCCAAGGGGCCAAAGATATGTGCCACCGCGCCGGGCCGGTCGGGGACGCGGGTGAGGATGATCTTGGCCTCGTTCTTGTCTGCGGCGATCCCGGTGACGAGTTGGCGTTCCATGTCGCGGCTCTCCATGATTTCGGTCATTTCCTCTTCGCTGACGATCATCGTCCCGGGAATGTCGTCGGCCGGCGCGGCGTCGTCGCCGATGAAGCTCGACAGCACCTGGACGCGCACCCCGGCTTTCATCGCCAGGCTGACCGAGCGCGTCTGCAGCACTTTCGATCCGACGCTCGCGAGCTCGAGCATTTCCTCGTAAGTCACGTACTTGAGCTTGTGCGCCTTGGCGACGATCCGCGGATCGGTGGTGTAAACGCCGTCGACGTCGGTGTAGATGTCGCAGCGATCCGCGCCAATCGCGGCGGCGATCGCGACCGCGCTGGTGTCCGACCCGCCGCGGCCGAGCGTCCTCACCCGTCCGTCCTCGCCCAGCCCCTGGAAGCCGGGGATCACCGCGATTTCGCCCGCAGCCATACTCGCGACGAGCGCCTCGCTGTCGATGTCGAGGATCCGCGCCTTGGCGTGGGCGTCGTCGGTCCCGACCGGAAGCTGCCAGCCGAGCCACGAGCGCGCCTTGCACCCGACCGCCTGCAAGGTCAGTGCGAGCAGCCCGCTCGTTACCTGCTCGCCCGCGGCGACGACGACGTCGTATTCAGCCGCGTCGTAAAGCGGGTTGGCCTCGCGGCAAAAAGTTACCAGCCGGTCGGTTTCGCCCGCCATCGAGGTGCCGCCGAATTTCATCACGATGCGGGCCACGACTGCTCCGGCGGTAAGAATCTTGCGCAGATTGAGCCCTCGCCCCCTGGCGGCGCGGCTGTTACGAAGCGCGCATGCCCAATGCAAGCGCCAACGCCCCCACGATCCGCGCCGAAGAAGCCGCGCACTTCGGCAAACTTGCGGCCGAATGGTGGGACCCGAAGGGCTCGTCGGCGATGCTCCACAAGCTCGGGCCGGTGCGGCTCGCGTTCCTGCGCGACGCGGTCGACGCGCATTGGAGCGGCGACCCGCGCGCCGCCCAGCCGCTCGCGGGCAAGCGCGCGCTCGACGTCGGCTGCGGCGCGGGGCTGCTGTGCGAACCGCTCGCCCGGCTCG
>JBBRER010000011.1:0-32837 GCA_038202745.1 Sphingomonadales bacterium
AAACGGGAAACCCGGTTAGAACTTCTGGGAAATCGCCACCTTGAAGTTGCGCCCCAGCGGGGTCGCTGTGAACGGGTCGTAGTTATAGTCGAGCCGCGCGAACGGGGGATCGGTATCGAAGATGTTGAGCGCGGAGAGCGAAATCGTCGTGCCCCAGTCCAAGGAGATGCGGAACGTCGCATCGACGGTGTTGAACGCCTTGATATTCTTGCCTGTGGTCACCGACGCGCCCGCGAGACCGCTGTTGTTCGGGCCGAACGTCCCCGCGCCGCGCTGGTCGGTATAACCGGCGATGTGATTGGCCTGAACGCGGAGCGTGCTCGAGCCAAAATTGCCCTCGACGTAGGCATTCCCCTTGACCCGCGGCAGCGGATAGGCGCTGGTCTGGTAATTGAGCAAGCCCACCGCATCGAAAGCGGGCTGGACCACGATCCCTTCGACCGTGACGTCCTTGACCTTGTAATTGATGACGTAAGTGCCGGTGCCGCCGATCGTCGCGCGGACCGAGCCGAAATCGTGGGTGAAGCTGCCTTGGAAATCGACGCCAGATGTGCTGACGTTGGCCGAGTTAATCGCCAGCGTCCGCAATCGGGTGACATTGCCGATCCCGCAGCCCGCCGCGGTGAAAGTAAAGCGCCCCTGCAGCGCAGCGAAAGCGGGGTTTCCGCAATTGGCGCTGCCGCTCGCACCGAACAACGCGGTGACGATGCCTTGCACCGGCTCGCCCTCGATCGGACCCTTGAAATCGTAACGGAAGTAATCGGCGCTGGCCTTGAACCCGCTCGTATCGACGATCACGCCCGCGCTATAGGTGTTCGCCTTTTCCGGGTTTAGATTCGGATTGCCGTTGATGTCGATCGCCCGGAACGACGAACCGATCACCTGCAAGGTGGTCGCATTGCCCGACAGGTTTTGCGCGGGCGGTCCACGGAAGGTCGACCCCGCGCCGCCGCGGATCGCCAGCCACGGGGTGAGCTGGAATTTGGCCCGCGCTTGCGGATTGAAGGTCGATCCGACCGCGCCGCCATAGTCCTCGTAGCGCGCGGCGAGCTGGAGCTCGAGCGCATCGACGATCGGCAGCTGTAGTTCGGCGAACACCGCCTTGACGTTTCCTTGCGCGCTCGCATTGAAGTTGGTGCCGAGGAACCCGAGCGCGCCGGTTTGCGCCGTGCAGGTGGCGGCCGGATTGAGCGGCGTGCCCGGACAGGGGTTATTCGCCAAGTTGTTCACCGGGGCGTTGATACGGGTGTAGTAATTTTTGCGGTATTGACCACCGATGGCAAAGCCGAGGCTGCCGCCGGGAAGCTCGATTCCGGTCTTGCCCGACAGAACGAGGTCCGCGACGAGCTGGCGGGTGACATATGTCGTGCGCAAATTCCGCTGGAAGAACGTATCGAAAGTCGCGAGGTCGTTGATCAATCCGGCGCCCGGCGTGGCGCTCAGGCCATTGGTGCCACGCGATCCGGCGTAGTTCGGATTGACTTGGCCCGTGGCCGGGTTGCTCTGTACTGCGGTCGAGAACGGATTGAAGAACGTGCATCCGCTCTTACCCGCGAGCAATGCGAGTTGCGCTGCGGTCATCCCGGCTCGCGATGCCGTCGATGCAAACGGACAAGTCGGCCCGCCGAACCCGGCCAGCGCATTCTGTAACAGATCGCCGAAAGTGTCCGCGCCATCGACCGTGCGATGATATTCGCTATAGGTCACGCTGGAGCTAAGATCGATGTCCTGAGTGACCTGGAAGTTCAGGTCACCCGAAAGGAAGAACTCATCCGAGATGCGGTTTGAAACGGCCGATCCCCGGTCGTTGCCGTTGAAACCGCGGAACAGCGGATTGCCGCCGAGCAGCGCGGGCCGGAACAGCACCGGAAACGCGAGTGCGGGCTGGGTCGGGTTGCCCGCGACATCGACAGAGCAACCTGCAGCGGCGCCGAAGACCGTGCAATAGTCCTTGAGAGCAGGCGCGTAGGTCGGAATCTGGAAGAACCCGGCACCGCCGAAGGCCGCGTTGGCCGAGGGCGCCAGGGTGGGCAGGTAACTCGGCGAAGTCGTTATCCGCGTTGTGGAATGGCCCCACAGCCCTTGGACGCGCAGGTTGATCCGGTCGGTCAGATCGACTTGTGTGTCCATATAGATCTGGAATCGGTCTTCGGGCTCGACGAGGTTGTCGAACTGCGCGAAATTGCTGAAGCAGCGATCGTTGGGGGTGTTGGCCGCGGCACCTGGGGTGAACGATCCCGGCGAACTGCGGAACCCGCCGAGCGGAACGCAGCCCAGATCGCGAATGAAGTTTACCGCGCCGAAGGCCACGCCCGTCGCGGGATCGGTGAACGGAGCGAACCCGTTGAAGTCGAAGTTGCCGGGATTGCCGCCCCCGGTGTATCCGCCCCCAGGGTTGGTCGGATAGGGCTTGATGGTGAAATCTCGATCCGTAGTGCGCAGCTCGTTGCGCTTCTGGTAGCCCGCCGAAACGAAGAACCGCGCGCCGTCGATCGACTTGCCATAGCTCAACGCGCCGCCGTAATCGCCCTTCGAGCCGCGAATGTAGCGGTAATCGCCCGAGGCGAGGAAGCCGTCCTGGGTGGTCTTGGTGATGAAGTTGACCACGCCGGCGATCGCGTCGGAGCCGTAAGTCGCGGCGGCGCCGTCCTTGAGCACTTCGATCCGCCCGATCGCCGCCGAGGGGATCAGGTTGACATCGACGATGCCAACGCCGCCGCCGGAGGTGACGATGCGTTTGCCATTGAGCAGCACCAGGGTCCGCTGCGGGCCGAGCCCGCGCAAGTTGACCGAAGCGATGCCTTCGTTGCCTTGCGAACGCGCATCGAACTGGTTGGCGTCGCCGATCACTCCGTTGGAGGTCGGAAGGTTCTTGAGCAGGTCGATCGCGCTGGGCGAACCCTGGCGCGCCAGTTCCTCGCTCGAGATCACGTCGACCGGCGCGGGCGCTTCCTCGCTCGAGCCGCGAATCAGTGTGCCGGTGACGACGATTTGAGGCTCGGAAGTCGCGGCAGTGTCGTCGGCGGACTGTGGAGCGGCCGGGACTTGCGCGAAGGCGGGAGTCGCGGGCAGCAACATCAGTGCGGCGAGTGAAACGGCGCTGTAGAACGGGCTCTTGGTCATCTCTCGATCCTTCCCCAGACATGCTGCGCGGGGGGACGAGGCGATTGCCCTGCGACCGAACGGTCCCTCATCCCTTGCGCAAGCGCCTCATGCGGGCGCCTTGAGACAATAGCTGACGCACCTGCGCCAAACAGTCAACGGTGATTGTTTGATTTTGCGCCGATGGAACGCAGTCGCGCCCGGCCGGGCCGGAGCGGCCGTTCGTGGCCCAATTCGATCGAGCGGGCAAAGGCGGGATCGGCGAGCCGCCGCATCGCCGCCTGTTTGTACCACACGAGCAGCTCGTATGCGTCCTCGATCGCACGATCGGCGTCGCCCCAATAGTCCCGGTCGATCATCAGCCCGCGCATCGCCGCGGTGTGCAGCCGGACCATCGCAGCGACCAGCCGCGCATCGGCGTAACCGATATCGTCGGCGACCTCGCCCGAGCCCGCCTCGCGCTGCTTCATTGAAAGGCGCATGAGCGTGGCGAAACGCTCGGACAGTTCGGCATCGCCGCGCGCGCCGAGCATCATCTCGGTCAGCGCGACTGCTTCGGGCCGCTGCATCACCGCCCACGACGCGTCGGTGATCGCGAAAAAGCGTTTCTCGCCGCGCTCGACATCGCGCAGCAGCGAGCGCCGAAACGCACTCTGCGAGGCCATGATATGCTCGGCGGTGGCGAGCAGCAGGTCCGCCCGGGTCGGAAAATGGTGGAGCATCGCCCCCCGGCTCACGCCCGCCCGGCGCACGACCTCGACCGTCGTTGTCGATGCGTAGCCAAGCTCGACCAGCGCCCCGACAGCCGCCTCGATCAGCCGCAGCCGCGTCGCCTCGCCGCGCTTGGGGCGGATGTCGAACTTCGCCTCGGCCATCGCGCGCGAGGCTATCACCGGGCGCGGCGCACGCAAGCCGCCCTGCCGCGCCACCGGCTTGGTTGCGCCCAGCCGCAATCCGGCCTAAGGGCGAGACGCCCCGGCCCCCCGACGCCCTTGCTTAACCGCAACCGGCTTCGAGCGCCGGGGCTTCATCGTTCGAGCCACCGAAAGTCCCTGCCCATGTCCCGCCGCCGCCAGATCTACGAAGGCAAGGCCAAGATCCTCTACGAGGGTCCTGAGCCCGGAACGCTGATCCAGTACTTCAAGGACGACGCGACCGCGTTCAATGCGCAGAAGCGCGGGACGATCAACGGCAAGGGCGTGATCAACAACCGCATCAGCGAGTACATCTACACCCGCCTCAACCACATCGGCATCCCGACGCATTTCATCCGCCGGCTCAACATGCGCGAACAGCTCGTCCGTCAGGCCGAGATCGTTCCGATCGAGGTGGTGGTGCGCAACGTCGCCGCGGGCTCGCTGTCGAAGCGGCTCGGGCTGCCCGAGGGCGAGGCGCTGCCGCACACGCTGATCGAATATTTCTACAAGGACGACGCGCTCGGCGATCCGATGGTCGGCGAGGAGCACATCGCCTGCTTCGGCTGGGCCTCGAACGAGGAGATGCAGGACATCTCGTCGATGGCGATCCGCGTGAACGACTTCCTTTCGGGGCTGTTCGCCGCGATCAACATCCGCCTGATCGACTTCAAGCTCGAGTTCGGGCGGGTCTGGGACGGCGATTATAGCCGCCTGATCCTCGCCGACGAGATCAGCCCCGACGGCTGCCGGCTATGGGACATGACGACGAACGAAAAGCTCGACAAGGACCGCTTCCGCCGCGATCTGGGCGGCGAGGAAGAGGCTTACCAGGAAGTCGCGCGGCGGCTGGGCCTGCTCGAGAACGAGGGGCCGAGCGAGGTGTTCGACTTGTCCACGCACCGGAAGCTGCGGGGGAAGAAATAGGGCGCGGTTAGCGGGGGGCCTTCGACAGGCTCAGGCTGAGCGGGGTTTGGTATTGGCCGATTTCCCGAAGACCCGCTCATGCTGAGCCTGTCGAAGCACACAGGCCGCCGCTTGTGGCACATTCCCCTTTCCCCCTCGGTGCCAACAATGCAAACTAAGTCGTTCGCGCTTCTTGCGATTTTTGCCGCAACCCTCGCCGGTTGCGCGCCGCAGCCGAGCCACCTCACCTCCGCCCCCCGCCCCGACTGGGCGTTCGAGAAAAGCGACCTCCCGGTCGATCCCGCGTTTCGTTTCGGCAAGCTCGACAACGGCATGCGCTACGTGATCCGCGCTAACGCGAGGCCCAAGGCTACCGGCCTGGTGCGGCTCGAAGTCGAGGCGGGCTCGCTCGACGAGAGCGAGGCCGAGCGCGGCTATGCCCACTACGTCGAGCACATGGCGTTCAACGGCAGCGCGCAGATCCCCGAAGGCGAAATGGTGCGGCTGCTCGAACGCAACGGGCTGGCGTTCGGGGCCGACACCAACGCCTCGACTTCGTTCGAGCGGACGGTCTATTCGCTCGATCTGCCGACCAACGACCCCAAACTGCTCGGCACCGCGCTGATGCTGATGCGCGAGACCGCGAGCGAACTGACGTTCGCTCCCGACGCGGTTGCGCGCGAACGCGGCGTGGTGCTGTCCGAAATGCGCGACCGCAAGGGGTATGCGCTGAGGAACTTCGAGGATCTGCTCGCCTTTACCTACCCCGGCGCGCGTTATGGCGAGCGGCTGCCGATCGGCGCGCCGGCGACTCTCGACGCCGCCACGTCCGACACGCTCAAAGCCTTTTGGCAACGCGAATACGTGCCCGCGCACGCCACGCTCGTCGTGATCGGCGACTTCGATCCCGCAACCGTGGAAAGCGCGATCCGCGCGCGCTTCGGCGATTGGCGCCCGGCCCCGGCCCCCGGTCAGCCCTCGCCCGGCCCGGTCCGCACCGCGCTCAAAGGCAAGACCGACGTGTTCCTCGATCCCGCGCTGGCCGAGCGCGTGACCGTCTCGCGCAACGGACAATGGCTGGGCGAAACCGATACGCGCGCCCAGCGGCGCGAGAACCTGCTGCGTCAATTGGGCTATGCGATCGTCAACCGCCGGCTGTCGCGGCGCTCGCTCGTCGCCGATCCGCCGTTCCGCGCCGCGGCGCTTGGCACCAGCGACGTGTTCAAGGCCGGGCGGACCACCAATCTGGTGGTCGATACCGCCGACGGCAAATGGCCGCGCGGGCTGACCGTGGCCGCCAACGAATACCGCCGCGCGCTGCGCTTCGGCTTCACCAAGGCGGAGGTCGATGAGCAGATCGCCGAAGTCCGCACCGCGCACCGCAATGCCGCGCTGGGCGCAGCGACGCGCAGCAACGCCGCGCTTTATGGGGCGGTCTCGGCCTTGCTCCACAACGACATCGTCCCCGACACGCCGCAGAATTCGTTCGCTCGGCTCGAACAGTTCCTGCCCCAGATCACGCCCACGACTGTGCTCGCCGCGCTCAAACGCGAACTCGTTCCGCTGAACGATCCGCTGATCCGCTTTCAAGGTCGGCGCCCGGTTGTCGGCGGCGCGGCGGCGCTGCGGAGCGCGTGGAACAAGGCAATCGGGGCGCCGGTGACGCAGGATGCGGCAACCACGGCGGCGGTTTTCGCCTACACCGATTTCGGTCCGCCGGGCCAAGTCGTCGCCGACATGCGCGACCGGGCGCTGGGCATCCGCGAAGTGCGCTTCGCCAACGGCGTGCGGCTCAACCTCAAGCAGACCGACCACGAACAGGACCGCATCGCGCTGCGCCTGAGCGTGGACGGCGGACAGATGCTCGACACCAAAGCCAACCCGCTGGCGACTAAGATGACCGCGGTGCTCGGGCTCGCGGGGCTCGGCAAGCACAGCTTCGACGAACTGGAAACGGTGACCGCGGGACGCACCGTCTCGGCGCAGTTCAGCGACGCCGACGAAGCGTTCGTCGCGGGCGCGACCACCACGCCCGCCGATCTCGAACTCGAGCTGCAGCTGCTCGCCGCCTACCTGACCGACCCCGGCTACCGGCCCGAGGCCGAGACGCTCTATCGCCAGACGATCAACAACTTCTTCGCCTCGCTGCGCGCAACCCCGCAAGGCGCGCTCAATGCCGATCTAGGGACGATCCTGTCGGCGGGCGATCCGCGCTTCTCGCTGGCCGGCGTCGAGGACTTTCGCAAGCTCACGCTGGCCAAATTCAAGGCCGACATCGGCGACCGGCTAGCCCACGGCGCGGTCGAGCTGGGCATGGCCGGCGACATCGACGAAGACGCGGCAATCGCGCTGGTCGCCAAGACGCTGGGTGCGATCCCGCAGCGCGAGAGCGATTTCCAGCGTTACCCCGAGCAGCGCGCCCGCGACTTCGCCGCCGACCGCAAACCGCGCGTTCTGCGTCACTCGGGTCCGGCCGATCAGGCACTGCTGCGCGTCACCTGGCCGACCACGGGCGGAGACGATCCGGTCGCCGCGCTTCAGCAGCAACTGCTCCAGCGCGTGGTCCAGATCGAGCTCACCGCAACGCTGCGCGAAAAGCTGGGCAAGGCCTATTCGCCCGGGGTCGGCGGCGAAGCCTCGCGGACGTATCCGGGCTACGGCACGTTCTGGGCGAGCGCGACTATCGACGTGAACGACGTGCCCGCGGCGCGCGCGGCGATTGCCGAGGCGGTGGCCGAGGTGCGCGACCGGCCGGTGGGCGACGATGTCCTGCTCCGCGCCCGTGCACCGCTGATCGAAGCGCTCGACAACACGCTCAAGAGCAACGGCGGCTGGCTGGCCTATGTCGCGAACGCGCAGTCCAAGCCCGACCGGATCGACCGTTATCTGAAAGCCAGAGCGCGGCTTCAGGCGATCACCGCCGCGCAGCTCCAGATGCTTGCGCGGCATTATCTCGGAACCGGGAGCGGACTCGAAGTGCTGGTCCTCCCCGAAGGCGCCGCGACGCCATAAGCGGCCGCCTTGCCCGTGCGCGGTGAGCGCGGCATAGAGCCGCGAGCGAATCCCCCGCCGCAGGAGCCGCCGCTCATGAAAGTCCGCGTCCACGTCAGCCTCAAGACCGGGGTGCTCGACCCGCAGGGGCGCGCGATCCACCACGCGATCGCGGGGCTGGGGTTTGTAGGCGTCAACGATGTCCGCGCGGGGCGGCTGATCGAGCTGGATGTGGAGGACGCGGTCAGCGATACCGATCTCGACGCGATGTGCCGCAAGCTGCTCGCCAACATGGTGATCGAGAACTACCGGATCGAGCGGGTATGAGCGGTTTTCGCGCGGCGGTCGTCACTTTTCCCGGCTCGAATTGCGACCGCGATCTGGCGCAGGCGCTGGAGAAAATCTCCGGCGCGAAACCTCTCATGGTCTGGCACGGCGATGCCGATTTGCCCGAAAGGCTCGACTTCATCGCGCTTCCCGGCGGGTTTTCGTACGGTGACTATCTGCGCTCGGGCGCGATGGCGGCGCGCAGCCCGGTAATGCGCGCGGTGGTTCACGCGGCGGAGCGCGGTGTGCCCGTGCTCGGGGTATGCAACGGCTTCCAGGTGCTGACCGAGGCGGGTTTGCTCCCCGGCGCGCTGATGCGCAACGCGGGCATCCGCTTCGTCTGCCGCGAAGTCGCGCTGACCGTCGCCAACAGCCAGTCGCTGTTCACCGCGGGCTACGAGGCCGGGCAGACGATCACGCTCCCGGTCGCGCATCACGACGGCAACTATTTCGCCGACGACGCCGTGCTCGACCGACTCGAAGGCGAAGGCCGCGTCGCGTTCCGTTATGCCGAGCCGGTCAACGGATCGGCGCGCGATATCGCCGGTATCCTGAACAACGCGGGCAATGTCCTGGGAATGATGCCGCACCCCGAACGGATGATCGAGCCTGAGCAGGGTGGAACGGGCGGCCGAGCGGTGTTCGAAAGCGCGGTGCGGGGATTGGTGGAGGCTTAGTTTGCCGCTTTACGGCGGTGCACCACCGGCCGGCGGAAAACTACGCGGCCCCCACCTGGCGCAGCGGCTGGGTGCGGAATAGCGCGCGGGCGTCCGCAGCGGGCATCGGGCGGCCGAAGTAGTAGCCCTGGATTTTCTTGCAGCCGAGTTCGCGGATCATCGCCAGTTCCTTTTCGGTTTCCACGCCTTCGGCGGTGGTCGACATCTCCAGGCTATCGGCCATCGCCACCACCGCGCGGATGATCGCGAGGCTCTCGGCATTGCCCACCGCGGCGCCCTGAACGAAGCTGCGATCGACCTTGATCGTGGTGAAGCGCAAGTTGCGGATATAGCCGAGCGACGAATATCCGGTCCCGAAGTCGTCGAGCGCGACCCCGCAGCCCAGCCCCATGATCTGTTCGAGTGCGGCGCGCGCGGTTGTCGCGTCGCGCACGAAGATGCTTTCGGTGACCTCGATCTCGAGCCGCTGCGCGGGCAGCCCGCTCGCGGCAAGCGCGCCGACCACGCTGGCGATGAACCCCGGATCGAGCAGTTGCTCGCCCGAGACGTTGACCGCGACTTTGACGTCGCCGGGCCAGCGCACCGCTTCGTGGCAGGCTTCGCGCAGCACCCATTCGCCGATCGGCACGATCAGCCGGGTGTCCTCGGCCAGCGGGATGAACTTGACCGGGCTGACCATGCCGTGCTCGGCGCTATTCCAGCGGATCAGAGCCTCGAAGCTGACGATGTTTTCCTCGTAAGCATCGACCACCGGCTGATAGGCGAGCACGAATTCATCGTTGTCGAGCGCGCCGCGCAGCGCGAACTCCAACTGGCGGCGCTCCTCGGCCTGCGCGTGGAGCGCGGGTTCGTAAACGCAGTGCTGCCCGCCGCCTTCGTCCTTGGCCCGGTAGAGCGCCAGATCGGCGTTGCGCATCAGCGTTTCGACGCTCGAGCCGTCGCGCGGGCCGATCGCCGAGCCGACGCTGGCGCCGACGTAGAGCGTGTGATGATCGACGTCGTAAGGCCGCGACAGCAGGTCGATCACCGCATCGGCAACGCGCGCCACACGGTGCGCGTCCGAGGCGTCGCGGATCACAATCGCGAATTCGTCGCCGCCCAGCCGGCCGCACAGTTCGTTGTCGCTGACCACGCTTTTGAGCCGTTCGGAAACGCGCGCCAGCAGCCGGTCGCCGACCATGTGGCCGAGCGTATCGTTGACCGCCTTGAACCGGTCGAGGTCGATCATCAGGAACGCGCAGCGCGTCCGCCATTGATCGGCGTAGCGCATCGCTTCGCCCAACGCCTCGGTCAGCATCATCCGGTTGGGCAGCCCGGTGAGCGTGTCGTAACGCGCCATGTAGGCGATCTTGTCCGAGCTTTCGCGCTGCTCGGTGACGTCCGAACCAACCCCGCGAAACCCGTCGAAATTGCCGTCGTCGTCGATCTTGGGAGTGCCCGAAAGCTCCCACCAGCGTTGCTGACCGGCGATCGTCACGCGCACCAGCAGGTTGGAGAAATTCTCGCGCCGCTTTAGCCGCTCGGCAAGATCGTGGAGGCTCGGCGGGAACTGCCCGGTTTCCCAGGCCGCCCCGGCGACGAGCTGGACGAACGGCTGGCCGTCGACCTCGCGCATTTCCTTGCCCAGCGCGAAAGCGAAGCGCGGGCTTGCAGAACGGACGCGGCGCGTGGCATCGGTTTGCCACAGCCAGTCGGCCTCGCCTTCCTCGAATTCGCGCAGCAGCAGCGAGACGACTTCGTTCTTTTCGGCGACTCCCGATTCGGCGATGCGCGCGCGCAGGAAATTGCGCGCCGCCTCGACCGCGCCGAACCCGATCACCATCGCGAAACCGGAAACCAGCACGCCGACCGCGAACTGGCCTTGGTACGAAAAGCTGGCCGCCGCGGCGAGCCCGAGAATCCCGGCGAACAGCACTGTCGCCAGCGGCACGGCCGGGGTCACGAATGCGGCGAAGACCATGAGGATGCCGACCACGCCCCACAGTTCGAGCCCGGTGGCGACATCGACGAACGGCGCGAACGCCGCGAACGGCACGACCCAGGCCAGCGACACCGCGACCGAAATCTGTGTGTGGCGCATCATCTCGTCGCGCGATATGCGGCGCCGGTCGACGTCGCGCAGCGCGCGCGCGCTGCGCGTTCCGGCGTACAGCGCCGCGCCGAGAACCGCGATCCACCCCGCGATCAGCGCAACGTGGACTTTGCCGGCGAGGATCGCGCAAGCCGCCGCGACCGCCAGCGACTGCGCAATCAGGCGAACACGCATCGTCCCCGAAAGGCTGGCGTATTGCAGCCCGCGCACCCGGCTCCAGTCGCCGTCGGCGGGCTCGGTCAGGCCGAGCACGGCCATAACCGGGAGCTCGCGCGGGAGCGCGGCGGAAGTAGGGGGTGAAGCCTTCACGCCCGCGGTTCTACCGGGCAACGGTTAGCAGGGCGTAAAGTCGGCGGTGGATTCTCGCGCCCGCGAACCCGGCGCGCTTGACCGCGGAGGACTGGTGTCCCACATGCACAATACACCGGACATGGCCACGCTTTCCGCGCCTCTCCCCGCCGCCTCGCGCCTGACCCGGTTGCGCCGTGCGCCGTGGAAATTGATCGCGGTTCTCACGCTGCTCGCGGCGGTGCCCGCGTGGCAGACGTGGACCGCGCCGCCATGGCGGATGGATCAGGCGCAGCGCGCGGGCGGGATCGACCTTGTTGCCGCCGACGGCACGGTGTTCGCGCACCGCGGGCCGCGCGCGCCCGAAACGGTCGATATGGCCAAACTTCCAGCCCAAGTGAAGCAGGCCTTCGTGGCGATCGAGGACCGGCGGTTCTACAGCCACGGACCGTTCGATTTCCGCGGATTTGCGCGCGCGATGTGGCACAATGCCCGCGCCATGCGGCTCGCCGAGGGCGGATCGACGATCACCCAGCAGTACGTCAAGAACGCCTACCTTTCGAACGACCGCACATTTGCCCGCAAATTCAAGGAGGTGTTCCTCGCCGACTGGGCGGAGACCTGGCTGACCAAGGACGAAATCCTCGGCAGTTACCTCCAGCACGCCTACTTCGGCGATCAGGCGTGGGGGCTGGTGGCGGCGGCGAAACACTACTTCTCGAAGCGTCCCGACCAGTTGACTTTGGGCGAGGCGGCGCTGCTCGCGGGGCTGGTGAAAGCGCCGTCAAGACTTGCTCCGACGAACGATTATACATCTGCGATCAATCGGATGCATGTAGTTCTTCAGACGATGATCGAGGATGGGACGATCTCCCCCGCGCAAGCCGCCGCAGTGACGCCGCCGCGGCTGCGCCTCACCGTCGACACCTCGCAAGCGCGCGCGGGCTGGTTCGCCGACTGGATTTCAGCGCAAGCGGGCGATCACGCCCAAGGCCGTGTCCCGACCACGGTCGATCTCGCGCTCCAGCGCCGGGCCGAGGCGGTGGTGCGCCGCGCGCCATTGGGCGGCGCCGAAGTCGCGCTGATCGCGCTGCGCCCCGACGGCCGTGTGGTCGCGCTCGTCGGCGGGCGGCACTGGCAGCCGGGCGCGTTCGACCGCGCGATCCAGGCGCGCCGCCAGCCGGGCTCGACGTTCAAGTTGTTCGACTATTTCGCGGCCGTGCGCGGCGGCCTTCGCCCCGACGACGAAGTGCTCGACGCCCCGCTCAAGGTCGAGGACTGGCGCCCGGTCAACGGCTACCCCGGCTTTCGCGGCACGATGAGCGTGCGCGACGCGTTCGCGATCTCGAGCAACACCGCCGCGGTCCGCGTCACCGAAAACGTCGGACGCCGCGCGGTGATCAAGGCGGCGCGCGACCTTGGCGTCACTTCCCCGCTGCCGACCGACCCGACGCTCGCGCTGGGCAGTGGAACGATGTCGCTGACCGAGCTCGCCGGGGCCTACGCCGCGTTTGCGGGCGGGCGCTATCCGGTGGTTCCGCACGGGTTCGCCGCGCAGACCGTGCCCCCGCCCGCCGCGCTTTCGCGCAGCCGCGAATGGGCGCCGATGCTCGACCTGTTGTGGCAGGCGGCGAACCTCGGCACCGGACGCCGCGCCGCGCTGGCCGAGCCGACATTCGGCAAGACCGGAACCTCGCAGGACGGGCGCGACGCGCTGTTCGTCGGCTTCGCGGGCGATCTGGTCACGCTGGTGTGGATCGGGCGCGACGACAACAAGCCGCTCCCCGGCTCGTCGGGCGGGCACCTCCCCGCCGAGATCTGGCGCGCGTTCATGGCCGGGGTGCCGCTCGGCAAGACCGACATCCCGCTGCCCAAACAAGTCACCGATCCGGGCGGCGACGCGTGGCCAAGCGCCGCCGACATTTTCGCCGGGTTCGAGCGGATCGCGGCCGGAATCCCCCCGCTCGTCCGCGGCGCCGAGTGCTACGTCCCCGATCCCGCCACGGTCGAGCGCTACGTGCCCGACCAGGCAACGTGGCGGCGCTACATCCCCGACGCCGGGGTTTTCGCCGGCGGCGGTGCGCCGATGGGCGGCAAGCACAAGCACCGCAAGCGGCGCTGAGCGGCTGCAAAGCCCACGAGCCGCTTGCAATTCGCGGCAACCCAGCTATTGGCCCGCGCTTCCCGTTCGCGGGAATCCCAAGAAAGCCGGAGGGGCCCCGCAATCGTGCGGATCGCCAGCGATCGGTTGAATGATATAAAGGAAGCCGCCGTGCCGCTATACGAGCACGTGTTCCTGGCGCGCCAGGACCTGAGCCAGGCGCAAGTCGACGCGCTGGCCGCCACCGCCACCGAAATCGTCGAGGCCGGTGAAGGCAAAGTCGTCAAGACCGAGACCTGGGGGCTCAAGAGCCTCGCCTACAAGATCAAGCGCAACCGCAAGGCGCACTTCGTGATGCTCGACATCGACGCGCCGACCGGCGTGGTCGCCGAGCTCGAGCGCCAGACCGCGATCAACGAGGACGTCATCCGCTACATGACCGTCCGCGTCGAAGAGCACGAGGCCGGGCCGTCGGTGCAGATGCGCAAGACCGACCGCGACCGTCCCCGCCGCCGCGACCGCGAGGAGTTCTAAGCCATGGGCCGTCCGTTTTTCCGCCGCCGCAAGTCGTGCCCGTTCTCGGGCAAGAACGCGCCGAAGATCGATTACAAGGACACGCGCCTGCTCCAGGGCTTCATGTCCGAGCGGGGCAAGATCGTCCCCAGCCGCATCACCGCGGTTTCCGGCAAAAAGCAGCGCGAGCTGGGTCAGGCGATCAAGCGCGCCCGCCAGATCGGCCTGCTGCCGTACCTCGTGAAGTAAGGAGGACCTGGACATGAACATCATCCTCCTCGAGCGCATCGAAAAGCTCGGCACGATCGGCGACGTGGTCTCGGTCAAGGACGGCTACGCGCGCAATTTCCTGTTGCCGAACAAGAAGGCGCTGCGCGCCAACGACGCCAACAAGAAGATCTTCGAAGCCAACCGCGCGCGGATCGAGAGCGACAACGCCGAGCGCCGGACGCACGCCGAAACCGATTCGAAGGACGTCGAGGGCAAGAGCGTGGTGCTGATCCGCGCCGCGTCGAACTCGGGCCAGCTTTACGGTTCGGTCTCGGTCCGCGACATCGTCGAGGCGCTGAGTGCCGACGGCGCCAAAGTGACCAAGGCGATGGTCGTGCTCGAACGCCCGATCAAGACAATCGGCGTGTTCGAGGTCAAAGTCTCGCTCCACCCCGAGGTTGCGGTGGGGGTCAAAGTCAACGTCGCGCGCTCGCCCGACGAGGCCGAACTCCAGGCGCAGGGCGTCGACGTCATGAAGGCGATGTTCGACGAAGAGAACGTGGCCACGGGCTTTACCGAAGCGTTCGATCCCAATGCCGAGCCGGGCGAACTCCCCGCCGACATGCTTGAAGAAGCTCCGGCTGCCGAAGAGGGCGAAGCCGAAGCCTGAGCCTGCCGGTTCGAACCGAACAAAAAGGGCGCCGAGCGATCGGCGCCCTTTTTGTTTGGGGCGAGATTTAAGGAATGACCCCCCGTCCATTTCGACTCAATCGCGGACGTCCGGCTCAAACCCATGGACCGCTGGTTCACGTTTCTATCAACAAATTACGTTGCCCTAAAGTTAGGCAGCCGACACACTGGCCGGGGGGCGCGATGGCAAATCCAGCAACGGACGTGTTTGTTTCATATAAGGCCGAGGATCGCGCTCGGCTGGGTCCGCTGGTGAAAGCACTGGAGGCCGAAGGCTTCTCCGTCTGGTGGGACGCGCATATCGGCGTCGGCACCGATTGGCGCGAGGAAATCCAACGGCATCTCGACGCCGCGCGCTGTGTAATCGTCGCGTGGAGCGAGCGCTCGGTCGGGTCGGAAGGCCGGTTCGTCCGCGACGAGGCGAGCGTGGCGCAACAGGCCGGCAGCTACGTCCCGATTAAGATCGACCAGGTCAAGCCACCGCTTGGCTTCGGCGAGGTCCAGGCAATCGATTTCATCGGGTGGAAGGGCCGGCGCGCCGATCCGCGGTTCGTCGCGCTGATCGACGCGGTTAGGGCGCATCTGACCGGCAAGACACCGGTGGCTCGGCGGGCGGCGATCGCCGAGCCCAAGGTCTCGCGACGGATGGCGATCGCCGGGGGAGTCGGCGCGCTGGCGGTGGCCGGGGTGGGCGGCTGGGCGCTGCTCAAGTCCGGCGCGGCCGCTGCGTCAAACCGCATCGCGGTGATGAGTTTCTCAAACATGTCGGGCGACCCGGCTCAAGCGTATTTCTCCGACGGGATCGCCGAGGAGTTGCGCGGCGCACTGTCGCGGATCGGGATGCAGGTCATCGGCAAGGCGTCGTGCGACGCTGTCAAGGACCTTGAAATCCCCGCCGCCGCGGCCAAGCTCGGCGTCGTCAACATCCTCACCGGCAGCGTGCGCCGATCGCCCGAGACGATCCGCGTCGGCGCGCAACTCGTGAATGGCAAGGACGGGTTCGAAAAATGGGCCCAGAATTACGACCGCGCCCCGGGCGACACGATCAAGATTCAGAGCGACATCGCCGAGCAGGTGACGGGTTCGCTGAGCATCGCATTGGGCGCGGCGAAGAGGGCCGCGCTGGCGCTTGGCGGCACTGCCAGCGTCAAGGCGCAGGACCTCTACCTGCAGGCCACGGCGCTGGATCAAAACGCCGATAGCGCGGAGGCGTTCCGCAAGGCGGTCGCGCTCTACGACGCGGCGCTGGCCGACGATCCCGATTACGGCGACGCCCACCTCGGCAAGGCGCACAGTCTCGCGCGCTTTGCGAGCCAATATGCGACCAGCCCGCCCGAAACGGCGGAAACGCTGGGCCGCGCCGAGCAGTCCGCCCGGCGTGGGGCGGCGCTGATGCCCGGTTCGGGCCGCCCCGCCGCTATGCTCGCGTACATCAGCGCAACTCGCGTCGATTTCGTGGGCGCGTTGCAAGGGTTCGAGCAGGCGTTGGCGACCGGTCCAAACGACGCCTGGGTGCTGCGGACGGCCTTGAACGATTTGCCCTGGCTCGGCGACGGCGCGCAGGCCCTCGCCCTGGCTGACCGCTCGATCGCGCTCGATCCGCTCAATCCCATGGCCCTTAGCGAGCGCGCACTGTGCCTCTTCGCCTTGCGCCGCTACGCCGAAGCGATCGACGCCTACAACAAGCTGCTGACAATCGCGCCGCAGCGTAATGGTCCCCGGACCGGTATCGCCGATTGTCTGATCCTCCTGAATCGCCCGAGCGACGCACAAACGGTGCTCGCGAAGGTGCCGCCCGACGACCTCTTCCGCCAGACCGACGAAGCGATCCTCGCCGCGCGCGGCCACGACCGCGCGGGCGCGGAGACGGTCATCGCCAAGATCCGCGCCGTCATGGGCGATTCCGCGAGTTATCAATATGGCCAGATCTACGCCCAGCTGAGCGATGCCGACCGTGCATTCGCCGCGTTCGACAAAGCGGTCGAAACGCGCGATGGGGGGCTTGTCTCGCTCAAGCGCGACCCGTTCCTCGACCCGATCCGGCGCGACCCCCGTTTCGCGGCGTTGCTCCAGCGGCTCAAGTTTCCGACCTAGAGCTTATGTCCGTTTTCCTCCACAAACCGCCGTTCGCTGCATGGCGCTCCACAGACACCGGCTGTGCAGGCTTCCAAAATTGAAATCGTCTCGTCCGCGCGCTATTGGGCCGCGATGAAAACGACAGAAAACCTCATCGCGGAATTGGTTCGCGTTTACGACGACGCCATCGCCACGCTGCGATCCGACATCACCGCCTTTGCCGAAACCGGCACGCTCCCTCCCGACGATCGCCGTTCGAGCCGCGCCTGGTGCTATCCCGAGCTGCGCCTCGCCTACGCCGGGCGCGAAACCAGGCCCGACCTCGCGCGGGCGTTCGGGCGGCTTCCCAATGCGGGCGAATACGCGACCACGATCACGCGCCCCGCGCTGTTCGCCGACTACCTGACCGAACAGCTCGCTTTGCTAGGCGACGATTACGAGATCGAGGCCAGCGTCGGCCGCTCGGCGCAGGAAATCCCGTTCCCTTACGTGATCGACGCCAGCTCAGGGCTGGGCGCGCTCAGCCCGACCGATCTGGCGCGCTATTTCCCTTCGACCGAACTGGCGATGATCGGGGACGAACTTGCCGACGGGTTCGAACTCGACGCGCCGACCGACACGATCCCGCTGGCGCTGTTCGACGGCTTGCGCACCGATTTCAGCCTCGCCCGGCTCGCGCACTACACCGGGACCGCGCCCGAGCACTTCCAGCGCTTCGTGCTGTTCACCAACTACCACCGCTATGTCGACGAATTCGTCGATTGGGCGGGCAAGAAACTGGGCGCGGACGGCTACACCGCGCTGTCGGGCGCGGGCGGGCTTTATCTCGACGCGCCGACCGAAAACGCGCGTGGCCGGCTTTCGGACACCGCCTGGCGGCGCCACCAGATGCCCGCGTACCACCTGCTGCGCGAGGGCCGCGCGGGAATCACGCTGGTCAACATCGGAGTCGGCCCGTCGAACGCGAAGACGATTTGCGATCACCTCGCGGTGCTGCGCCCCGAAGCGTGGCTGATGATCGGCCACTGCGGAGGCTTGCGCGACACGCAACGGATCGGCGACTACGTCCTCGCGCACGCCTACTTGCGCGACGATCACGTGCTCGACGCGGTGCTTCCCCCCGAAATCCCGATCCCCGCGATCGCCGAAGTCCAGGTCGCGCTGGCGCAGGCCGCCGAGATCGTCAGCGGCGACACCGGAGCGAACCTCAAGAAGCGGATGCGCACCGGCACCGTGGTCACCACCGACGACCGCAACTGGGAGCTGCGCTACACCCAATCGGCGCGGCGGCTGTCGCTCAGCCGGGCGATCGGGATCGACATGGAAAGCGCCACGATCGCCGCGCAAGGGTACCGGTTCCGGGTGCCCTACGGGACGCTGCTGTGCGTCTCGGACAAGCCGCTCCACGGCGAGATCAAGCTCCCCGGTCAGGCCAACCGCTTTTACGAAGAGGCGATCGCCGCGCACCTCGCGATCGGGACGACCAGCTGCGAATTGCTGCGCGAACAAGGCGGACGGCTGCACTCGCGCAAGCTCAGGGCGTTTCACGAGCCGCCGTTCAGGTGAGAAACCGGACCATCGCCGCGCCCAGCTCGGGCTGGGTGACGCTGCCCATATGCGTTCCTGGGACTTCGGCCAGAGTCGCATCGGGCAGAGCCTCGACCAGCGCGTGAGGCGAGCCGTTGTCGCGATCCTCGGTCCCGCAGACGACCAGCGTCGGCATGGTCACTGCCGCGAGCGCCTCGGGCGCGGTGTCGGCCATGCTGCCGAGCAGCAACGCAGCCGCCTCGCGGTCGACGTTCATCGCTTTCATGAACTGCTGCGCCATGTAGGCCGGATCGCCCGGCCGCGCGGTGCCATATCTGTCGATGACATCGAGGAAGAACGCGCGACGGCTGCACCACCCGGCGAGGCCCTCGAGCCCCATCCCGCCGAGCACCAGCCGGCGCGGTCCGAGCCCGGCGATCACGCCCCGGACCGCGGTGCGCGAACCGAGCGAAAATCCTGCCAAGTCGTAGTCGTCGAGCCCCAGCCCGGCGATCAGCGCGGCGAGGTCAAGCGCGAGAACGTCGGGCGGATAGGCTGCCGGATCGTGCGGCTTGTCGCTCGCGCCATGCGCGCGCAGATCGGGCATCACACACTCGAACCCGGCTTCGGCCAGCGCCGCGGCGTGGCCGAACTTGACCCAGTTCATCTCGGCGTTCGAAAACAGGCCGTGGAGCAGCACTAGTGGGCGTCCTTGGCCGATGCGATGCACGGCGATCCGCGCGCCGCCGTACCCCCCGATGAACTCAGTCTTCATTCGGGCACGTCTCGGCCAGCGGCCTTCCACCGCTTCGCGACGCTTTCGGTGCTCGCCGTGTAGTGACGGGGAAGGTCGCGCGTATCGAGCCACGCCTCGTGGATGCTTTCCGCGCCCGCATGGAGGACCGGCCGGAACGCGGAAGGATCGTCGAAGCTGCCGACGGTGACATCGAGGTTTTTGCCCGGATCGATGAAATCGAACGCCAGCGGCGTCCCGCACGCCGCGCAAAACCCGCGCCGCGCGATCGGCGAGCTTTGGTACCAGTCGGGCTCGCGCTCCCACGCGAGCGCCACGTGCGGCAACTGGACGAACGCTGCGGCGGTTCCGCCGGTCGCCTTCTGGCACATCTTGCAATGGCACCAATACGCGTCGTTGCTGGCGAGCGTCGCGGTGTAGCGGATGCGGCCGCACTGGCAGCCGCCGGTTTTGGTCTCGGGCATGGTCCATGCTTATCGCGTCAGGCGTTTCGCGCCAGCTTGATTTATATAAGCAGGCTTATTATGTGCGCGACATGGACAACATCGGCTACCTTCTTTCCGACCGCGCGCGGCTGTTGCGCCGCGCGTTCAACGCTCAAGTGCGCGAGATGGGGCTGACCGGCCCGCAGGCGCGGCTGCTGCTTTCGCTGCTCCGCACAGAGGGCGAGAACCAGGGCTTTTACGCCGAGCGGCTCGATGTCGAGCCGATCACGCTGTGCCGGATGGTCGACCGGATGGAGGAAGCGGGCTTCGTCGAGCGCCGCCGCGATCCCGCAGACCGACGCGCGTGGCGCATCCACGCCACCCCGCGCGCGCGCGAAATGTCGGCGCGCGTGCTCGATTGCGTCGATGGATTGATCGAAGAGATGCTCGCCGGTGTGAGCAGCGCGGAGCGCGAAACTTTTGCAAACGTATTGACCCTTATCGGCGCGAACCTCGGCGCCGCGCGCGAAGACAAGGTTGCCGCCCATGGCTGACGCCGATCCCAAATTCTCCACCCAGGACGCAGCCTTGACGGATGATCCCACGCTGGATGCCAAGCCGCGGCGCAAATGGGGCAAACTCGCATTGATGCTCGCGGTGCCGCTGCTCGTGGTGATCGGCGGGGTGATCTACTGGCAGGGGCTGCAAGGCAAAGTCGGCACGGACAACGCTTATGTCCAGCAGGACAAGGTCTCGATCAGCGCCGAGGTCGGCGGGCGGATCGTCGAAGTCGGGGTCAAGGAGAACCAGCAGGTCAAGCTCGGCGATCTGCTGTTCCGCCTCGATCCCGAGCCATTCCGGCTGCAGATTGCGCAAGCCGACGCGGCGATCGCTTCGGCGCAAGCGAGCCAGACCGCGCTCGCCGGGTCGGCCGCGCTGTCGGGCGCCGACGCCGGCGCGGCGCGCGAGGACATCGGCTTCGCGCAGGCCAACTTCGAGCGCCAGCGCGCGCTGTGGGTCCGCGGCTTCACCACCAAGGCGGACTATCAGGCCGCGCAGCACCAAGTCTCCCAGGCGCGCGAGGAATTGAACCTCGCCGCGGCCAAGAGCGCCGAAGCGCGCGCCAAGCTCGCCACCGGGGCGCAAGTCCCCGGGATCTATCCCGCGGTCGCCGCGGCGCGCGCGCAGCGCGAGGTCGCCGCGCTCAATCTTAAACGGACCGCTGTGCTCGCGCCGATGGGCGGGCGGATTTCGCAGGCCGACCGACTGCTCGTCGGGCAGGAGATCGTGACGGGGCTGCCGGTGGTGACGATCGTCGCCAACGGCGCGAGCTACATCGAGGCCAACTTCAAGGAGACCGACCTTGCCGAAATGCGCGTCGGCCAACCCGCCGAGCTCAAGTTCGACGCTTATCCCGGGCTCAAGCTCAAGGGCCACGTCGCCTCGATCGGCGCGGGCACGGGGAGCGAGTTCTCGGTGCTGCCGCCGCAGAATGCGACCGGCAACTGGGTCAAAGTGACGCAGCGTGTGCCCGTGCGGATTGCAATCGACGAAGCCAGCCCGCGCCCACTGATCGCCGGGATTTCGACCAAAGTCACCGTCTTCACCGACGGTCGCGCGCACTAGGCGACGCGCGCTTGGCGACCGCCGCCCTTCCTCGCCGCCGCGCCACCGCGGGCTCGCCCCCCGCCCCGCCCGAGGGCGCGGACGTCGCGCTGCTGCCTACTGAAAACAACGTCCTGCTGGTGGTCGGGATCATGACCGCCTCGCTGCTCCAAGTGCTCGATTCGACGATCGCCAACGTCGCGATCCCGCACATGCGCGCTTCGCTCGGCGCGACGCCGGACGAGATCAGCTGGGTGCTGACGAGCTACATCATCGCGTCGGCAGTGGCGATGCCGATCACCGGCTGGCTGGCCGACCGGGTCGGTTCGCGGCGGCTGTTCATCTGGTCCACCGCGGGTTTCGTCGGCACCTCGATGATGTGCGGAATGGCGCAAAACCTGACGCAAATCGTCTTGTTTCGCGCGCTCCAGGGGATCACCGGCGCGTTCATCATGCCGCTCAGCCAAGCGGCGATGATCGATACCAACAAGCCCTCGCGCCAGGCGCAGATGATGGCAATCTGGGGGATGGGGATCATGATCGGCCCGATTCTGGGGCCGATCCTGGGCGGGTGGCTGACCGAGAACTGGAACTGGCGCGCGGTGTTCTATGTCAACGTACCCGTCGGCGCGCTGTCGCTGTTCCTGCTCGTCACGCTGCTGCCGTCGCGCAAGATCGTAAGGCGCAAGTTCGATCTGCTGGGTTTTGCCTTGCTCGCCACCGCGCTGACCTCGCTCCAGCTGCTGCTCGACCGGGGCAACCGCATCGACTGGTTCGCGTCGGTCGAGGCTTGGCTTTATGCCGGGCTCGCGGCCTCGGCCGCGTGGATGGCGGTGATCCACTTCTTCACCGCGCGCGAGCCGCTGTTCACCCGCCGGCTGTTTGCCGATCCGAACTACGTCGTGGCGATGGCAATCTCGATCCAGCTCGGCGTGGTGATGTTCGCGACGATGGCGCTGCTCCCGCCGATGCTCCAGCAACTGTTCGGCTACTCGGTGATCGACACGGGAATGGTGCTGATGCCGCGCGGCGTGGGCACCCTGATCTCGATGCAGGTGTCCGGCATTCTTATCCGCAAGGGCGTCGATGCGCGATACATGTTGGCGGCAGGGTTCACGATCGCCGCGTTTTCGCTGTGGGACATGTCCGGGTGGTCGCTCGCGGTCGATCGGCCGCACATCATCTGGGCCTCGCTGATCCAAGGCCTGGGCATGGGGCTGGTGTTCATCCCGATGAATTCGATGGCCTTCGCCACGCTACCCCCGCCGATGCGAACCGAGGGTTCGAGCCTGCTCAACCTGTCGCGCTCGATCGGCGCGTCGGTCGGCATCTCGGTGGTCACCGCGCTGCTGGCGCGCAATATCCAGATTAGCCATCAGGACCTGGCGGCGCATGTCACCTCGTCGATGACCAACATAATCGACGTCTCGACAATCGATCGTTTCCAAATGGTCGGAACGACGATCCTCACCGCGATCGACGGGATGGTCAACCAGCAGGCGGCGATGATCGCTTACCTCGACGATTTCTGGCTGATGATGTGGCTGACGGCCCTGTCGATTCCGCTCGTACTGCTGATGAAGAAGGCGGACCTCCGGCGCCCAATGCCCAAGGGCGACACTCCGCACTAGCGCGGGGGCGTTACCCCTTCTTCAGATGCCGCCGCCCGAGCAACTCGGCGATCTGCACAGCGTTGAGCGCCGCGCCTTTGCGCAAGTTGTCCGACACGCACCACAGCGACAGCCCGTTGTCGACCGTCGGGTCTTCGCGGACGCGGCTGACGAACGTCGCAAAGTCGCCCACGCATTCGGCCGGGGTCGCGTATCCGCCGTCCTCGCGCTTGTCGATCAGCATCACCCCGGGCGCCTCGCGCAGGATGCCCTGCGCTTGTTTAGCGCTGATCTCGTTCTCGAATTCGATGTTCACCGCCTCGGAATGGCCGACGAACACCGGCACCCGTACGCAAGTCGCGTGGACCTTGATCTTGGGGTCGAGAATCTTCTTGGTCTCGACCACCATCTTCCATTCTTCCTTGGTCGATCCGTCGTCGAGGAAGTCGTCGATGTGCGGGATCACGTTAAACGCGATCTGCTTGGTGAACTTGCGCGGGGTGACATCGTCGCCGACGAAAATCGCGCGGCTCTGCTCGAACAGCTCGTCCATCCCCTCCTTGCCCGCGCCGCTCACCGACTGATAGGTCGCGACCACCACGCGCTTGATCCGCGCCACGTCGTGAAGCGGTTTCAGCGCGACGACCAGTTGCGCGGTCGAGCAGTTGGGGTTGGCGATGATCATGCGCTTCTTGTAGCCGCCGATCGCCTCGGGGTTCACCTCGGGCACGACCAGCGGAACGTCGGGGTCCATCCGGTAGAACGAGGAATTGTCGATCACCACGCAGCCTGCCGCCGCGGCTTTCGGCGCATACTCCTTGGCCGGACCCGATCCAGCGGCGAACAGCGCGATGTCCCACCCGGCAAAATCGAAATGCTCGATGTTGCGGACCTTGAGCAACCGGTCGGTGTCGCCGAAGTGCACCTCGCTCCCGTGCGAGCGCGCCGACGCGACCGCGGCGATCTCGTCACACGGGAATTCGCGCTCGGCGAGGATGCTCAGCATCTCGCGCCCGACGCTGCCCGTCGCGCCGACCACCACTACCCGGTAACCCATCGTGTTCTCCATCGCCCGTCGCGCGGCTAGGCGGCGGCGGCGGGATTGTCCATTGGAAGTGCGTCGAACGCGACCGTCAGCCGCGGCTGATCGCTGTGAAACGGCGTGGTCCCGTGCCACAGGTACGAAGGGAACAGCACCAGCAGACCCTCGCGCGGCTGGACCGTGCGGCGTGGCGGCAAGTCGAGGCCAAGCGCGGCGTCGGGCACCCCAAAGGCCAACCCACCCGCCCCGCCGCCCGCGGCGACGACTTCGGGCAGCGAGACGTACAGCGCGCTGCTTAGCCAGCCGGCGGGGTGCATGTGGCTGATGTGGAAACCGGCGTCCCCAAGCCGCACCGACCATGAGGCCGAAAATGCGATGCGCCCGGTGTTGCGCGCCAAGAACGGATGTGCGGGATCGACCGGTAGTGTGGAGAGCTGCGCCTCGATCGCTGCGCCCACGTCCTGCGCAAACCCGACGATCAGCGGATCGGCGCTGTGGAACAGGTTGCCGGCGGTCTGGGTTCCACCGCGCAGCGATTGGCCGGCGGGATGGGCCGTGGCGAGATGGCGATCAGTGAGCGCTTGCGCCAGCTGCGGGGGAAGATCGACCGCGAGTTCCATGACCAACGTGTCGTAGCCGCACAGCCAATCCTCGCGCGGGTCGCCCACCAGCCGCCAGATCGTGTTCAGCAGCGCCCAGCCGGATTGGTCGTGCGGCGCCAAGGTCGTCGCGGAAACCGCGGCGTCTTCGGCCCCGCGGTAATCGCCCAGCCGGATCAAGACATGCGCCAGCGTCGCCTGACCGGATGCATAACCCGTCTCTTCGGCCAGCGCCGCCGCCAAGCGCTCGCGCGCTTCCGCATCGCGGCCGAGCCCGCTCAGGGCATTGGCGGCGAACGTCGCGATCATCGTGTCGGCGCCGAAGCGCCGCTCTGCCGCTTGGGCCCACTGGAGCAGCTGAGCATGATCGGCCGCCGCCTTGGCCGCGGACATCGCCTCGACCCACAAGATGCCGGTGCCGGGCGAGCGGGCGAGGCCTTCGCGAAAGCCGTCGAGCGCCTCGGACGCTCGTCCGATTTGCGGGAGCAGCGAGGCCAGCGCCTGGTGCGGCTCGATCAATTCCGGTTTGATCCTGATCGCCTCGCGAAACGCCGCCTCGGCTTCAGCAAAATGCCCAATATCGGCCAGAATATGGCCGCGCATCGTTGCGGTTTCACCCGTGTGCAGCCCGCCCGACCAGGCCGCGTCGACCGCTTCGAGCGCTTCGGGCGCGCGATCGAGCTTGCGCAGCTCGACCGCGAGGTTGTGCCGCGCGACAAGATCGTGCGGCGCGCCCGCGACCTGGCGAAACAGTGCCGCGGCAACCTCCATCGACCCTTGCGGGCCAATGCCCTTCACGGCGTCACGCCGTGACGGGCGAGGAACGCGAACACCGTTTCGTACAAGTGCTGGCGCGTCTTGGGACCGGCGATGGCGTGGGTCTTGCCCGGATAGAGCATCATCTCGAACGGCACCGCCGCGTCCTGCAGCGTGGCGACGAGCGCAGTGGTGTTGTCGAGCACGACGTTGTCGTCGGCCATGCCGTGGATGACGAGCAATGGATCGATGATCCGCGTGACGACCCCGAGCGGCGAGGTTTTCGCATAAACCTCGGGCACCGCGCGCGGATCGCCGAGGTACCGCTCGGTGTAGGCGGTATCGTAGAGATCCCAGCGCGTCACCGGAGCGACCGCGATCCCCGCCGCGTACTCACCCGGATCCTGCGCCAGCATCATCAGCGTCATGTAGCCCCCGTACGACCACCCGAACGTCGCGATTTTGGCCGGATCGACGAACGACAGGCTCTTGAGAAATGCCGCCCCCGCCTTCTGGTCGGCGACCTCGACGCTGCCCATCGCGTGCCACAGCTGCTTTTCGAACGCGACCCCGCGGTTGGCGCTGCCACGGTTATCGATCCGGAAGTAGATGAAGCCTTTGCCGACGATCGCCTGCGGCAGCGCGCCTTGCCAGGCTTTGCTGACCGTCTGGCTGTGCGGCCCGCCGTAGTGATCGAAGAACACCGGGTAGCGTTTGCCGGGCTCGAGCGGCGGGGTGATCATCTGCCAGTTCAGCACCGAGCCGTCGGCCGCCTTGAGCGTGCCGAAGCGGGTCGGCGCATGACCCGCGAGGAACGGTGCGTAGGCGTGCGTCCCCTCGACCCGGTTCTCCTCCAGCCAGGCGATCCGCTTGCCCGCGGCATCGGCGATATAGCTTTGCGGGGGCTGCGCCGGACCCGAACGCGTGATCGTCAGCGTCTTGCCCGCCTTGTCCATCGCCGCGGCGTTGGCGAACGCGGGGTCGGACAGGCGGACCGGCTCGCCGCCGCCTTCCAGCGCGAGCGAATACAACTGCGGCGCGAGCACATCGTCCTTGGTCGCGGTGAAGAACACCTGCCCGCCCGCCTCGTCGACCCCGGCGAGCTTGATCACCACCCACGGGCCCTTGGTCAGCTGCCGCCACTTACCGTCCTTGAAGCGGTAAAGATGCGCGAAGCCGTCGCGCTCCGAGGTCCAGATCAGGCTCCCGTCCTTGAGGAAACGGTAATTGTCGCCAAGGTTGATCCACGCCTTGTCCGCCGCGTTTTCGGTGAACAGCGTGCGCGCCTTGCCGCTCGCGGGATCGACGCCGAGCATGTCGAGCCGGGTTTGCGCGCGGTTGAGCCGCTGGACGTAAAGCGTCTTGCCGTCGGGCGCCCAATCGACCCGGCCGAGATAGATGTCGCGGTCAGCGCCGAGATCGACCGCGACGCGGCTCGATCCGTCGGGCCGCATCACGTAGAGCGAAACCTCGGCGTTGGCGGTACCGGCCGCGGGATAGCGCTGCGCGAAAGTCTTGGTCCCGTCCGCACCGATCGCGGCGCGGGTGACCACGCCCACCGGCGCTTCGTCGAACCGCTCGACCGCGATATGCGCGTCGTCGGGCGACCACCAGAACCCGGTGAACCGCGCAAGCTCCTCCTGCGCGACGAACTCGGCCTCGCCCCAATGGACCGTCTCGGCGGGCTCGGCGGGCGTGATTGGCGCGGGCGCGGTTCCCCCGCTGACGGGGCCGGTCCACAGCCGGCGGTCACGGACGAACGAGACGTAGCCGCCCTTGGGGCTCAGCGCAGGGTTGAGTTCGGCCTCAGGAGTCTCGGTCAGCCGGCGGACCGTGCCGTCGAGCCCGGCGAGATAAAGATCGCCGTCGAGCGGGACCAGCAGCGCCGTGCCGTCGGCGGTCCAGTCGTACGACACGATCCCCTTGAGGCTGCCGATCCGCATCCGCTCGCGCTGCATCTTCTCGGCTTCGCTCAGCTCGCGGCCAGAGCCGAGCTTGAGCGAATCGACCAGCATCGTCCATTTGCCCGTGGTCCGATCGAACCCCCACAAATCGTAGCGTTCGAGATCGTCGGCGCGCGCGCGCAGCAGCGTCACCCAGCGCCCGTCGGGCGAAAGCTTGACCGCGCGGGGCGCCGGGCCGTCGAGGCTCGGGCTCGCGAACACGCGCTCGAAGTCGAGCGCGGGGGTTTCGGCGGACGCGCTCACGGGAAGGGCAAGCGCGAACAGGGTGAGCAACAAGGCGGCATGACGCATGGACGATCCCGGAAGGCGATTGGAACCGATGCTAGATAGCCGACCCGCGCGGCAAGGCCAGCGGCGATCAGGTCTGCGGCGTCAACCGCCACAACGCGACACTGCCGTCCTCGCTCCCGGTCGCCACCAACCTGCCATCGGGGCTGAACGCGACCGCGACGACATCGTCGGGTTGGCGGTCGAGCACAGCTACTGCGGTGCCGTCGGCGACGCGCCCCAATCGCGCGGCGATGCCGCGGTCGCCGAGCGGTCGCCGTCCGGTGACCGCCTTCCATAGGGCGTTGAGCCCGTGACTCTCGCGCCCTCCCGCGACGAGCCAGCGCCCGTCGCGGCTGAACGCAACGGCATCGACGTACTGGCCCGCGGCGATCGTGCGCAAAGGCTTCTCGTCGCCGCGCCACGACCGAATTGTGGCATCGTCGCCGCCGCTCGCGATCAAGCCGTCGCTCGCACGCACGTCGAGGCCGACGACGCCCTGGCGATGCCCGGTTGAAGTGTGCAGCAACTGGCCCGAGGCAAGGTCCCACACCCGCACCGTGCGGTCGAAACCGCCACTGGCGAGCGTCTTGCCGTCGGGCGCGAACGCAAGGTGCCAGACATTGAGCGCGTGACCCGAAAGCCGGTGGAGCTCGGGACCGCCATCGCTCGGCCGCACGTGGATCGTCTTGTCCTCGCCCGCAGTGGCAAATGTGCGGCCGTCGGGGCCGAACGCGACCGTCCACAGCGGCTGGGGTGAGATTTCCACAATGCGCTGACCCCCCGTCGCCAGCGACCAAAGACGGACAGTGCCGTCGTAACCCGCCGAGGCGAGGGCCGCTCCATCGGGCGCGAAGGCAAGCGCGGTCGCCTCGCCGGGGTGGGTGAAACGTGCGGCCAGCGGCTTGCCGTCGGGTGCGCCGATACGGATCACTCCGTCCACACCGTCGTCGCCAGAAGGTCGCCGCCAGGGCTAAACGCGACCGCTCGGGCGGGCAGAAGTGAGCGGCTTGCGAACCCTGCAAATTGTGCTGCGGGCCGCGGTCCGGCGCGCGCGAGGACGGGCTGCGGCGGTTCCAATCCAAGCAAAGCGACCGCCGCGACAATCGCCAGTGCAACGACGCCGGTCGCCAATTTGATTCCACGACCCACGACCCTGCTTCCCGGTGTATTATCTGTACAATACACTATGGGAGCTGTCCGGACGCTTGACAAGGGAAGGGCGTCGCGGCGGGAAGCCGGACGCCCTTGGTCCGCCGCGATCCGCAGATCGCGCGATGGCTGAAGCGTCAGCCTTCGGCGCCGGGGCGCACGTCGCGGCGCTCGGCGATGCGCGCGCGCTTGCCGGTGCGGCCGCGCAAGTAATACAGCTTGGCGCGGCGGACGACGCCTTTGCGAACCACGGTGATGCTGTCGATGTTGGGCGAATAGAGCGGGAAGACGCGCTCGACGCCCTCGCCGAAGCTCATCTTGCGAACGGTGAAATTCGATCCCATCCCGCGGTTCGAACGCGCGATGCACACGCCCTCGTAAGCCTGGACGCGGGTGCGCTCGCCTTCGACGACCTTGACCCCGACGCGAAGGGTGTCGCCCGGGCGGAACTGCGGAATTTCCTTTGAAGCTTTCGAGATTTCCTCGGCTTCGATCTGCTGGATCAGGTTCACCGGTCCAAGTCCTTTTCTTCACGCCGCGCGCCAGAGGCAGACTGAACCCGAGCGCCGGCATGGCGCTCCCAAAGGTCCGGCCTGCGTGACCGTGTGTCGATCTCGGCCTGCAGCTTTCGCCACGCCGCGATCTTCGCATGATCCCCCGATCGCAGCACCTCAGGGATCGTGCGCCCTTCCCATGTCGTGGGCCGGGTAAACTGCGGGTATTCGAGAAGCCCGTTCTCGAACGATTCCTCGGTCCCGCTGGAAGCCGCGCCCATTACGCCGGGGAGCAGGCGAATGCAAGCATCGAGCAGGACCAGCGCGGCGGGCTCTCCCCCCGACAGCACAACGTCGCCGACGCTGACTTCTTCGACCGCGCGGCCCTCGAATATCCGCTCGTCGAAGCCCTCGAAGCGGCCGCACAGGATGGTCACGCCCGGACCCGCCGCGAGCGCGCGAACCCGCGCCTGATCGAGCGGTTTTCCGCGCGGGGTCATCGCGAGGACGGGGCAACCGGGATGCAGCGCCGTTGCAGAGTCGATGCAAGCGGCGAGCACATCGGCGCGCAGCACCATACCAGCCCCGCCTCCCGCCGGCGTATCGTCAACCGTGCGATGCTTGTCGGATGCGAAATCGCGGATCTGCACGGTCTCGAGCGACCACGTCCCCTCCCCCAGCGCGCGCCCGGCGAGCGAGACGCCGAGCGGCCCGGGAAACATCTCGGGGTAGAGCGTGAGGACGGTGGCGGCGAAGGTCACAGCGTCCAGTTCTCGACCTTCAGCCCCGGGACGTCGGCGAAGTGCTTTTCGTTATCGGTGACGACGATCAACCCCAGCGCGAGCGCATGAGCAGCTATCAGCCGATCGTAGCTGGCCCGCCCGAAGGAGATCGACGCGTAGGCGCGTGCCGCCGCCTCATCGAACGGCAAAACCGGAATTTCCTCGGTAATAATTGCCAGCCGCTCCAGCGTCGGCGGCTTGCCGCGTTCCGATCCGTGGACGACTTCCGCGAACGCCACCGCCGAAGTAACCATATCGCTCGCGTCACACGACGCCGCCCGAGCCACGACCGCTTCATCCGCGTCGAGTCCCAGTGCGATCAGGACATTGCTGTCGAGAAGATACTTCATTCGCCGGGCATGTACTTGGCGCGCCATTCCGGATCATCCCAGAGCAACGGCCGTTCCTCAAAAATTCGGTCTTCATCCTTGATGAACCGCAAGCCAGAACCGATCGCGCAGCCGCGCACTTTGTCGATGTTGAACTTTCGTTTCGGCGGCTCTTCGGCTTCTAGCCGAAAGCCGGCGCGCTCTTCGCGCAAAACCATCGTCGCACCCTCCATCATGCCCAGTTCTTTGGGCAGACGCAGCGCGAGCGAATTGCCCGACTTGAAGACTTTGGCGCGATATTCCTTGCCCATGACGGTCTCCGTATATACAGGATGTATATACATGCTTACGGTCCGTCAATCCATCGCCCTGCTTGCTTGGGTAAGCGCCGCTCCCGCCCACGCCGAACAAATCGGCGAGTGCCGGTTCGATCGCGATACGTTGACGTTTGCCGGGACGCCGCTCGAGCAGGCGACTTGCCTGCTGCGCAAGATCGAGCTTGGTGCGGTGCGCACGTCCCAGCCGCTTCCGCCGATCATCGCCGATCTGATGGCCCGCACCGACCCGCCGAGCGAGTCGATGAAGCAGGCGGCCCTCGCGGCGTTTCCGCAGCCCTATCGCGATTACGCGGCGCTCCACGCGGCCGATCCGGTCTCGCACACCGAAGCCGGGCTACCCCTCCAGTACTTCGTGATCCACGACACCAGCGAGCCGTTCTACGCCAACGATCCCTTCCCCAAGCATCTGAACCGCGACTGGAAAGTCAACTCGTTCGCGTCGTACATCGGCAAGGATTTCGCGCCCGAGCCGGTCGCGCACATTTTCCTCAACCGCGTCGGGCAGATCTGGGCGGGGCACGAGTTCGCGCAACCCTGGCGCGCGACCAAGCTCGAGAGCCGCGTCGTCGGCGCGACCGCGCGCGGGCGTTTTGTCCATATCGAGACGGTCCAGCCGCGCCGCTTCCTGCCCGGCGCGACCAGCCGCGGGCAGACGTACGGGCCCAAGCCGGGGTTCACGCCCGAGCAGTACCGGATGCTCGCTGCACTTTACGTGTACGTCAGCGCGCGCGCCGGGCGCTGGCTGATTCCCGCGCAGCACAATACGATCGACGCCGGGATTCCCGAGGCGCACGACGATCCGCAGAACTTCGAGATGAAGCGCTTCGCCCGTGAGCTGGAGCGGCTGGTCAAGCCTCGGTCCAGCTGACCCCCGGCTGCTCGCGCCGATCGACCGCGAGCGCAAACACGTCGGGGCGGCTGTAGTGGCCATCGGTGTCGAGCGAGCCCAAATTCTCGCCGATTTCGGCCAGATCGAGCACGGCGTGGATCGTTTCCTCGCCTTCCCCGGCTTGCGCCAGCACGCGCGCGTCGGGCGCGGCGATTAGGCTGCCGCCGCGGTTTAGCGCGCCCTCGGGAATGCTTCGGATCAGCGCCAGCGCTTCAGCGTTGCCGCCCGCCAGCCGCAGTCCCTCGACCAGATCGGCCTGGTGCTGGACCAGCCCCGCGCCGAGCACGAAGCAGCGCCCCTCGAACGCGTAGTGGCGCGAGTTGATCGCATAAGCCTCGCGCACTGTCGGCCACGCCGCGACATGCACTGCCTCGCCCAGATTGTGCATCGCCGCGCGCGCGAGCGGCATCCAGTTTTCCCAGCAGATCAGGCTGCCGACTTTACCCCATCCGGCGTCGTGAACCTCGATCGTCGAGCCGTCGCCGCGCGCCCACACCAGCCGCTCGCCGTGCGTGGGCACCAGCTTACGGCGGCGCTGTGGCACTTGGCCGGGGCGGAGGAGGAACTGCGTGTTGTAAAGGCTCGAACGCACCCGTTCGTGCGCGCCGATGCTGATCAGCGCGCCGTTATCGTCGCACAGCGCCTGAAGCGGAGCGAGGCGCGCATCGTCGCCGGCAATCGCCTGCTCGAGCAGGATACGATGCAGCGCGCGCGTGCCGGGGTGGTCCCACAGCGCCGCGCCGGGCGCTTCGTCGAGCCACAGCGGATAACCGCCGAGGAACGTCTCGCCGAACGCGATCAGCTGCGCCCCGTCGCGGATCGCGGCTGCGCAAAGCTCGGCCGCTTTGGCGATGCCCGGCGCGAAGGCCAGCGGGATCGGCGCGGCCTGAACGATCGCGGCGTTGACGGGGGCGGGCGGATCACTGGGCATAAGCATCCTCTATCGTGATCGCGGCGTCGTCCCAACGCGGAACCGCCTCGGCGTTCATCGGGACCATGAAGCGCGCGCCGTCGGGACGCTCGATTTCGATCACGTCGCCCGCGCCGTAGTTCTCGACCGCGACGCACACGCCGAGCGCTTCTCCGGACGCAGAGACCGCAGAAAGCCCGATCAGATCGGCGTGATAGTATTCGCCCTCGCCCAGCGCAGGGAGCGCCCCGCGCGGAACCGTCAGCGCGGTACCTCGCAGGCCTTCCGCCGCGGCGCGGCCATCGATACCGGCAAACCGCGCGATGGCGCCGCCCTTACCGTCATCGCGCACTTTGGCGAGAGCCAGCGCGCCCTCGTTGAAGGTACGGAAACGCCCAAGCGATTCCGCACCCTCGCCGAACAGCTTGAGCCGGACTTCGCCCGCCACGCCATGCGCGCCGGTGACGGCGGCAAGGGTGACGGGCTTATCCGACATCGAGGGTCAGC
>JBBRER010000012.1:0-31715 GCA_038202745.1 Sphingomonadales bacterium
ATCGAGATAATGTCGCCCGCGCTGGCCTCTTCGACCGGCATGCGCTCGAGCCCGCGAAACGCCATCAGCTTCGACGCGCGCCCGGCCTCGACGACTTTGCCGTCGTTATCGAGCGCGTGGATCGGCGAGTTGACCCGGATCGTCCCGCTTTCGACTTTGCCGGTGAGGATGCGGCCGAGGAAGTTGTCGCGGTCGAGCAGCGTGACGAGGAACTTGAACGGCCCGTCGACGTCGGCGGCGGGCGGGGGCACGTGCTCGACGATCTTGGCGAACAATGGGGTCAACGTGCCTTCGCGCAAGGCCGGGTCCTCGTTGGCATAACCGTTGCGGCCCGAGGCGTAGAGCACCGGAAAGTCGAGTTGCTCGTCGGAGGCGTCGAGGCTGACGAACAAGTCGAAGACCTCGTCGAGCACTTCCTGGATGCGCTCGTCGGGGCGGTCGACCTTGTTGACCACGACGATCGGTCGCAGCCCCAGCGCGAGCGCCTTGCCGGTGACGAACTTGGTCTGCGGCATTGCGCCTTCGGAGCTATCGACGAGCAGGATCACCCCATCGACCATAGACAGGATGCGCTCGACCTCGCCGCCGAAATCGGCGTGGCCGGGGGTATCGACGATGTTGATATGCGTGGTGACGCCGTGGTGGTCGTCCCACTCGACGCTGGTGCATTTCGCCAGGATCGTGATCCCGCGCTCTTTTTCCAGATCGTTCGAATCCATTGCGCGCTCTTCGACGCGCTGGTTGTCGCGGAACGTGCCCGACTGGCGGAAAAGCTGGTCGACGAGCGTGGTCTTGCCGTGATCGACGTGGGCGATGATCGCAATATTGCGCAAGGGGAGCGCGGACATGTCGTGGATTCCGGTTGTGGGAGGGCGCGGCTGCAGGGCCGCCGGTTGCGCGCGCCCCTAGCTCAAGGGCGCTCGCCGGGCAAGGCCGGGCTGCGCGAAAGCTGCTTGCCGCACGCTTTCGCGATCCTTAGTGCGCCAGCGGCGTGCCGTGGGCGAGGATTGAATCGATGAAACTTTCGCTGGCCTCGCGCGCGGGAGTGTCGTGGCTGGCGCTGGCCTGCTCGCCCGCGCTGGCGCAGGAGCAGCCCGCCGATCCCGCGCCCGACGCGGCGGAAGAAATCGCGCAAGCCGCTCCCGATGCACCCGAAGCGGACGCCGACGATGCCGAAGGCAACGCGATCCTCGTGACCGCAACCAAGCGCGCAAGGACGCTGCAGGACACCCCCTTCGCGGTCAGCGTGACCACCGCCGACACGATCGAGCGCGCGCAAATCCGCGACTTGGCCGACCTCCAGTCGGTGGTTCCCTCGCTCAAGGCCAGCCAGAGCCAGAATCAGTTCGCGACCACCTATACGATCCGCGGATTCGGCACGAGCGGCAACAATATCGGGCTCGAACCGTCGGTCGCGATCTACATCGACGGGGTCTATCGCAGCCGCGCGATCGCGCAAATCGGCGACTTGCCCGACGTTCAGCGGGTCGAAGTCCTGCGCGGGCCGCAATCGACGCTGTTCGGCAAGAACGCGTCGGCCGGGGTGATTTCGATCGTCACGCGCGAGCCGAGCCACAGGTTTGGCGGCGCGGTCGAGGCCTCCTACGGCAATTTCAACGCGGTCGTCGCCAAAGCCTACGTCTCAGGCGGACTGGGTCCGGGCATCGCGGCGAGCCTGGCGGCAGGCTACAACCGCCGCGACGGATACCTTACCAACGCTTTTAATGGCGACGATCTCAACAACCGCAATCGCTGGTTCGTGCGCGGGCAATTGCGCCTCGATCCGGCGGCGGGCCTGCGCATCCGCCTGATCGGCGATTACGACCGGATCGACGAGAAATGCTGCGGGGTGGTCAATCTGCGCCGCTCGGCGGCGACAACGGCGCTCGAGGTGGTCGGCGGGCGGGTAAACGACTTCCGCACCCCGTTCGCCGATGTCGTCTACAGCGACGTCACTCCGTCCAACCGCGTCCGCAACTGGGGCTTATCTGGCCAGGCCGATTACGATTTCGGGCCGCTGACCTTCACTTCGATCACCGCCTACCGCACCAGCGACCTCGACGCCGCGCAGGACGCCGACTTCACCAGCGCGCGGCTCGCGACGGGGGCCAACATCGGCCAGGCGCGGCTCAAGACCTTTACCGAGGAAGCGCGCGTCGCGACCAACCTCGACGGGCCGTTCGACCTCCTGCTCGGCGCTTACTACTTCGACGAGAATGCGCGCACGGTCGATCAGATCGTCTATGGCGCCGATTTCCGCAATTACGCCGATTTGCTGATCCGCGCGCAGTCGGGCGGGGCGCTCAGCGTGCCCGCGCTTGAGGCTCTGACTGGGGCGGCGCCGGGGACGTATTTCGCCGCGAGGCAGGGGTTTTTCGACGCGTTTACGCAGCACGACCGAGCTTACTCGCTGTTCGCCAGCGGCGACTTCAAGCTTGGCCGGCGGTTGACGGTGACTGCGGGCCTGAATTACACGCACGATGCCAAAGACGTGACTTCGAGCTCGGTTTCGACCGACCGCTTCTCAGCGCTCAATCTGGCGTCGTTCGGTCCCGCATTGAGCGGATTGCGCGCGTTCCAGTTCCTCCCGCCGTTCCTCAACATCCCCAATGCGGTCGAAGACGGCCGGACGCGCGACGGGGACTGGTCGTGGACGGCGCGGCTCGCCTACGCGTTCAACGACCGCTTCAACGCCTACGCCAACTATTCGACCGGCTTCAAAGCCAGTTCGTTCAATCTCTCGCGATTGAGCCGCCCGACCGCCGCAGACCTTGCCGCCATCCGCGCCGCCGGGCTTGCGCCCGCCAACCTCGTCGGTGGCGGCCGCTTCGCCGCCCCCGAAGATTCCAGACTCTACGAACTTGGACTCAAGGGCAACTGGGGCGTCGTTTCGGCCAACCTGACCGTGTTCGAGCAGACCATCGCCAACTTTCAGACCAACACCTTCACCGGCGCGGGCTTTCTGCTCGGCAACGCGCAGAAGCAATCGACCTTGGGCATCGGGTTTGACGCGCAGGTGCGGCCGGGTTCCGGGTTCGTGCTGTCGCTCGCGGCAACTTATCTCGATCCCAGATACGATCGCTTCACCAATTCGGCGCTGGGCGACGTTTCGGGAAGTCGGGTTCCCAATATCCCGCCCCTCGCGGCGAGCGTGGGGCTCGACTGGAACCGCCGGGTCGCACGCTCCGGACGGATCGCGCTTCACGCCGATTTCAATTATCAGTCGCAAGTCCGGATCGCCGCCGGGTTGGTCGGGTTCGTGACCGTCAATCCCGACGGAAGCCGCGATTATGCCGCCGCGCGCCTCGCCGCGCAGCCCTACAGGCGCGAGATCGACGATCTCAACGCGTCGTTGACTTACGCGCCGCGCCGCAGCTTCGAGCTGTCGGCGTGGGCTCGAAACCTGCTCGACCAGCGCACGATCACCGGCATTTTCGGTCCGTTCGCGCAAGCCGGCTCGATCTCGGGCTACACCAACCAGCCGCGGACATATGGAGTGACCGTGCGGCTCAAGTTCTGAACAGGGCTGCGCGCCTGCTGTTGCACGTTTTTGCCGGTTGTGGTCCACTCCCGCGCGCCAGGCATCAAGTGCCGGCGTGAAGGGGGATAATGCTATGGAATGGATGCTGATGCCGTTCAGGCGGTATGCCGATTTCAAAGGCCGTGCGCGGCGAATGGAATTCTGGATGTTCGCGCTGTTCAATCTGATCGTTTACTGTGTACTGGCGCTCATAGTCAGGATGATGGGCGGCGGGCTATCGAACATGGCCGACGTGAATCTGAGCAGTCCCTCGTCCGTCTTCGGTTCGTTTCTGAGTGGGGCCGGCATCGTCTTTCTGCTTTACTGGCTCGCTATTCTGGTTCCGCTGATCGCGGTTACCGTGCGCCGGTTCCACGATCGTGATATGTCCGGCTGGTGGTATTTGGGCTTCATCGTCATCGCCTTGATTCCGCTGCTCAATATTCTGTCGAGTATCGCGCTGATCGTGCTGATGGCGCTGCCGGGGACGGCGGGTCCGAACCGCTTCGGTCCCGATCCCAAGAACCCGACGAGCGAGGACGTCTTCGCCTAAAGCTCGCGTAACGCCTGTGCCGGCCGCGCCCGCAGCAGCGGGAGCGAGCCGGCCAGCGCGAAGCCGATCGTCAGCGCCAGCCCCGCGCCGAGCACCGCCAGCACGCGGAGCCAATCGGGCCGCCACGTAAACTCGAACAGCTGGACGATCACCAACCAGCCGAGCGCGCTGCCCAGCGCCAGCGCGACCCCAGCGAGCACTAGCGCAAGCGCGCCGTATTCGGCCAGGTGCAGCGCGAGCAGCTGCCCGCGGCTCGCGCCGAGCACACGCAGGATCACGTTGTCGTAAAGCCGGCTGGCCCGCGCTGAAGCGATTGCGCCCAAGAGAACCGCAATTCCCGCCAGCACCGCGACCGAGGCTGCGGCGAGGATCGCGGTTCCGACCTGATCGAGCAGATCGCGCGCCTGGCGCAGCACACCGCCGACTTCGATCACCGAGCTGGCGGGGAAGTGCGCGACGAGTGAACGAAGCAGTTCCCCCCTCCCGCCCGCGGGAGGGGCTGGGGGTGGGTGAGTCGTGGAGGTTCCGAACGACCCACCCCCGACCCCTCCCGCATGCGGGAGGGGAGCAGGCAGATCGACCGTCGCCGCCAGAGCATGCGGCGCATCGCGGATCGCGTTAGGGGAGAACACCAGCACGTAGTTGAAGCCCAGCGTGTCCCAGTCGATCCGGCGGAAGCTGGCGATCTTGGCGCTGCGTTCGACCCCGAGCAGGCCGATAGTGAGCGTGTCGCCGAGCCTGAGCGAGAGCGCCTGTGCCAGCCGCTCGTCGATCGAGACCAGCGGCGGGCCGGCGTAATCGCGCGACCACCATTTTCCCGCGGTGACGGTGTTCCCCTCGGGCACCTTATCGGCATAGGTCAGCCCGCGCTCGCCGCGCAGCGGCCAGGCGTCGTCGGGGATTTCCTTGAGATTGGCGACCCGCGTCATCTGCGCGGCGGGGCCGTAAGCAAGGATCGCGCCGCGCAGCGCGGGGACGGTGCGAACCTTCGCCCCAGGCGCCTGCGCCGCGACGAGCGCGCGGAATTCGCCCTCGCGCTCCTGCGGCAAGTCGAGCACGAAATAGTCGGGCGCGCGCTGCGGCACTTCGGCGGCGATATTGGCGTCGAGGCTGGTCTGGACCGCCGCGAGCAGGATGAACGCAGACAGCCCGAAGCCCAGCGCGGTGACCAGCGCGCCGGTCTGCGCTCCGGGGCGGTGGAGATTGGCGAGCGCGATCCGCGCCAGCGGTGCGCGCGGGCGGGGCAGGCGGGCCGCTCCCCAGCGGATCGCGCGCCCGAGCAATGCGAGCAGTGCGAGCAACATCGCCGCGCCGCCAAGGAACGTCAGCACGACGCGCGGTTGCGACGCCCCGGCGAGCGCGAGTGCGACGATCCCCGCCGCTCCGGCGAGCGCCGGCAGCGCCGCTTCGCGCCGGCTGCGCGCCAGCGGCGAGACGTGCGCGCGCAGCAGCGCGAGCGCGGGAAAGCGCCGCGCGGCGAGCAGCGGCGGCGCGGCGAAAACCAGCGCGACCATCAGCCCGTAAAGCGCCGCTCGCGCGAGCGCCACGGGGTCGAACACAAAGCCCGGCGCGACCGGCAGCAGCGCGCCCAGCGCACGACCGAGCAGCGGCGTGACCATGACCCCTGCCGCAAGCCCGGCCACGCTCCCGGCGAGCGCCGCGGCGGCGATCTGGAGCAGGTAGATGCGCGCGATGTCCCCGCTCGCCGCGCCAAGCACTTTCAATGTGGCGATGCTGCCGCGCCGCGCTTCGAGGTACGAGGCGACCCCGCCGCCAATCCCGATCCCGGCGATGACCAGCGCTGCCAGCCCGACGAGCACGAGGAATTCACCCATCCGGCTGACGAACCGCTCGGCGCCGGGCGAAGCCTTGTCGCGGGTGCGAATTTCGAACCCGGCGGAAGGGAACGCATGGGTGAGCCGCGCGGCGGCGGCGGCGGGTGCGACTCCGGGTTTGAGCGCGAGGCGATATTTGCTGCGGTACATTGCGCCGGGTGCAGTCAGACCCGCCTGCGCCGGCACTCCTGCGGCGACGATCGTCACCGGGCCGAGCGTGAAGCCTTCGCCGAGCCGGTCGGGCTCGTCGCCGATAATTCCGCCGACTTTGAGCGTCTGACGGCCCACGGTCAGCGTCCCGCCCGGGGCGATGCCGAGCCGGTCGGCCGCGCCTTGCGCTAGCCACGCCTCGCCGGCTGGCGGCGCTCCGACCAAGCGCCCGTCGGCCAGACGCAGACGCCCGACCAGCGGCCACGCGGCGTCGACTGCTTTCAGTTCAACCGGCGCGGCGAGATCGCCCGCGCGCGCCATCGCCTGCATCCGCTCGCCGCCCGAGACCCGGCCCAAAGCGCGGAACGCCGTCAGTTCGACCGGGCTGGCCGAGCGTTGCCACACCGCGACTTCGACATCGCCCCCCAGGATCGTTGCGCCACGCCGCGCCAGCTCGTGCTCGATCGCGTCGGTGAGCGTCCCGATCGCGGCGAGCGCGCCAATCCCGAGGAACAGGCACACGAGCAGAAGTCGAAGGCCCCGGAACCGCGCCGACAGATCGCGCCGGGCAATGCGCCATGCGGTGCTCCAAGGCAGCCGTTGGCTCACGCAGCGATATCGCTGGCAATCCGCCCGTCGGCGAGCGTGACGATCCGCTGGCAGCGCGCGGCGAGCGCGGCGTCGTGCGTGATCACCACCAGTGTCGCGCCCGTTTCGGCGCGGCGCGCGAGCAGCAGGTCGACGATCTCCGCGCCGGTCGCGGTATCGAGGTTGCCCGTCGGCTCGTCGGCGAAGAGCAAGGCCGGGCGCGGGGCGAGCGCGCGGGCGATGGCGACGCGCTGCTGCTCGCCGCCCGATAGCTGGGCGGGATAGTGATCGAGCCGATGGCCGAGCCCGACCGCAGCGAGTTCGGCCGCAGCGCATTCGCGCGCGTCGGGGACCCCTGCGAGTTCGAGCGGGGTCATCACGTTTTCGAGCGCGGTCATCGTCGGGAGCAAGTGGAATGCCTGGAGCACGATACCGATCCGCCCGCGCCGCGCGCGCGCCAGCGCGTCCTCGCTCAGCGCCGCGAAGTTCTGCCCTGCGACCTCGAGCGCGCCGCCGCTCGCGCGTTCGAGCCCTGCTAGCACCGCCATCAGCGAGCTTTTTCCCGAGCCCGAGGGGCCGAGCAGCGCGAGCACCTGCCCGGCCGGAACGACCAGATCGATCCCCTTTAGGATCGCGACCGCGCGGTTGCCGTCGCCGAGAGTCAGGGTCAGGTCGGAAGCGGCGATTGCCGGGGCGGGGCTTGTCACCGCCGCGCGATGCCATAGGAGGTTGCGATATGAAATGGGTTTATGCCGCGCTTGCCTCGCTGGTGCTCGCCGCGTGCCAGCGCCCGCCCGCGCCCCCCGTGCGGCCAAGCGAGGCGACCGTCAGCGGCCCGGAGCGGCAGATCGTGGCGATCGGCGACAGCCTGTTCGCGGGTTACGGCCTCGCGCCGGGGCAAAGCTACCCCGCGCGGCTCGAAGCGGCGTTGCGCGGGAAGGGGATTAACGTTCGCATCGCCAACGCCGGGGTTTCGGGCGACACCAGCGGCGACATCCGCCGCCGTGTCGCGTTCGTGCTCGATGGCCAACCGACGCGCCCCGACCTCGTGTTGGTCGAACTCGGCGGCAACGATCTGCTGCGCGGGCTGCCGCCCGAACAAGTCCGCGACAACCTCGACGCGATCCTGACCGAACTCGATCAGCGCGCGCTCAAGGTGGTGGTGATGGGGATGCTCGCCCCGCCCAATCTCGGCGCGGATTACCGCAAGGTGTTCGATCCCGCTTTTCCGGCGCTGGCCAGGAAGCACCGTGACATGCTCGTGCCGTTCTTCCTTCAGGCGGTGCTGGGTAAGCCCGCGCTGGTCCAGGCCGATCACCTCCACCCGACCGTGCCGGGGGTGGAGGCGATAGTCAGGGACACGCTGCCGGTGGTGAAGGGAGCGCTGGCGGCGCGCTAAACGCGCGCCACGGTCCCGTCGCGAACCTCCCACACCACCGCTTCGTCCATGATCTCCGCAAACGGAGCGGGCTCGGTACCGGTCAGCCAGACTTGCGCGGCGCCTTGGCGCAACCGCGCGAACAGCGCCGCGCGGCGCAACGGATCGAGATGCGCGGCGACCTCGTCGAGCAACAGCAGACGTGGCCGCTCGCTTCCCAGCAACCCCGCGTGCGCGAGAACGATCGCGATCAGCATCGCTTTCTGCTCGCCGGTCGAACATTCGGCGGCGGGGCGATTCTTGCCCGCCATGACCACGCCGAGATCGTCGCGGTGCGGCCCTGTCAGCGTCCGTCCCGCGCCGCGGTCGCGCCGGCGCGCAGCGGCGAGCGCCTCGGCGTCGGGCGCGCCGCCCGCCAGATAAGCCAGCGCGGGCCGCGCGAACGGCCCTTCGGCCTCCGCCGCAAGCGCTTGGCCGAGCAGTTCGATCGTCCGCGCCCGGCCTCGCGCGAGCGCTGCACCCGCTTCGGCAAGCTGGGTTTCGAGCGCGTCGAACCATGCCGCATCGGGCTCGTCCGGTTCGGTCAGCAGGCGATTGCGCTCCCGCAGCGCGGCTTCGTAGCGCGCGGCGAGCGCGGCATGACCGGGATCGAGCGCGAGCACCAGCCGGTCGAGGAACCGTCTCCGCGCGGCCGCGCCGTCCTGAAACAGCCGGTCCATCGCCGGGGTCAGCCAGCCGATGCTCAGCCATTCGGACAGCCGCACTGCCGGGCTTTCCGCCTGGTTGACCAGCACCACGCGCCGCCCCGGGCGCTCGGCGCGGACCCCGGTGCCGAGCTGCACCCCCGCGTCCGCAAGCTCGGCGCTGACCGCAAACCCGCCGGGTCCGTCCGCGGCGCCGATCTCGGCGAGGTTGGCGCGGCGCAAGCCCCGGCCCGGCGCGAACAGCGACAGCGCTTCGAGCACGTTGGTCTTGCCCGCGCCGTTTTCGCCGACCAACAGGTTGAACCGCGCCGCGCCGTCGAGCGCGGTGGCGCGATGATTGCGGAAATCGGTGAGCAGGATGCGGTCGAGCGCCATCGCTCACGCGCTTGGCAAGCGGCCCCGCGATTGTCACGGAAAAGGCGATTGCGAATGTGTGGGAGAATTCCCCAAGCCTTGGCATTCATCTCGTGGAAAGGATGAGCGGCGCGCGACGGAACCACAGTTTCGCGCCATTTCTGCAAATTGGCACGGCTCATGCGATGTAGTCTGCGTCTGCGGGATGGCTCGCAGCAACGAACCATAGGAAAATTGAGATGACCACGTACTCGACTTTTACCAACCGCGCCGCCGCCGCCGTTTCGGCGATGGTGCTCTCGCTCGTCCTGATCGGCGGCACCGTCTCGACGCCGTCGAATGCGCAAGCGCACACTGCTTACGTGGGACAGATCACATGAGCGCGCTCGACCGCCGCGATCCGGTCCGCGCGGTAGGCCGGAGCTTTCGTCTGAACCACGCGCGCGCCAAGCTGATGGGCGTGTGCGCCGGAACCGCCGACTACTTCGGGATCGACGTCACGCTGGTCCGCGTCGGCTTCGCACTCGGCACGATCCTGGGCTTCGGCTCTTTGATCATCGTCTACCTGGCAATCGGCCTCATCGCCGATTGAAAGATCGCCGATGGGGCCTCGCCTTCGGGCGGGGCCTCAAACTGGCGCCGATTTGGCGAACGGCGAGAATTCGGTGCCGCGGTCGAACACTTCGACCCCCTCGCGCCGTTTTAGAAAACCGACCACCGCGTAAGTGACCGGGGTCAGCAACGCTTCCCACAGCACTTTTATCAGCCACTGGCCCAGCGATACCCACAGCACTTGCTGCGTCGTCCACCCCATCGCGCCAAGGAAGGCGAGCGGATAGAACAGCGCGCTGTCGATCGCCTGACCAAACACGGTCGAGCCGATCGTCCGGCTCCACAGCATCCGCCCGCCGGTCCAGATTTTCATCCTCGCGAGCACGAAGCTGTTGACGAACTCCCCCGCCCAAAAAGCGATTACCGAGGCAAAAACGATCCGCGGGGTCTGTCCGAAAACTTGCTCGTAAGCGGCTTGGCCGGTCCACCCGGCGTCGGGCGGCAACGCCACCACCACGACGCTCATAAACACCATGAACAGCAGCGCGACGAAACCCGCCCAGATGCACCGGCGGGCATGAGCATAGCCGTATACTTCGGTCAGGATGTCGCCGATCACATAACTGATCGGGAAGAACAGCACACCCGCGCCGAACGGCCACGGTCCGATCAGCGGCAAGTCGACCACCGCGCGCTTTCCCGCGCCGATCAGGTTCGACAGCAGCAGGATCGCGACGAACGCCGCCATCGTGTAATCGAAATAGCGAAAATGGCGCCGCGCTCCTGCGGCGCCGTCGATGCTCTGTAGCCCCTCGCTCATGTCGGTCACGCCTAACCCGGTTTGCGGGGCTTGCAAAGCGCGCCTAAGGGAAGCCAGCGCGCGCCCGTAGCTCAGCTGGATAGAGCACGAGACTTCTAATCTTGAGGCCGCAGGTTCGACTCCTGCCGGGCGCGCCAGATTGTTGCGGTTACTTGCTGCGCGCGAACAGGATGCGGTCGAGCGACCAGCGCCCGCCGCCGCGCAGGATCAGCGGGAGCAGCAAGCCCGCCCAACTCAGGTGCGTCGGCCAGGCGTCGGGATAGACAAACACCTCGATCACCGTTGTCATCCCGAGCAGCGCGAGCGCCGAGAGGCGCGTGAACAGCCCGAGCACGAGCAGGATCGGGAACAGGTGCTCCGAATACGTCGCGGCGTGCGCGGCAATCTCGGGCGGGACCAGCGGGAGTGCGTATTCGCTGCGGAACAGCTCGTAAGTACCGTCGGTGATGTGGAGCAGCCCGTCGACTTTGGTCCGCCCCGACATGAAGAACACCGCCGCGATTCCCAACCGCGCGACCAGCAACAAGGGATCGTCCGGGATACGGGCGGTAAAGCGGCGGGCGCTGCTAAGGATCGCGGAAGTCATCGAAATCGCTCAGGCCTTGGGCGCGAGCGAGCCGTTGCCGCGCGGGGTCTTGATCGCGGTGCAGGTTCCCGCCTTGACCAGCTTCCACGCGTTGCCCTGGTAGGCGACTTTCGAGGTTCCCGCGCAGCTCGTGCCCGCGCCGGCCTTGCAGTCGTTCTTGCCCGCGAGGCTGACGCCGTAGCATTTTTCCATTGCCGGCTTGGCTTGGGCGTTGGCGGTAGTCACCGAAGCGGCGAGTGCGGCGAGTGCGATGGTCGCGGCGAGCGTGGCGTTGGTCTTGGTCATCAGCGAACTCCTTGGTGAACCGGGGCTGGGCACACGCCCGTTGGCCTCTTATTCGCGCACGCGGCCCGGGCGGTTACGCGCTGCAGCGGCGAAAAATTCGCACCCCGACCTGGCAAGGACGTGTAACCATCGGCCGCGCACGAGCGAATGCGCTTGGTGCAGGAGCGCGGATGCGAGCTGACGAAGACCGGTTGCGGACGTGGATGACAGGAGGATTGGACGGCAACGCCGCCGATCACGCCTGTCTGCTGCGCGCGCTCGTGCCGCTGCTCACGGGCTTTTATCGCCGCCGCATCGCCGACTCCAACGATATCGAGGATCTGGTGCAGGAAACGCTGATCGCCGTTCACACCCGCCGCGCGACGTACGACCGCGACCGCGCGTTCACCGCGTGGCTGTTCGCCATCGCGCGCTACAAGCTGATCGACCACTTCCGCCGCCATCGCAAAACCGTTCCGATCGAAGGGCTCGAGGACGCGCTCATCGACGAAGGCTTCGAGAGTTCGAGCGGAGCCCGGCTCGACGTCGACAAGCTGCTGGGCACGCTGCCCGCCAAGCAGGCGCGAATGATCCGCGCGACGCGGATCGACGGCGCCAGCGTCGCCGAAGCAGCGGCGGCGAGCGGTTATGGCGATTCCGACGTCAAAGTCACGGTCCACCGCGGGCTCAAGGCGCTGGCGCAGCGAATCCGGGGCGATACGGCATGAACACCGACGAGCTTATCGACACGCTGAGCGTTGACGTGCCGGCGGTTCCGCGCGGCGCGGTCGGCTTGCGGCTGGCGCTGGGAATCGCGGGTGGGGCGATCGTTTCAGTGTTGCTGATCGCCGCCACGCTCGGCTTCCGGGCCGATTTGTGGCTGGCGATGCAGGGCCCGGCGTTCTGGATCAAATGGGGCTACACGGTTTCGCTCGCGGGCTTCGCGTCGTTCGCGGTGACGCGGCTGGCGCGGCCCGATCCGGGCAGCCTCAAGCGGCTCAGGCTGATCGCGGTGCCGGTCGTTGTCCTCGCCGCGCTCGGTGTGGGCGAACTCGTGCGCACTCCGCGCGCCGAATGGCTGGCGATGTGGCTCGGTCATACCTGGACCAAGTGCCCGTGGCTCGTGCTGGCATTGTCGATGCCGATTTTCGCCGGACTGCTGTGGTCGTTCCGCAGCCTCGCGCCGACCCGGCTGCGCGCCGCGGGCGCGGCGGCGGGGCTGGCGGCGGGGGCTTTCGCGGCGACGGTCTACTGCCTTCATTGCCCCGAAGTGTCGGCGCTGTTCGTGCTCACCTGGTATTCGCTCGGGATTCTGCTCGCGGCGAGTTTCGGCGCTCTGGTCGGTCCGCGGGTCTTGCGCTGGTGATGTAACCGACCGCGGACCCCGCGCGAATGAGCAAGGCCAATCCGGCAACGTTTCCTTTTGGAGTTTCCCGCCCATGATCACCGTTCGCAACGGCCTCGGCCTCGCCACTTCGGCCGCGCTCATCGCCATTTCGGCCGCCGTTCCCACCGTCGCCGTCGCCAAGGGCGCCGATGTCGTCCACTGCTACGGCGTCAATTCGTGCAAAGGCACGTCCGACTGCAAGACCGCGCACAACGATTGCAAGGGCCAGAACGACTGCAAGGGTCACGGCTTCAAGGCGTTGTCGGTCAAGGCGTGCAAGGCCGCCGGCGGCAGCGAAACCGCACCGAACTAAACGAGGTTCCCCGGCCCGGCCGCCTCCCCCCTCCTCGGCGGCCGGGCCACCCCTTATCGAGTGTCCCTTCACAATGCCTCCCGCGTTTTCCGGATACGGCCTGGGCCTGCGCAAACCGCACTACGCGGCGTTCCTCGAGCGCCGGGTCGCGGTCGATTTCGTCGAAGTCGTCTCCGAAAACTTCATGGTCGATGGCGGTCAGCCGCGCCGCATCCTGCGCCAAGTGCGCGAACGCTATCCGGTCGCGCTGCACGGGGTTTCGCTCTCGCTCGGCTCGGCCGACGGAGTGGACTGCGTTTATCTTTCCCGGCTGCGGGCGCTGATCGACGAGATCGATCCGCTGTTCGTTTCCGATCACCTGTCGTGGACGCGCTTCGGCGGCTTCAGCTCGCACGACCTGCTCCCGCTGCCCTACACGGACGAGGCGCTCGACGTCGTCTGCGCCAATGTCGCGGCCACGCAAGACGCGCTCGGGCGGGCGATGCTAATCGAAAATCCGTCGAGCTACATCGCCTTCGTCGGCGCGGCGATGAGCGAATGGGAATTCCTCGGCGCGGTTTGCGCGCGCACCGGCTGCGGCTTGCTGCTTGACGTCAACAACGTCTTCGTCAGCGCGCAGAACCACGGCTTCGATGCGCGCGCCTATCTCGATGCGGTTCCCGCCGAACGCGTCCGCCAGATCCACCTTGCCGGGCATTCGCAGGGCGAGACGCTGTTGATCGACACGCACGACCAGCCGGTTCCCGCCTCGGTGTGGGAGCTGTATGCGCACGTCCTCCCGCGGCTCGGCCCGGTGGCGACGATGATCGAGCGCGACGACGCCATTCCTCCGCTGGGCGAACTTCTCGCCGAACTCGATCTTGCCCGCGCGATCGGCGCGCGCGAAACCCGGGCGGCGGCATGAAACTTGCTCGCCTCCAGGACGAGTTCAGCGGCTGGCTCCGCACCGGTTCGGAGGCGGCGGCGGGGAGCTTTGCGCCGGGTGCCGCGGCGGGACTGGCGATTTATCAGAACAATTACCGCGCGCAACTCGCCGCGTGCCTCGAAGACGCGTTTGCGAAGACCCGCCAATGGATCGGCGACGAGGCGTTCCACGAAGCGGTGGTGGTGCACGTCGAGCGGATTCCGCCGAGCAGCTGGACGCTCGACGCCTATCCGCGCGACTTTCCCGCGACGCTCGCGCTGCTGTGGCCTGATGACGCCGAGGTCGCCGAACTCGCGGCGCTCGAGCTCGCGCTCACCGAAGCGTTTGTCGGTGCCGACGCGCCTACGCTCGATCCGGCCACGCTCGGTGCGGTCGATTGGGACCGGGCAGCGCTGCACTTCGTTCCGACTCTCGATCTCCAGCCGCTGACCACTAATGCTCCCGCGATCTGGTCTGCGTTGACGACGGACGAACCACCGCCGCCGGTCGGCTCGCTACCCGCCCCCGGCAGCTTGCTGACCTGGCGCGCCGGTGAACTCGCGCGTTTCCGCGTGCTCGAAGAGGACGAGGCCGATGCGATCGTGCGGATTCGTTCGGGTCTGTGCTTTGCCGGGCTGTGCGCGCATATCGCCGCGGAACATGGCGAGTCCGATGGCATTGCCTTGACCGGAGCCTGGCTCGGCGCCTGGATCGCCGAGGGGCTGATTGCAGAAATATCCGAAGGAGAAAACTGATGCGCCGACTCGCTTTACTGACCGGCCTCGCGCTGCTCGCCGGCTGCGCCCCGCCGGTTTTCGCCGCCGACCCCGCGCATCCCGCGGTGGTCGAGCTGTACCAAAGCCAAGGATGCTCCTCGTGCCCGCCCGCCGACATCGCGGTCAACGGGCTCGCGGACCGGCCCGACGTGCTCGCGCTGAGCTTTGCGGTGACGTACTGGGATCAACTCGGCTGGAAGGACACCTTCGCCGACGCGACGTTCACCAAGCGCCAATGGGACTATGCGCATGCCGGCAGGCGCGCGCAGGTCGCCACCCCGCAAGTGATCGTAAACGGCCGCGGGGTGCTCACCGGCAATCGCCGCAGCGACATCGACGCCGCGATCCGTCAGTTCGATCGTGGGGTAGGCGGCCCGGCCATCGCCGGCGACGCGCGTTCCGCGAGCGTCGGCGCGGGCGCGGGCAATGCCACGCTGTGGCTGGTGCGCTACGATCCGCGTACGATTGCGGTCCCGATCCGCGCCGGCGAGAACGGCGGACGCACGATCCCACATCGCAACATCGTGCGCCAACTGGTGCCGCTCGCGCATTGGACCGGAAAGCCTCTGAAGGTCGCGCTGCCCGCGCCGCGCGCCGGCCTGGCGAGCGCGCTGCTGCTTCAGTCGGGAACCGGCGGGCCGATCATCGCCAGCCGGAAGATTTAGCTCAGGCGCGCTGGACGCGGTCGAGCCGCTCGCCGGTCACCGGATAGCCCGCGTCGGCGGGGATCGCGAGGAACGGCTCGCCGTCGCGTTCCTCGAAGAACGGGGTGATCATAGTGCTCGGGAACCGCGCGACGTGAGTCAGCGCCTCGTGGAAGCTGGCGAATTGGGCAAGCCGCTCGAGATTGCGCCGGGTCGGGAAGATCACGCTTATCTTGCCCATGTCGGCCAGCTGGATTGCGCCTTCCGCGCTGCTCCAGAACACATGCGTGTTCTCGGTCGCGTCGACCGCGACCTCGACCGCGCCGGTGCCCAGATCGAGCAGGTAGAAGCGCGTGTCGAAAATGCGCAAGTGGCGGTGCTTGGGGCGCCAGCGCGAAAACGGCACGAGCGCGTCGAGATCGAGTTCCCAGCCCATTGCCTCGAGCACCGGGGCCAGCGCGTTTTCAGCGCAAACGATCTCACGTGCACGGAGCGCCTGATCGTGCCGGGCGCCGCCTTTCATCGCGACGACCAGCCCGGTTTCCTCGAGCGTCTCGCGTACCGCGGCGATTTGCGCCGCGGTCTCGTCGATATCGGCGGCGTCAAGCCGCGCGGCAAGCTCGCGGTCGGCTTCGTCGACCCGCCCGCCCGGAAACACCGCCGCGCCGCCGGCGAAGCTCATCGAGGCCGAACGCTCGACCATCAGCAGTTGCGGAGCGCCGCCCGCCGGGTCGTTGCGAAAAACGACAAGGGTCGCCGCAGGAATCGCGGGCGAATCGCCGCCGCCTTCGATGTCGTCCTTCAAGTCCATCGTCCCAGCGTGGCGGCGGCCCCGCGCTTTGCCAAGCGGCGATTACGCATTTGGCGATGTCGGATTCGTTTACACTCGCGCTTTACTGCCAGCCGCACGAGCCGCCCAAAGCCACGGAAACCGAACGTTTGACGGATTTGGCATGAGACGTGCATTAAACGAGGCACCCCCCAAGCAGTCTCGAATAGAGGCGGGGCCGCACCGGTCTCCCGCGGCCCCGCCTCCCCGAGACGAAACCTCCCAAATTCGAATAATCAGGCGGTCGCCACGCCCTTTTCGTCGACGAGTTGCTTGAGCTCGCCCGCGTCGAACATTTCCATCATGATGTCGCTGCCGCCGACGAATTCGCCTTTGACGTAAAGCTGCGGGATTGTCGGCCAGTCCGAAAAGGCCTTGATCCCCTGGCGGACTTCCATGTCCTGGAGCACGTCGACGCTTTCGTAAGCCACGCCGAGATGCTCAAGGATGGCGACCGCGCGGCTCGAAAAGCCGCATTGCGGGAACAGCGGGGTGCCCTTCATGAACAGCACGACGTCGTTGCCGGAAACGATCCCGGCGATACGGGAATTGGGGTCGGACATGGGCTAGGCCTTGCGAGGAGGTGCGTAGCGAATCAATTGGGAACGGCGGTGGTCAGTTGCAAGGCGTGGAGCGCGCCGCCCATCCGTCCGCCCAATGCTGCATAGACGAGCTGATGCTGCGCGACACGGCTTTTGCCCGCGAACGCCGAGGAAATTACGCGCGCTGCGTAGTGGTCGCCGTCGCCCGCCAGATCGTCGATGCTGACCTCCGCATCGGGCAGCGCGGCGCGGATCAGCGCTTCGATCTCGGCTGCGGGCATCGGCATGCGGTCAGACCCCGCCCATCAGCGCGCGCCTGGCTTCGACCTCGAACGCTTCGAGCGCGGCGCGCACGTCGGCGTCGTCAGACTCGACCCCCGCGGTGAGCAGATCGCCGAGCACTTTGCGGATCACGTCTTCATCGCCTGCTTCCTCGAACTCGGCCTGGACCACGCTTTTGGCGTAAGATTCGATCTCGGCGGGGTTGAGCCCCATCCGCTCGCCCGCCCAGGTTCCGAGCAGGCGATTGCGCCGCGCGGTGACGCGGAAGGTCATTTCCCCGTCGCGCGCGAACCGCGCTTCCTCGGCGTTGCGGCGATCGTCGAAGTCGGTCATCGGCTGGCCCCTTTCGACGCGGCGCGGCCGGCGAAAAGCACGATCGTTTTCATGACTCTCCTCCCATCGTAACCACGACTTTGCCGATCGCCTTGCGGTCCATCAGCAACTGGATCGCCTCGCCCCCGCGCTCGAGCGGCAGCGTCGCCGAAATCCGCGGGGCGATCTTGCCCGCCTTCAGCATATCGAACAATTCGGCGATGAATTCGGCGTTGCGCGCGGGCTCGCGTGCGGCGAACGCGCCCCAGAACACGCCGCGAATGTCGCAGCTCTTGAGCAGCGTCAGGTTAAGCGGGATCTTGGCGATCCCGGCGGGGAAACCGACCACCAAGAAGCGGCCCTCCCACGCAATCGCGCGCAGTGCGGGCTCCGAATAATCGCCGCCGACGATGTCGTAGACGACATCGGCGCCGTTCTTGCCGCACGCCGCCTTGAACTGCTCGGCGAGCGCTTTGGACTGATCCTTGTCGAACGGCGCGCGGCCGTAAATCACGACCTCGTCGGCACCGCATTCGCGGCAAGCGGCGGCCTTGTCCTCGCTCGACACCGCGGCGATCACGCGCGCGCCCATCGCCTTGCCCAGCTCGATCGCCGAAATCCCGACCCCGCCCGCCGCGCCGAGCACGAGCAGCGTTTCGCCGGGTTTGAGGTTGCCGCGATCCTTGAGCGCGTAGATCGTGGTCCCGTAAGTCATCAGCAGCGAGGCGCCGGTGGCGAAACTCGCGCCGTCGGGCAGGCGGTAGAGCCGCGCGGTATCGGCGACGACTTGCTCGGCCAGCCCGCCGCTCCCGGTCGAGGCGATCACCCGGTCGCCGGCTTTCCACTCGCTCACCCCGTCGCCGACCGCGTCGATCGTGCCCGCCAGTTCGCCCCCCGGCGCGAACGGGCGCGGCGGCTTGAACTGGTACATGTCGCGGATCATCAGCGCGTCGGGGAAGTTGATCGAGCACGCGCGCACCGCGACGCGCACCTGACCCGGGCCGGGGACCGGGCTTTCAACCTCGTCGAGCCGCAGCGTTTCAGGCCCGCCGGTTTCGTGACTGCGCAAGGCCCTCATGCGGCGATTCCCCTGGCAAGCCACGGCGTCTGCGCGGCAGCGCGATGTTCGTAAGCGGCGATCTGGGGTTCGCGGGCGAGCGTCAGCCCGATCTCGTCGAGCCCGCCCACCAGGCAGGCCTTGCGAAACGGGTCGACTTCGAACGCGAACCGATCCTGAAATGGGGTCGTCACGGTCTGCGCTTCGAGGTCGATCGTTATCGGATCGGTTTGAGCCACTTCGAGCAGGCGGTCGACCTGGTCCTGCGGCAGTTCGACCGCGAGAATGCCGTTCTTGAACGCGTTGCCCGCGAAAATGTCGGAAAAACTCGGCGCGATCACCGCTCGCACGCCCATGTCGAGCAGCGCCCAGGCGGCATGCTCGCGGCTCGATCCGCAGCCGAAGTTATCGCCCGCGATCAGGATCGGCGCGCGCGCGAAGCGGGCATCGTCGAAGACGTTGCCGGGCTCGGCGCGGATCGTCTCGAACGCGCCGCGCCCGAGGCCTTCGCGAGTGACGGTCTTGAGCCAATGCGCGGGGATGATGACGTCGGTATCGACATTGGCGCGGCCGAGCGGGATCGCGCGGCCTTCGACGTCGCGCACGGCTCGCATCAGTCGGTGTCCAGCGCGTCGTCGAGGCGGCGCTTTTCGCGCTTCTTCTTCTCGGCCTCTTCCTTGCGGCGCGAGGCGTAGAGCAGCGCGGCGGCCAGCGCGGCGGAACCGATCGCGGCCCCGGCGAGCGCGGCCTTGCCGCTCCAGTTCGATTTATCGGACTTGTCGGTCATCGCTTTCCTATGTCGGGCGGGGACGGCCAGGGCAAGCCTTCGGGCGTGAGAAAGTCGGCGACGACGCGCCAGCGCCGCGCCTTTTCGGCGAACGGCATACCGGCATGTGCCGGGCTGCTCGAGGGCAGGTCGATAAGCGTTAGGTGGGAACCGGCCAGCGCCATGCGCCCGATCGCGGCGGACTTGGCTCCGTTGAACGCGATTGCACGCAGATCGGAGAGCGTGGCGATAAGCGCGGGCAGCGCGGCAGGCTCGGCATCACGAATGGCCTGGTCGAGGCTCCCGCGGCGCGTCGCCGAGGCGATCGTGTCCCAAAGCCCGACGCCTGCGCCGAGCAGCGCCGCGAGGCGTTCGTCGTAAGCCAGCGCGGCTAAATCGTCCCGCCCGATTGCCGCGCCGATCAGCCGCCAGAACTGGTTCTGTGGATGCGCATAATAGCGCGCGGCGGCCAGCGAGGCCTCGCCGGGAAGGCTGCCGAGCACGAGAACCCGGGTATGCGGGGCGACGACCGGCGCGAAGGCGGACTTGCGGATCAGGATAGCTCGCGCACGTCGGTCAGCCGCCCGGTGACCGCCGCCGCCGCGGCCATCGCGGGGCTCATCAGATGAGTGCGCGCGCCGGGGCCTTGGCGGCCGACGAAGTTGCGGTTGCTGGTGCTGGCGCAGCGCTCGCCGGGCGGGACTTTGTCGGGGTTCATCGCGAGGCACGCCGAGCAGCCCGGCTCGCGCCACTCAAGGCCGGCGGCGATGAACACCTTGTCGAGCCCCTCGGCTTCGGCCTGGCGCTTGACCAGGCCCGAGCCGGGGACGACGATCGCCCACTTGACCCCCGGCGCCTTGGTGCGGCCCTTGAGCACGGCGGCGGCGGCGCGCAAGTCTTCGATCCGGCTGTTGGTGCAGCTGCCGATGAAGACGTTCTGAACTTCGACTTCGGACAGTCTTTGGCCCGCCTTCAGCCCCATGTAGGCGAGGCTTTTGCGCGCGGCGGCCTGCTTGGCCGGATCGGCGAAGCTTTCGGGCGCGGGCACGCTGCCACCGATCGGGGCGACATCCTCGGGGCTGGTGCCCCAAGTGACCGTCGGTTCGATTGTGGACGCGTCGATGGTCACCGACTTGTCGAACCTCGCCCCCGGATCGGTCGCGAGCGTGCGCCACCACTCCACCGCGCGGTCCCAGTCCTCGCCCTTGGGCGTCATCGGCCGGCCCTTGAGAAACGCTAATGTCGTTTCGTCGGGCGCGATCAGCCCGGCGCGCGCGCCCGCCTCGATGCTCATGTTGCACACGGTGAGGCGGCCCTCGACGCTCATCTCCTCGAACACGCGCCCGCGGTATTCGATGACGTGGCCGGTCCCGCCCGCGGTGCCGATGGCGCCGATCACGTGAAGGATCAGGTCTTTAGGCGTGATCCCCGGGCCGAGTCCGCCCTCGACGCGCACTTCCATCGTTTTGGATGGGGCGAGCAGCAGCGTCTGCGTCGCCAGCACATGCTCGACCTCGCTGGTCCCGATCCCGAAGGCGAGCGCGCCCAAGCCGCCGTGGCAGGCGGTGTGGCTGTCGCCGCAGACGATCGTCGCGCCCGGAAGCGAGAAGCCCTGCTCGGGGCCGACGACGTGGACGATGCCCTGCTCTGCATCCGCATCGCCGATCAGGCGGATGCCGAATTCGGGCGCGTTGCGGGTCAGCGCGGCAAGCTGCGCCGCGCTTTCGGCGTCGGCGATGGGAACGGGGTTGCCGGCGGCGTCGCGGCGCGCCGTGGTCGGCAAGTTGTGATCGGGCACCGCCAGCGTCAGATCGGGGCGGCGGACGGTGCGGCCTTCGGCGCGCAGCGCGGCGAAAGCCTGCGGGCTGGTGACTTCGTGGATCAGATGGCGGTCGATATAGAGCAGGCACGTCCCGTCCGCGCGGCGCTCGACGACGTGCGCATCCCAGATTTTCTCGTAGAGCGTGCGCGGTCGGCTGGTCATGCGTCGCGGGTAACGCCTGGGGCGGATGCTTGGCAAGCAAGGGTGTCTTTTGCCGGGCGGAGCGCGTATTTACCCGCCCCATGCCGCCGCCGATCGCCATCCTCATCGTCCTCGCCAGCGCGCTCGCGATGGAAGGCGTCGCGTGGGCGAGCCATAAGTACGTGATGCACGGCTTCGCGTGGGGCTGGCACCGCGATCATCACGAGCCGCACGATCGCCTGCTCGAGAAGAACGACCGCTTCGCGCTCGCAGGCGCGGCGATCAGCATTGCTTTCTTCGCGCTCGGCAGCCCGCTGGTGCTCGGCGCGCGGGCATGGCCGCCGGGAACGTGGATCGGGCTGGGGGTGCTGCTTTACGGAGTGGTTTACACGCTGGTTCACGACGGCCTCGTCCACCAGCGCTGGTTCCGCTGGGTGCCTCGGCGCGGTTATGCCAAGCGGCTGGTCCAAGCACACAAGCTCCACCACGCGACAACGGGCAAAGAGGGCGGGGTCAGCTTCGGCTTCGTCGTTGCGCGGCGGCCCGAAGTGTTAAAGCGGGAACTGGCGACGCAGCGGACGGCCGGATTGGCGATGGTGCGTGGCGGTGACTAACCGTCTGCAAAGGAAAGTTCACCACAGTCAATTGTGATGCTAAGTTTCGCACTTATGCAATACTAATTCCGGCGCGAAAAATCAAAAATCCTCGGTACATTGCTGTCGCTGATGGAAACCCTTGTTGGATGATCTGGATTATCAAAACGAAGGTATAGCGGGTATTTTGAGGGATCGGACGAAATGCTGCACTGACCATCGACCACGCGCGTCCCCACAAAATAGTCCGTAAGGGCGAAAAGTCCTTCTTTGTCCGTTTGCAAACTGTACCGTGCTTGGGCAGTCTCCCAACTTATCGTTCCGTTCGTAAAGGTTATTTCGCCGCACAATGCGTTGGAATACCGACCATTGGCCCGGCCGATCGGAACCGCGTTATTCCGAAATAGCGACACTCCAATGAGGCCGATGACAAAAATGCCGGTCAGTATGTTGGCGATCGCAACCGGGCGCATCCGGGAAATGTTCGAACGGTGCATTGCTGTTCCAATTACATCACCAAAGCTTCCCGTGGCAACCAAACTGCGGATTTTCTAAATTACGCCATCCGCCCGGCATGCTCCTTCACCAGGGCGATCATGTTGGGGACGCCTTGCGTGCGGTTGGAACTAAGCTGGTTCTTGAGATCGAACGGCGCGAGCGCTGCGGCGATGTCCATCGTTGCGACTTGTGCGGCGGGCTTGTCCTGAACCGCAGCGAGGACCAGCGCGACGATGCCTTTGGTGATCGCGGCGTTGCTGTCGGCGAGGAAGTGCAGGCGACCTTGCTCATTCGGGACCGGATAGACCCACACGCTCGCCGAGCAGCCGCGGACCAGCGTGGCGTCGGTCTTGAGCGGGGCGGGCATCGGTTCGAGCTCGCGGCCGAGCTCGATCAGCAGGCGATAGCGCTCGTCGGCGTCGAGGAACGCGTATTCTTCGTGGATGTCCTTGAGCGATCTCACACCATCACCGTTCGCCCTGAGCTTGTCGAAGGGCTGCTCTGCCTTCTCCGCGCGGCGCTAGAAGAAAAGGCAGTGCTTCGACAAGCTCAGCATGAACGGAGTTTGCTGTGGCTGGGATGTCTAGCCCGCCAGCCCGCCCGGCCGGGTCAGCGCGTAGTAGATCACGTAGAACCACCCGAAGAATCCCTGGATCGCGGCCCACAGGATCGATTTGTGGAGGCTCCACGAAATCGCCACCGCCATTGCGCTGCCAAGCCCGATCCCGGCTTGCGCCGCGCCGTTGCGCACCGAGCTCACAAGTCCACCCCGGCGGCGATCGCCTCGAGCTTGCGGATGCGTTCCTTAAGGTCGGCGATCTCGATCCGGGCCATGCCCGATCCCGCGCTGCGCTCGATCTCGGGCGGGTGGTGAAGCCCGATCTCGCGGTCTTTCAGCGTGAGCCAGCCCTGCCAGCCCCTGAGCATGGCGGCGGCGACAATGCCCACCCCGGCCAGCGCGGCGACGGCAACGACGAGGTATTCGCTCGGCATGATCGTCTACTCCCTCAATTGTCGCGCGTCAGCGGTCGCGCAGCGATTCGATTTCGGCGGCGATGGCCTTGGAGCTGCGGCCGTCCATGCTGTTGGCATCGGTTGCGATGCGTTCGAGCACCTTGATCCGCTCGCGCAGCGTCTCGACCTCACGCTGCAGGCCGGTGTCGGTCGGGCGCGCGATGGCATGGATTTCGCCCCGGCGGTTTTCGACCAGACCATGTTGGGCGACGTATTTGGCGCGCAGAACCCGGGCGATCTGGCCCATCGCAACGATGCCCAAGACCATTATGGCGGTCCACATGTTCATCTTCTCGTGCTCCCTTGTTCGTTCAGTTGACCGCGCGTTCGCGCAGCGCCTCGATCTGGGTGGCCACGTCGTAACCCTTGTCGGTGACGATCCGTTCGAGCACGCGGACGCGGTCCGCCAGCTGGCCGTTTTCGTCGCGCAAGGCCTTGGTGGCTTCGCTTTCGGCGTGCGGGCTCTTCCCGCCCCATTCGTCTTCGAGGGCATAGCCGTGCTTCGCGCGAATCCAGTTGTTGATCAGCCAGCCGCCGGTGGACAGCGCGATGAGCGCGAGCACGAATTCGGGACCGCCCCAGTTCACAGCTGCTTCTCCCGCTGCGGCGCATCGAGCAGCGCGTCGACCTTGCGCGCATCGCGCAACGCTTCGATTTGCGTGGCGACGTCGTAGCCTTTGTCGGTGACGATGCGTTCGAGGACGCGCAGCCGCTCCTCCAGCTCGGTGTTGTGCGAGGCGTACTGCGCCGCGTTTTCAGCGGTCGCCTTGATCTGCGCCTCGTGCATCCGGCTCTGGTGCCTGGTCCAGATCGCGAAGCCGCCAAGAATGAACGGCGCCAACGGGATCAACAGTGCAAGCTCACCCATTTCGAATATTCCCCCTCAGATACCGGTGTCAGCGCAGCCGCTCGATTTCGGCGGACAGGCGCGGATTGTTGGTGACGTAGTAAGTTTCGATGTCGGCGAGGCGGCGATCGATGTCGCGGAAGCTGGCGCGGACCTGACGCGCGGTGCGCGCCGGTGACTGACGCACCCCTTGCCAGAACTGCGTTTCCTGGCGGTCGACGTAAAGGTGCGCGGGCTTCTTCGCCATCAGGATGCCGGCGAGGAAATAGGCCGGGATCAGGATCCCCGCGCCAGCCAGCGTCAATCCGATCGCGGCCAGCCGGACCCACAGGACATTGACCCCGGTATAGTCGGCGATCCCCGCGCAAACGCCGAAGAATTTGCCGTGAACCTTGTCGCGATAAAAACGGGTGCGCAGGCTGTTCACTTGGCGGTCCTTTCTTTCTTGGCGAGCAGGCGATCGAGTTCGCGCAGCGGCTGGTTGTCTTCCTCGCGGTCGGGCAGCAGCCGGGCGGGGCGGAATTCGGGATTGTCGGCGGCGACCAGACGCTCGACGGTGTCCATCCGCTCGTCGAGGCGGCGCGCGAGCGTGTACAGCTCTTCGAGCAGCGTCTCGTCGTCGTTGGTCAGCGTAGCGGCGGTCTTCCACTTGGTGATGTAGTGGAAAATGATCCACGGCAGCCCGAGGACGACCATGGGGACGATGATGAGTTCTTCGCCCATGGTTCAGCCCTCCTTCGTTTCGGCGGCATCGGAGGACAGCGCGCGCTTCATTTCCTCGAGCTCCTCGTCGATCTTGTCCTGCCCGGCGAGTGCGGCGATCTCATCCGAGAGGCTCGCCTTGGCGCTCCCGTCGGCGAGGCTCAGCGCGTCGGCGCGGCCCTCGGCGTAATCGACCCGGCGTTCGAGCTGGTCGAAGCGCGCCATCGCATCGTCGACCCGTTCGCTGGCCAGCAGCGTGCGCAGCTTGACGCGGTTCTCCGCGCTTTCGAGCCGAGCGGCGATCGCGCCCTGGCGGCTACGCGCCTCGCGCAGGCGGTTCTGGAGCTTCTCGATGTCGATCTCGTAGGCGCGCAAGGCGTCATCGAGCACGGTGATCTCGGTCTTCATCTGGTCGGCCATGTCGGCCGCCTTCTTCTTTTCGACCAGCGCCGCGCGGGCGAGGTCCTCGCGGTCTTTCGACAGCGCCAGCTGCGCTTTCTCCGCCCAATCGGCCTGGAGCCGGTCGAGCTTGACCGTGTGGCGGTGCATCTCCTTTTGGTCGGCGATCGTCCGGGCGGCGCTGGCGCGCACTTCGACAAGTGTTTCCTCCATCTCGAGGATGATCATCCGGATCATCTTCACCGGGTCATCGGCTTTTTCGAGCAGATCGGTGAAATTGGCCGCGATGATGTCGCGGGTGCGCGAGAAAATGCCCATCCAGGGAACTCCAGCAAGTGTAGGGGTGGGGGACTGGCGAAGCCGCTCGACTTCGTCGTCGAGGCGCGAGCGCCGAAACGAGGAAGCCCGGGGCTCGTCGCTGCGCTCGGGCCGTTCGGGGCCAAGCGGCGAAAGATCGAAACGATCGGTCATGCGCGTCAGGCCTGCTGCGCCGCGATCGGCGCGGCGGCGAGCGCCGGCGCGGCATCGAACTGCTGCACCAGCACGAGCAGGTTAAAGCCGAGCATCGCGGCGATGCTGGCGACGATCGCCCGGTCGAGCGACGACTTGCCGAACTGGCGGCGCTGCGTCGGGGCGGCGGAGGAAGCGGTGGTCATCTGCGGAGCCTTCTCAATGACGCCGGAGCGGCGCTTGCACACCTAACAGCAAGCCGCGTGCCAATTCGCGCGGGTAGCGCAAATCCGCCAGCGTCGTGAGCAATCGACGGACGGCATATGGCGGTGGTTGCCAGCAGTTGGGAAAATTTGCTACCAGTTGGGCATGGAGCGCGCGGGGATTCAATTCATCGGCCAGTCGGGGGCGTTCCTCGATGCGGTCGAGCGCGCCAGCCGCGCCGCGCCGATGCGCCGCCCGGTGCTGGTGGTCGGCGAGCGCGGGACCGGCAAGGAGCTGATCGCCGAGCGGCTCCACCGCCTCTCGCTGCGCTGGGGCGAGCCGCTGATTACATTGAACTGCGCGGCGCTCCCCGAAACGCTGATCGAAGCCGAGTTGTTCGGTCACGAGGCGGGCGCGTTCACCGGCGCGACCCGCGCGCGCGCCGGCCGTTTCGAGGAAGCCGACAAAGGCACGCTGTTCCTCGACGAACTTGCGACGCTGTCGATGGGCGCGCAGGAGCGGCTGTTGCGCGCGGTCGAATATGGCGAGGTCACGCGGATCGGATCGTCGCGCCCGATCATGGTCGATGTCCGCATCGTCGCCGCGACCAACGAAGACTTGCCCAAGCTCGCCGATCAGGGTCGGTTCCGCGCCGACCTTCTCGACCGGTTGAGCTTCGAAGTGATTACGCTGCCGCCGCTGCGCGTGCGCGAGGGCGATATCTTCGTGCTCGCCGACTACTACGGGCGGCGGATGGCGACCGAGCTCGGGTGGGAGCAATGGCCGGGCTTTGCCGAGCAAGCCGCCGCCGCGCTCGAGGCGCACCAGTGGCCGGGCAACGTGCGCGAGCTGCGCAACGTGATCGAGCGCGCGGTCTATCGCTGGGACGATTGGGCGGCGCCGATCGCGCACATCGTCTTCGATCCGTTCGACAGCCCGTGGAAGCCCGCGGCGGGGCCGCGCCCGGTCGATTATGGGGAACCGCGCGCCTACGTTCCCGAAACCTCGACTCCCGTGCTCCACGACAATGTCAGCGACTTGCGCGCCGCGGTCGACGCGCACGAACGCGCGCTGATCGAGCACCACCTCGGCAAGCACCGCTACAACCAGCGCCAGACCGCCAAGGCGCTGGGGCTAAGCTACGACCAGCTGCGCCACTGTATGAAGAAGCACGGGCTGATGGAGCGGGCGGGCGCCAACAACAACTGACGGCCCTCCGGCGGCTCTTGCCTTTCCCGCCGACCCGGCCTAACTGCCCTTCATCCCGACATTGTTAGCAACGTTTGGGCTGGCGCCGAAAGGGGCCGGCGCGAAGCTCCGTTGCGGCTAGCCGGGCGTTGGAGCTTAAATGGCTAACATCGCGCGACTGACCGAGATCGTCGAAGCCGAGGCGCAGGCCATGGGCTTCGATCTCGTGCGCGTGATCGTGTTCGGGCGCAGCGAGGTCGGCGACGAGGAAGTCACGCTTCAGGTCATGGCCGAGGATCCTGCGACCGGGCAGCTGGTGATCGCCGATTGCGCGGCGCTGTCGCACCGTATCTCGGATCGGCTGGACGCGCTCGAGGACGCGGGCGAAGTGCTGATGGGCGAGGCTTACCGGCTTGAAGTGTCGTCGCCCGGGATCGATCGCCCGCTGACCCGCCCCGGAGACTTCGCCAAGTGGGTCGGCCACGACGCGCGGGTGACTTTGACGAATCCCGTCGAGGGCAACCGCAAGACCGTCCAGGGCGAGCTCGTGGGGATCGAGAATGACACCATCACGCTCGACGACCGCAAGTCAGGTCCGGTCTCGTTTCCACGCGCCGATATCCATTCGGCGAAACTGGTCTTGACCGACCGCCTGATCGCCGCCACTCGCCCGCTCGATTCGAGTGGCGCGGAAGAGATTCTCGAAGAACAGGAAGACTAAGATGGCCACCCCGATTTCCGCCAACCGTGCCGAGCTGCTCGCAATCGCAACTTCGGTCGCCAACGAAAAGCTGATCGACAAGTCGATCGTGATCGAGGCGATGGAAGAAGCGATCCAGAAGTCGGCGCGCAACCGCTATGGCGCCGAGAACGACATTCGCGCCAAGCTCGATCCGCTCACCGGCGACTTGCGCTTGTGGCGCGTGGTCGAAGTTGTCGAGGAGGTCGAAGACTACTTTAAGCAGATCGACCTCAAGGCCGCGCAGAAGCTTCAGGCCGACGCCAAGCTGGGCGACTTCATCGTCGATCCGCTGCCCCCGATCGATCTCGGGCGGATCGACGCGCAGTCGGCCAAGCAGGTAATCTTCCAGAAAGTCCGAGACGCCGAGCGCGAGCGCCAGTTCGAGGAATACAAGGACCGCGGCGGCGAAATGGTGACCGGCGTGATCAAGTCGGTCGAATTCGGCCACGTGATCGTCAACCTCGGCCGCGCCGAAGGCGTGATCCGCCGCGACCAGCAAATCCCGCGTGAAATGGCGCGCGTGGGTGAACGCGTCCGCGCGCTGATCCTCAAGGTCGAGCGCCAGAACCGCGGCCCGCAGATCTTCCTCAGCCGCGCGCACCCCGAATTCATGAAGAAGCTGTTCGCGCAGGAAGTCCCCGAAATTTACGACGGGATCATTACCATCATGGCGGCCGCACGCGATCCCGGCAGCCGCGCGAAAATCGGCGTCATCAGCCGCGACAGCTCGATCGATCCGGTCGGCGCGTGCGTCGGGATGAAAGGCAGCCGTGTCCAGGCGGTGGTCCAGGAACTCCAGGGCGAGAAGATCGACATCATCCAGTGGAGCGAGGACACCGCGACGTTCGTGGTCAACGCGCTCCAGCCCGCGACCGTCAGTCGCGTTGTGATCGACGAAGAGGAAAGCCGGATTGAGGTGGTCGTCCCCGACGACCAGCTCAGCTTGGCGATCGGCCGCCGCGGCCAGAACGTGCGGCTCGCCTCGTCGCTGACCAGCTCGGCGATCGACATCATGACCGAGCAGGAAGCGACCGAGAAACGCCAGCGCGAGTTTGCCGAGCGCTCCAAGCTGTTCGAGGAAGAACTCGACGTCGACGAGACGCTGTCGCAGCTGCTCGTCGCCGAAGGCTTCACCGAGCTCGAGGAAGTCGCCTATATCGATCTTTCCGAAATCGCGGCGATCGAAGGCTTCGACGAGGAGCTCGGCGCCGAACTCCAGAGCCGCGCGGTCGAGGCGCTCGACCGGCGCGAGGAAGCCAACCGCGAAATCCGCCGCGGGCTCGGGGTCGAGGATGCGCTCGCCGAAATGCCGCATCTCAACGAAGCGATGCTGGTGACGCTGGGCAAGGCGAAGATCTTCACGCTCGACGATCTTGCCGATCTCGCGACCGACGAGCTGATCGCCAAGAAGCGCGCCGAGCAGCGCCGCCGCAACCCCGAAGGTGCTCCCCCGCCGCCGCGCCGTGACGCGCGGCCCGAGGACAAAGGCGGGGTACTCGGCGATTACGGGCTGAGCGAAGAGCAGGGCAACGAGATCATCATGGCTGCGCGCGCGCACTGGTTCGAGGACGAAGAACCCCAACCGCAGGAGGCCGCCAGTGCGGACTCCTCGCAATGAGCGCCTAGGCGCCGACAGCGCAAACGCCGGCCCGGAAAGGAAATGCATCCTTTCCGGCGTTGGCGACGCGCGCGATTCGCTGATCCGGCTGGCGATTTCGCCCGCCAGTGAGAATGGGTTGTGCGAAGTCCTGCCCGACGCGCTGGCGCGTGCGCCCGGGCGGGGCGCGTGGATTGGGGTGGACCGCTCCGAACTCGAGGTTGCGCTCGCCAAAGGCCGGCTCAAGGGCGCCTTGGCGCGCGCGTTCAAAGGCGCCGCGCTGACGATTCCGGCCGACTTGCCGCAATTGATCGAGGCCGCGCTGACCCGCGCGTTCACCGACCGGCTCGGGCTCGCGCTCAAGGCGGGCAAATTGCTGACGGGTTCCGAACGGATCGCCGACAATGCGCGGGCCGGCAAAGTCGCGTGGCTGGCGCACGCCGCCGACGCCGGGACCGACGGGTCGCGCAAGCTCGATCAGGCGTGGCGGGTCGGGCGCGAGGCCGAAGGTTCGGGGCTGGCGGGGGTTACCTTGCCACTGGACCGCGCGGCGTTGTCTGTGGCATTGGGCCGCGACAACGTCGTCCACCTGGCGCTGACCGATCCGGCAGCGGCGAAGCGGATTACCGTGCCGCTGCAGCGCCTGCTGCGCTTCCTTGGGGCTCCCGGGCCCGAAATCACCGAAAGCCAGGGGGCGCTTGCGCCTGCGGGCGCGACGACGAACGAAATTTGAAGGGCGTGACGATTTTATGAGCGACATCGACAACAAACCGACCCTGGGCCGCAAGCCGCTTGGCTTGAAGCGGTCGGTCGAGGCGGGCGAGGTCAAGCAGACCTTCAGCCACGGCCGCACCAACAAGGTCGTGGTCGAGGTCAAGCGGCGCAAGCTGATCGGCCGCCCGGGCGAAGTGCCCGCTCCTGCGCCCGCGCCCGTCGCGGCCCCCGCAGCGGCTCCTCCGCCGCCCCCGCCGCCTGCTTCGCGTGCCCCAGCGCCTTCGGCCGAAACCCGGCAGGAAACGCAGGCGCGGTTGCTGCGTGAGGCTGAGGAAGCGCGGCTTGCGACGCTGCAAGGCGCGGGCCGCCGCGAGACCGAGGAACGCCAGCGCGCGCTCGGCGACGAAAAGCGCCGCGCCGAGGACAACCGCAAGAGCGAGGCCGAAGCGCCTGCCGTGGCTCCGCTCGAGACGCCGGCCGATGAGCCTGCGGCCGAGCCCGACGAAGCAGCGACGCGTGAGGCCGCGAACGGGACTTCCGCGCCCGCCCCGCGCCGCTTCACTCCCGTCGCCGCGCCCAAGCGCGCCGAGCCTACCAAGAAGGTCGCGCACCCGCGCGACAAGACCGGCGATCACCGCCGCCAATCGGGCAAGCTCACCGTCAGCCGTGCGTTGAACGAGGACGAAGGCGCCCGCGCCCGTTCGCTTGCGGCGCTCAAACGCGCGCGCGAAAAGGAAAAGCGCGCGCACTTCGCGGGGATGTCGCAGCCGCGCGAGAAGCAGGCGCGCGACGTAATCGTGCCCGAAGGCATCACCGTCCAGGAACTCGCCAACCGCATGGCCGAAAAGGGATCGGACCTGGTCAGGGCGCTGTTCAAGATGGGCGTAGTGGTCACGATCAACCAGTCGATCGACCAGGACACCGCCGAGCTGTTGGTCGAGGAGTTTGGCCACAGCATCCAGCGCGTGAGCGAAAGCGACGTCGACATCGACTCCGCGGCGGACGTCGATACCGACGAGACGCTCAAAGCGCGGCCGCCGGTGGTGACGATCATGGGCCACGTCGATCACGGCAAGACGAGCCTGCTCGACGCGCTGCGCGGGACCGACGTCGTGCGCGGCGAGGCGGGCGGGATCACCCAGCATATCGGCGCCTATCAGATCAAGACCAAGGGCGGCGAACTGGTCACCTTCCTCGACACTCCGGGGCACGAGGCGTTCACCGAGATGCGCGCGCGCGGCGCCAACGTTACCGACATCGTCGTGCTGGTGGTCGCCGCCGACGACGGGATCATGCCGCAAACGATCGAGGCGATCGCCCACACCAAGGCCGCGGGCGTCCCGATGATCGTGGCGATCAACAAGATCGACCGCCCCGAAGCCAACGCCCAGCGCATCCGCGAACGCCTGCTCGAACACGAAGTCGTGGTCGAGGCGATGAGCGGTGACGTTCAGGACGTCGAGGTTTCGGCTAAGACCGGGCAGGGGCTCGACCAGCTGGTCGAGAAGATCCTGCTCCAGGCCGAGCTGCTCGAGCTGCGCGCCAACCCCGACCGCGCCGCTGAGGCGACCGTGGTCGAGGCCAAGCTCGACAAGGGCAAGGGTCCGCTGGCGACCGTGCAGATCACCCGCGGGACGCTCAACATCGGCGACATCCTCGTGGTCGGGACCCATGCCGGCCGAGTCCGC
>JBBRER010000013.1:0-29212 GCA_038202745.1 Sphingomonadales bacterium
CCCAGGCTCGGTCCACGCAATAGGTGGGCGCCAATTAGCCAACGGGCCTGCTCCCGGTGTGGTAGTAGGCCCGCCGCGTGCGTCCCGAGGGCTTGGGGGAGGGAGTGCCCCGGGTTACCCGAATGCCGTCAGTTGCCCGCGCGCGCGGCGGCGACGTCTTCCTGCGTCACCGGCACGATCTTGATCTCGACCCGGCGGTTGAGCGGCTCGTTCACGCCGTCGCCGGTCTGGACCTTGAGCTGGGTTTCGCCGAAGCCCTGCCAGCGGATGCGCGAAGCGGCGACACCGCGAGCGATCAGATAATTGGCGACCGCGCGCGCGCGGTCTTCGGACAGGCGCTGGTTGGACGAGGTCGAGCCGACCGTGTCGGTGTGGCCGTAAACGTCGATCAGGCTGTCGGGGTACTGCTGCATGCTCGCCGCGATTCGATCGAGCGTCGCCCGGAAGCTCGGGCTGATCGCATAGCTGCCGGTGGCGAAAGTCACGCCGTCGGGCAGGTTGACCATGATTGCGCTGCCGTTGTCGGTCGACGTCACGTCAACCCCCGAACCGGCGGTCTGCTCCTTCAATTGCTTGATCTGCTGGTCGAGCTTGTAGCCGACCACGCCGCCCGCGACGCCGCCGATGCCGGCGCCGATGATCCGCCCGGTCTTGCCCCCGATCAGCCCGCCGAGCAGCCCGCCCGCGAGCACCCCGCCGACCCCGCCAATCGCGGTGCGCGAGATTTTCCTTTCGCCGGTATTGGGATCGGTGACGCAGGCTGAAACGGTGACCAGCGACAGCGCGGCGAAGCTCGAGACGAGCAGGCGGGGAGATTTCATCGATAAGTTCCTCTGTTCCGGCGCGGCGCGAATGGCGCGGGCGCGAAAGGTTTCGATCGCCGGGTGAACGCGCTTGCCCGGTGGTTGTTCCCCGCGGCGACGCGCGCGGGTCCCCTTCGCGCGCACCGCAATTGCTGCTAGCAGTTCGCGCGTGGCACCTTTCCCGTGGACCGACGTGCTCGTGATTGCGGGCCTGATCCTGCTCAACGGCCTGTTCGCGATGTCCGAGCTGGCGATCGTTTCGGCGCGCCCGGCGCGGCTCAAGATTGCGGCCGAGCGCGGCAACGCCGGCGCGGCCATCGCGATCCGCCTTCGCGCCGAGCCGGGCAAGTTTCTCTCGACCGCGCAAACCGGGATCACGCTCGTCGGGATCATCGCCGGCGCTTATTCGGGCGCGAGCCTGGGCGGGCCGATCGGCGAGCGGCTGCAGGCGCTGGGCGTCCCGCCGCGCTACGCCCCGCAAGCCGGGTTCGGCGTCGCGATCGCCGCGGTCACGTATCTGAGCCTGGTGATCGGCGAACTCGTTCCCAAGCAGATCGCGCTGCGTGCCGCCGAACCGATCGCGATGCTCGCGGCGCGGCCGATGGCGCTGCTGGCGCGCGCCGGTGCGCCGTTCGTGTGGCTGCTCGATCGCTCGTCGGGGCTGATCCTGCGCCTTACCGGGATCCGCCACGCGGGCGAAGCGCAGGTCACCGCGCAGGAGCTTCAGGTGATCATGGCCGAAGCGACGCGTTCGGGGGCGATCGAGGAAGACGAGCGCGTGATCATGACCGGGATCATGCGCCTCGCCGATCGCCCGGTGCGCGAGCTGATGACGCCCCGGACCGAGCTCGACACCATCGACCGCCGCGCGAGCCTCGCCGAGGTTCAGGCCGCGCTCGACTCCACCCCGCACTCACTGCTCCCGGTCGCCGACGGCAGCCCCGACAACATCGTCGGGGTGGTCAAGGTGCGCGACGTTCAGGCGGTGCTGCTCGCGGGCCAGCGGCTCCAGCTCGGACGGCTGCTCAGGAAAGCCGAGATCGTCCCCGATCAATTGGACGCGATGGACGCGCTGCGCCTGCTCCAGCAGTCGGGGGTGGCGATGGCGCTGGTCCACGACGAGTACGGGCACTTGGAAGGCGTGGTCACCCCAGCCGATCTGCTCTCGGCGATCGTCGGCAATTTCGTCAGCCATTCGGACGCGGGCGACGAGCCGATGGTGATCGAGCGCGACGACGGCTCGCTGCTGCTCGCGGGCGCGCTGCCGGCCGATGCGATGGCCGACCGGCTCGGGCTCGATCTGCCCGAAATGCGCGAATACGCGACCGCCGCCGGCTATGCGCTAAGCGTGCTCAAGCGGCTCCCCCACGAAGGCGAGAGCTTCATGGCGGGCGAGTGGAAGATCGAGATCGTCGATATGGACGGGCGCAAGATCGATAAACTTTTGGCGACGTGTTTGTCTTGCTAAGCCAATCGCGGAGGCGATTGGCGCACCCAACAAAAAATCCCTACCCGTTCGGCACCACCGTCTGCGCCTCGCGCCCGTCGCCTTGCGGCGCGGCGACGATGTCGCGGGTGACCGCGCCCTTGGCGACGGTGAAGGTGCCCGGATCGCCGACGTTCGAGCGAATCCCCGGGGCCGAGGTTCCGGCTTGGTTGAGCGTGGTTCGCTCGACTGGGCTGCGCGGCGCGGGCGGGCCGAACAGCGCGTCGATCGCCTGCTGCTGCGTGGTCGCGTCGCTCGGGCGCGGGGCGCCGGGCTGCGGCGGGGTCAGCGAGAAATCGGGCGGAACCACCAGCGGCGCTTGGCGCTGGACCGCGAATTCGTCGGGACGGCTGCGGTTGAACAGTCCGCCCCCGCCGCAACCCGAAAGCAAAGTGGCGGCGGCGGAAACGGCGATCAGGGCGGAGACTTTGCGCATGGGATCAACTCTCGGGTGCGGGCGCGGAAGCGCCGTCGGGGTTGGCGCGCTTTTCGCGCGAAAGGAACGAGCGGGCAAGGATTATCAGGACGCCGCAAGTGATCGCCGCGTCGGCGAGGTTGATCACGAGGAACGGGTGGACATCGCCGAAATGGAGATCGGCCCAATCGATCACGAAGCCCAAACGCACGCGGTCGACGATATTGCCGAGCGCACCGCCGAGGACGAGCGCGAGCGGGGCGATGTCGGCAAGCTTGCGCTCGCGCAGCAGCCATACCAGCAGCACCAGCGCCACCGCGCCGGTCATCGCCACCAGCAGCCAGCGCCCGAGATGCGTGTCGGCGGTGAGCATCCCGAGCGAGATGCCGGGGTTCTGCGTCCAGGCGAGGCGGAAGATTGGCAGCAGCTCGATCGTCCCGCGCTGCGGCAGCGCGAGCGGGCCGAGCATCAGCCACTTGAGCCACTGATCAGCTGCGAAGACGAGCGCCGCCAGCGCCAGCCCGATCGTGCGGTTGCGAGTAAGCGTCATGCCGCCGCGTCCATCGCCGCAACCACGTGATCGCAACGTGAACAAAGCTCGCCGTCCCCAGTCACCTCGGGCAAGTGACGCCAGCAGCGACCGCATTTGTGGTTGGTGGTGCGGGTTACCGTTTCCCATTCGCCTTGATGCACTTGGGCCGTGATGAAAAGTTCCGCCAAATCGATCCCCGGATAGGAATGGTTGACGGCGACTTCGGCTTCGAGGCTGGAACCGATAATCTTTTCTCGGCGCAGTGGCTCGATCCGCTCGTTTACCTCGGCGCGTAGTGCGCGCAATCCGATCCACTTCTCTACAAGCTCGTCACCCCGGCGACGGCCGGGGTCCATCTCGCCCCCGCTCCCGCCGCCTGTGGGGAGGGATGGATCCCGGCCTTCGCCGGGATGACGGGAAGAGAGCGTAGAAGGCGACTCCGGCCACTCCAGCAAATGCACGCTCCCGCCCGCTGGAAACCGCGTTCCCCACACTTCCTCGGCGGTGAACACCAGCACGGGGGCGGCGTAGCGCACGAGCGCGTGGAACAGCGTGTCGAGCACCGTCCGGCAGGCGCGGCGCTTGGGGTCGGCGGGGGCGTCGCAGTACAGCGAATCCTTGCGGATATCGAAGTAGAAGGCGCTGAGGTCCTCGTTGCAGAAATCGATCAGCGCGCGGGTGTAGGAGTTGAAGTCGAAGTCGGCGGTCGCTGCTCGCAGCGTCGCATCGAGCCGGGCGAGCAGCGCGAGCACGTAGCGTTCGAGCTCGGGCATCTCCTCCACCGCCAGCCGTTCCGCCTCCTCGAACCCCTCCAGCGCGCCGAGCAGATAGCGGAACGTGTTCCTCAGCTTGCGGTACTGATCGGCGACGCCCTTGAGGATTTCGTCGCCGATCCGGTGGTCCTCGGTGAAATCGACCGACAGCGCCCACAGCCGGATGATGTCGGCGCCGTACTGCTCCATTACCTTGAGCGGATCGATCGTATTGCCGACCGATTTCGACATCTTCAGCCCCTTGGCGTCCATCGTGAAGCCGTGGGTGAGGATCGCGTCGTACGGCGCGCGGTCGCGCGTCGCGCACGATTCGAGCAGCGACGACTGGAACCAGCCGCGGTGCTGGTCGCTGCCTTCGAGGTAAAGATCGGCGGGCCAGCGCATCACCGGCCAGCGCCCGCTTTCGAGCACGAACGCGTGAGTGCAGCCCGAATCGAACCACACGTCGAGAATGTCGGTGACACGCTCGTAATCTTCGGCGCGGTAGGCGTCGCCAAGGTATTCCTGCGCGCGCTCGTCGCTCCACGCGTCGACGCCGCTTTCGCGAACCGCCGCGACGATCCGCGCGTTGACCGCCTCATCGACGAGGTAGGCGTTGGTGCCCTTCTTCACGAACAGCGTGATCGGCACCCCCCACGCGCGCTGGCGCGAGAGCACCCAGTCGGGCCGCCCCTCGACCATCGAGCCGAGCCGGTTGCGGCCCTTTTCGGGGATGAAACGTACGCGCGCGATTTCGGCCAGCGCGGTTTCGCGCAAGGTGCGCGGGGTGGAAACGGCGCTTTCTGCGCGGGCATCGAGTTCGTGCTGGCACAAGGGAATGTCGGCGGGAACCCCTCCACCAGCCTGCGGCTGGTCCCCCTCCCCGTCCCGGGGAGGTACTTCAAGAACCTCCCCGGAACGGGGAGGGGGACCGTCAGCGAAGCTGATGGTGGAGGGGTCGAGTGGCAAATCCATCGGCACGAACCATTGCGGCGTGCAGCGGTAGATCACCTTGGCTTTCGAGCGCCACGAGTGCGGATAGGAGTGCTTATAGTCCGCGGTTCCCGCAAGCAGCGCGCCCGCCTCGCGCAAGTCGCTGCAGATCGGGCCGTCGGGCGCGTTGAACTTGGCGTTGATGACGCTGCCCTGGCCCGGCAGCCAGCCCCAATCGGCGCGGTACTTGCCATCGCCCTCCACCGCGAACACCGGCTCGATCCCGTGCGCTTTGCACAGCGCGAAATCGTCCTCGCCGTGGTCGGGCGCCATATGGACGAGTCCCGTGCCGGTGTCGGTGGTGACGAACTCGCCGGGCAGGAACGGCCGCGGCTTGGCGAAGAACCCGCCGAGATGGTGCATCGGGTGACGGGCGATGGTGCCGGCTAGGTCGGAGCCTTTGCCGATATATATAGAGTTCATGATCAACGAGGGCACGGAGCTACTGCTTGCCTCGAGCCCCACCGTAAACCTGTCTTCGAACTGTTCCCGGAGTTCCGCCGCTACAATGAAGTCACCGATCCGCTCATCGAAGTTGAAGCACTCGTAGCGGACGTATTCGACCTCGGGCCCATAGGCGATCGCTTGGTTGACCGGGATCGTCCACGGCGTGGTCGTCCAGATCACCGCGTGCGCGCCGACCAGTTCGGGGATCGGGCTTTCCGTGATTTCGAACGCCACGTCGATCTGCGTCGAGACCACGTCCTCGTACTCGATCTCGGCTTCGGCCAGCGCGGTCTTTTCGACCGGGCTCCACATCACCGGCTTGGCCCCGCGGTAGAGCTGGCCCGAGGCGGCGAACTTGCACAGCTCACTGACGATCGTCGCTTCGGCGGCGAAGTCCATCGTCAGGTAGGGATGGTCCCAGTCGGCGTTGGTGCCGAGCCGCTTCAATTGCTCGCGCTGGCGGTCGACCCAGTGCTGGGCATAAGCGCGGCATTCGGCGCGGAATTCCTGCGCCGGGACGTCATCCTTATTCAGCTTCTTCTTGCGGTATTCCTCCTCGACCTTCCACTCGATCGGAAGGCCGTGGCAGTCCCACCCGGGCACGTAGGGCGCATCCTTGCCGAGCAGGTTCTGGGTGCGCACGACCACGTCCTTGAGCGTGTGGTTGAGCGCGTGGCCGATGTGCATGTCGCCGTTGGCGTAAGGCGGGCCGTCGTGAAAGATGAACTTCTCGCGGCCTTTGCGGGCCTCGCGCAGCCGCTCGTACAGCCCCTCTGCTTCCCACCGCGCGAGGATAGCGGGCTCCTTGGCGGGGAGCCCGGCCTTCATCGGGAAATCGGTCTTCGGGAGGAAGACGGTGTCTCGGTAATCGCGCTGGTCGGATTTGGGCTCGCTCATCGTGCGGCGGCGCTTAGGAGCTTCCTAGCCGCCTCGCAATCCTGCGCCATTTGCGCGGTCAGCGCGTCGAGCGTGTCGAACTTGGCTTCGGGGCGGAGGAAGTGATGGAACGCGACTTCGATCTCCTGCCCGTAAAGATCGCCCGACCAGTCGAAGAAGAACGGCTCGAGCAGCTCGCGCGGGGGCTCGAACGTGGGACGCACGCCGAGGTTGGCCGCGCCCATGAGCAGCGTTCCGTCCGGCAGTCGCCCGGTTACCGCGTAAATCCCGTAGCGCGGGCGCAAGTAGGCGCCGAGCGCGATGTTGGCGGTGGGATAGCCGATGGCCCGCCCGCGCTTGTCGCCGTGCTCGACCGTCCCGCGAATCGCGAAGGGCCGGGTGAGCAGCCGCGCCGCGGTCTCGGAATCGCCCGCCTGCAGCGCCCCGCGGATGCGGCTCGACGAGACGATCTCGCCCCCTGCCGCCACCGGCCCCACGGTGCGAGCGGCGATCCCCGCCTGCGCGCCCAGTTCGGCGAGCACGCCGACATTGCCCGCGCGCCCTTTTCCGAACGTGAAGTCCTCGCCGGTGACGAGGCCGCCCGCGCCGAGCCGCTGACCGAGCAGCGCGCCGACGAAGTCTTCCGCGCTGGTCGAGGCCAGTTCGCGGTCGAAGTGGAAGACGAGCATCGCCGCCGCGCCCGCCGCCTCGAACAGCTCCTGCCGCTGATCGAGCGTGGTCAGCCGGAACGGCGGTGCGTCGGGCTGGAACAGCCGCGCGGGGTGCGGATCGAACGTTGCGACGATAGCCGGGCGGTGTTCCGCGCGCGCCCAGCGCACCGCCTCGCCGACCACCGCCTGATGCCCGAGGTGGAACCCGTCGAAGTTGCCCAGCGCAAGAATCGCGCCGCGCAAATGGGCGGGGATCGGCTCGCGGTGGTCCAGCCTTGGGATCACTGCGGCACGATCCCCGCGCCAATCACCCGCAGCGCATTGCCGCCCATCACCGCGCGGATTTGGTCCGGCGTGAAGCCTTCGTCGAGCAGCGCTTGCGTCACCTGGACGAGCTGCGAGGTATCGAACCGCACCGTGGTCGCGCCGTCGTAATCGCTGCCGAGCGCGACGTACTGGATGCCGACCAGATCGCGGACATGCCTGATCGCGCGCGCGGTGGCGCGCGGGTCGGTCGAGCACACGGCGCCGTCCCAGTAGCCGATCCCGATCACCCCGCCGGTGCGCGCGACGCCCTTGATCTCATCGTCAGTGAGGTTGCGATTGACCTTGCACGTCGCCTGGACCCCGCCGTGGCTCGACACCAGCGGCCGCCTGGCCATCGCCAGCACGTCGGCGACACAGGCGTGGCTGCAATGCGCGATATCGACGATCATCCCTTTGGCTTCCATCGCGCGGACGATCTCGCGCCCGAACGGGGTCAGCCCGCCCTTTTTCAGCCCGTGCATCGATCCGGCGAGCTGGTTGTCGTAGAAATGGGTGAGCGAGGCCATGCGGAACCCCGCGGCGTAAACCCGGTCGAGGTTCGCGGCCTTGCCTTCGAGGTCCTGCAAGCCCTCGATGCTGAGCATTGCGCCGACCGGGCGCTTAACGCCGCTCCGCGCCCCGAGCAGCGCGGCGAGCGAGGCGTCATCGGTCACTTTGGCGAGCGCGCCGCCCGATCCCGCCACCGCGCGATCCAGCTTCTGCGCGTGAAACAGCGAGCGCTCGAGCAACGAGCCCCACGTCCGCACCGGCTCGAGCTGCGCGATCACCAGCGGGGTGATGTTATCGGTGTCGCCGCCGTTGGCGTCGTAGTTCTGCCCGCGCGGGGTCTTGGTCACGCTCGAGAAAACCTGGAGCGCGATATTGCCCGCCTGCAGCCGCGGCAAGTCCTCGTGCCCGCGACTGCCTTTCGCTAGCAAGTCGCGGTTCCACATCAGCGTGTCCGAATGGAGATCGACGATCTGGAGCGTCTTGTGGAGCGCGATCGCTTGCGGCGAGACCGGGATCAGCGGCTTGCCGTCGATGCGGTTCATCCCCGCCTCGATCCGCCCCGGCGCGACGCCGAAAAAGCCGATTGCCGCGATGACAATCACCGCCAGCGCGATCCACCCCCACTTGCGCATCACCGTGCCCCTTCAGCGCCTTCTTTGCGGAGCAGCGTGATCCAGTCAAACGCCGGGGCTTTGCCCTCCGCGGCGTGATGCTCGCGGAAAGTCTCGCGCCACTGGTCGCGAGCAAAGGCGGGGAAGCGCGTATCGCCTCGCGGGCTGGCGTGAACCTCGGTCAGCTCGATCCGGTCGGCGCGATGGAGGAACAGCGCGTAAATCTCCCCGCCGCCGACGATGGCGACCTGCGGGGCGTTGGCGCGGCGCAAAGCCTCGGCGGGCGACCCGACGACTTCGGTGCCGTCCTCGGACCAGTCGGCGTTGCGGGTGAGCACGATATGGCGGCGCCCGGGGAGCAGCCCGGGAAGTGATTCGAAGGTCTTGCGCCCCATCACCATCGGCCGCCCGGTGGTCAGCGCCTTGAACCGGCGCAAGTCCGCGCCGATGTGCCACGGCAGCGCACCGCCCTCGCCGATCACGCCGTTGTCACCGACCGCGGCGACGAGGAACACCTCGCTTCTCATAAGGTGAGCCGCGTGACGTGGCCCATCTTGCGGCCGGGGCGCACCGCGGCCTTGCCGTAAAGGTGGAGGTGGTTGGCGGGATCGCCCAGCAGCGCGGGCCAGTCTTCGGCGGCGTCGCCGATGACGTTGCGCATCTCGACGGCTTGAGCCGAAAGCGCGGTCGAGCCGAGCGGCAATCCGCAGATCGCGCGGACGTGGTTTTCGAACTGCGAAGTGACCGCGCCTTCGATCGTCCAGTGCCCCGAATTGTGGACGCGCGGGGCCATCTCGTTGAACACCGGGCCGTCCTCGGTGGCGAAGAATTCGACCGTGAGCACCCCGACATAACCCAGCGCATCGGCGATGCGTCCGGCGAGCCCTCGCGCCTCGGCGATCTGGCGCTGGACGAGGGCGCGCGCGGGGACGGTCGAGCGGGCGAGGATGCCGCCGTGGTGGACATTCTCGGCGCTGTCCCAGAACGCGATTCCGCTGTCCGCTCCGCGGCACAGGATCACCGAGAACTCGCAGGCGAACTCGACGAACGCCTCGTAGATCAGCGGCTGCCCGGTCAGCGCCACGCCCGCGGCGTCGTGCTCGGAAGCGATCCGCCACTGGCCTTTGCCGTCGTAGCCGTCGCGGCGGGTCTTGAGGATGCCGGGGGTGCCGATTTGGGCGAGCGCGCGGTCGAGGTCGTCGGCGGTATCGACCGGCGCGAACGCTGCCGCGCGCCCGCCGAGGCTTTCGGCGAAGCGCTTTTCGGTGAGGCGGTCCTGCGCGATTTCGAGCGCGCGAGGATGCGGCACCAGCGGCACCCCGCCGAACGTTTCGGGCGCGGGGACGGGCACGTTCTCGAACTCGTAAGTCACCACCGCGCAATCGGCGGCGAATGCGCCGAGCGCGGCGGTGTCGTCCCAGGGAGCGCACGTGAACGCGGCGCAGACTTCGGCGGCGATCGAATTGCGCTCGGGCGCGTAAACGTGGCAGCGATAGCCCAATTGCGCCGCGGCAATTCCCAGCATCCGCCCGAGCTGCCCGCCCCCCAGAATCCCGATGGTTTCGCCGGGGGGGATCAACACCTCAACTCGGCCGCTCCGCGACGCTCTCGGTCTGTGCGGCGCGCCAGGCTTTGATCCGCGTCGCAAGCTCCGGATCGCCCAATGCGAGGATCGAGGCGGCGAGCAGCCCGGCGTTGGTCGCCCCGGCCTCGCCGATCGCCAGCGTGCCGACGGGCACGCCTGCGGGCATCTGGACGATCGATAGCAGGCTGTCCTGCCCCGACAGCGCTTTGGAGACGACCGGCACCCCGAGCACGGGCAAATGCGTCATGCTCGCGATCATCCCGGGCAGATGCGCGGCCCCGCCCGCGCCCGCAACGATCACCTTGAAGCCCTCGTCCGCCGCGCCAGCCGCGAACTTCACCAGCCGCGCCGGGGTGCGGTGCGCCGAAACGATCCGCGCCTCGTGCGCGACGCCGAGCGCATCGAGCGCATCGGCGGCGCATTTCATCGTCGCCCAGTCCGACTGGCTGCCCATCACGATTGCGACGGGGGCGGTCATTTACCGTCCGCGAGATAGTAGCGCTCCGAAGCGTTCAGCGCCTCGTCGAGATCGTACACGATTGGTTGCCCGGTCGGAATTTCGAGCCCGGTGATTTCGTCGTCGGAGATGCCCGACAAGTGCTTGACCAGCGCGCGCAAGCTGTTGCCGTGCGCGGAGATCAGCACCGTTTCGCCCGCACGCAGCACCGGCGCGATTGCACTTTCGTAATAGGGCAGGACGCGCGCAATCGTGTCCTTGAGGCTCTCGGTAGCGGGCACCGGAACCCCGGCGTAACGCGGGTCGTCCGCCAGATCGAACTCAGAACCCACTGCGAGCGGCGGGGGCGGGGTGTCGAAGCTGCGCCGCCAGACCTTGACCTGGTCCGCGCCGTGCAGGTGCGCGGTCTCGGCTTTGTCGAGCCCGGTCAGGGCGCCGTAATGGCGCTCGTTGAGCCGCCAGTCCTTGGTCTCGGGAATCCACAGCCGCTCGCACGCTTCGAGCGCCAAGTGCAGCGTGCGGATCGCGCGGGTCTGGAGCGAGGTGAAGGCGACGCCGGGGAGCATCGTCTTGGCGGCGAGCAGACGCCCCGCGGCGCGCGCTTCGTCCTCGCCCTGCTCGGTCAGGTCGACGTCCCACCACCCGGTGAAGCGGTTTTCCAGGTTCCACCGGCTCTGCCCGTGGCGAACGAGGATCAGACGCGGCACCTTCGACCCCCTCTTGCAACAAGGCGTGCCCCTAGCGGTCCTCCGGGGCTTTGGGAAGCGGCGTGGGGGGCGTTTCAAGGTCGCGGGCTTGCGCTTTCCTGCGCCGCAAATTCTCGCGCAGCTTGGCGGCGAGGCGCTCCTCGCGCGTCGGTTCGGGTGGACCTTGGGGCATCGCGCGCAAGCGTCTGCCAGCGCGCCGCGCGCCGCTCAAGGCTTGCTTGACAAAGGCGGGGGCCAAAGCCAAAGCGCGCGCCTGCCGAGGGGCCGCGCATGAAGACTGCGGCGGCGCTCCTCGCACCGGCCCGAATGGCCATGCTGCCGTAGCTCAGTGGTAGAGCGCATCCTTGGTAAGGCTGAGGTCGTGAGTTCAATCCTCACCGGCAGCACCATTCGTTTGCCTCCGCCGTGAGGCGGATGTAAAATCCGCCCACGCAGCCCCGCGCCGAGTTGCGCGTTGTGCCTGGCGTGAAGCTTGCGACTTACAACGTTAACGGGATCAACGGGCGGTTGCCGGTGCTGCTGCGCTGGCTGGCGCAAAGCGCGCCCGACGTGGCTTGCCTGCAGGAACTCAAATGCTCCGATGAGCGGTTCCCCGAAAGCGCGCTGCGCGATGCAGGGTATGCCGCGGTCTGGCATGGGCAGAAAAGCTGGAACGGGGTCGCGATCCTCAGCCGCATCGGATCGCCCGTCGAGACGCGGCGCGGCCTCCCCGGCGGCGCGGGGGATTCGCACAGCCGCTATCTCGAGGCGGCGGTCGGCGGTGTGCTCGTCGGGTGCCTGTATTTGCCCAACGGCAATCCGCGCCCCGGCCCCAAGTTCGATTACAAGATGGAATGGTTCGCGCGGCTCCACGCCCACGCCGCCGACTTGCTCGAACAAGGCGTGCCCGCCGCGCTGATCGGCGATTTCAACGTCATGCCGACCGACCTCGACGTTTACGCCCCCGAGCGCTGGCGCGAAGATGCGCTGTTCGCCCCCGAAGTGCGTGAGGCTTACGCGCGGCTGGTCGGACAAGGCTGGACCGACGCACTGCGCGAACTCCACCCGGACGAGCGGATTTACACCTTCTGGAAATACTGGCGCGGCGCGTTCGAGCGCGATTCGGGACTGCGGATCGATCACGCGCTGCTCAGCCCCTCGCTCGCGCCGCGGCTGAAGTCGGCCGGAGTCGATCGCTTCGCGCGCGGGTGGGACAAGACCAGCGATCACGCCCCAGTGTGGATCGAGCTGCGCGACGGTTGAGCGGCGTCAGTTGTCGCCGGCGTACTGCTGGCTGTGGTCCGTGAACCAGTGGCGCTTGGCGTTCTTGCCGTCGCTCGTGAGGTTAAGCCACATCGCGATGACGAGCACCGCGGAAAAGGCGTAAAGGACATAACGCATCGGTTCGGCACCCGGTTGACGCGACCCGTGCGGGGTTTAGGCCCGACGTCGTTAACGCGCGTTGCCGAATGCCGGTTAATTTCGTCTTTCCGCGCGGGCTCAGGAGCGCAGATCGGCCCACTCGGGATGGCGGCGGAACGCGGCCTCGACGTAGCTGCACGCCGGATCGACGCGGAAGCCCTGGTTGCGCGCATCGGCGACCAGCGCTTCGACCAGCCGCGCGGCGACCCCGCGTCCGCCGATCGCGGGCGGAACCAGCGTGTGCTCGGCGACGCGGACATCTCCCCCGGCATCGCCGCGCATGACCCAGGTCAGCCGCCCGATGTCCTCGCTGCCTTCGACCTCGGCGTGATACTCGCCCGCGCCGCCCTGATCGTGGCGAGTGATGGTGACGTCCATGCTGTTTCCTTGACGGTAGGGTGCTCCTCACGCAATGCGCCGGGCGACCATGCAGTTCCTTTCCGACAATGCCGCCGCCGTCCATCCCGCCGTGTGGCGCGCGATGGAGGCTGCCGACGCGGCGGACGCGCCGTACGACAACGATCCGCTGTCGCAAGCGCTCGACGAGCGGTTTTCGGCGCTGTTCGGGCGGCCTTGCGCGGTGCTCTGGGTCGCCACCGGGACCGCCGCCAACTGCCTCGCGCTGGCGACGCTGGTTCCTCCGCACGGCGGCGTCGTCTGCCACCGCGAGGCGCATATCGAGGTCGACGAGTGCGGCGCGCCCGCGTTCTACACCCACGGTGCCAAGCTGCTGCTGGCAGAGGGCGAGGGCGCCAAGCTGACGCCCGAGACGATCGCGGCGGTGATCGATCCGATCCGCGACGACGTTCATCAAGTCCAGCCGCACGCGCTCTCGCTGACGCAGGCGAGCGAGTATGGGCGGTGCTATTTGGCGCAAGAAATTGCGGCGCTGGTCGCGTTCGCGCGGGGGCGAAACCTCAAGGTTCATGTCGACGGCGCGCGGTTCGCCAATGCGGTGGCGTACTTGGGTTGCAGCCCGGTTGCAGCCTGCGGGCAAATTGATGCGCTGAGCTTCGGCTGCGTCAAGAACGGCGGGCTCGGGGCCGAGGCGCTGGTGTTCTTCGACGGGGAACTGGCGGGGGTCGCGCGCTATCGGCGCAAGCGCGCCGGGCACTTGCAGTCGAAAGGCCGCTTCCTCGCCGCGCAGATCCTCGCGCTGCTGGGTGGCGACTTGTGGCTCGCCAACGCGCGCGCGGCCAACGCTGCCGCGGCCGAGCTGGGAAGCGCGGCGAAAGACCGCTTGCTCCACCCGGTCGAGGCCAACGAAGTTTTCCTGCGCGTCTCGCCCGCCGAGCGCGAGGCGCTGCGCGCAGGCGGCTTCGGGTTCTACGACTGGGGCGCGGACGCCGCGCGGCTGGTCACCTCGTGGAACGCCGATCCGGCGCACGTCGCGCTGCTGGCCACGGCCATCGCGGCGTTATGAACGGACCCAAAGGCGGGGTGCGCAGCATCGCCGCGTTCACGCTCGTCGCGCTGATCTGGGGTTCGACCTGGCTCGTCATCAAGGACCAGATCGCCGCGGTGCCGCCGGCGTGGACGGTGACCTGGCGCTTCCTGGTCGCGGGGCTGGGGATGTTCGCGCTCGCCGCGATCCGGCGCGAGAAGCTCGCGCTCCCGCCGCGCGCGCTGGCGTTCGCGGCGCTTGTCGGGGTGTTCCAGTTCGCGGGCAACTTCCAGTTCGTCTACCGCGCCGAGCATTACCTGACCTCGGGACTGGTCGCGGTGCTGTTCGCGCTGCTGCTCGTGCCCAACGCGCTGTTCGGACGGGTGTTCGTCGGCACGGAGGTGGGCAAGCGGTTCCTCGCCGGAAGCGCGGTCGCGCTTGGCGGAATCGCGCTGCTGCTGCTCCACGAATACCGCGTCGCGCCGCCGGGCAGCGGGGTGCCGCTGGGGATCGTGCTGACCGTCTGCGGCATCCTCTGCGCCTCGACCGCAAATGTCCTGCTGGCAACATCGCGCGCCCGCGAAAACCCGATCGTCCCGACGATCGCATGGGCGATGACTTTCGGCACGCTCGCCGATGCAGCGTTCGCCTGGGCGACGAGCGGCGCGCCGGTGCTCGATCCGCGCCCCGCGTACCTCGCGGGGATCGCCTACCTGGCGATCGTCGGCTCGGTGGTCACGTTCCCGATCTACTTCGCGCTGATTCGCGACTGGGGGCCGGGCAAGGCGGCGTACAATGGGGTCGCGGTGCCGGTGGTGGCGATGGCGCTGTCGACGCTGTTCGAGGGCTACCACTGGACGGTGCTCGCGGTCGCCGGCGCGATGCTGGCGATGGCCGGGCTGCTGATCGCGCTATCGCGGAGCAAGCGCTCCTGAACAGTCCTCCCCATCGACTTGCGATGGGTAGGTGGCGGCGGCGAAGCCGCTGATGGAGGGGCAGGCGCGCGCGATACCCCTCCACCATCCTGCGGATGGTCCCCCTCCCCATCGCAAGTCGATGGAGAGGATTTAGCGTAGGCTGGCTAGCCCTTCGCGATAAGTCGGGTAGCGCGGCGACCATCCTAGCACGCGCCAGGCCTTGCCGTTCGCGACGCGGCGGTTCTCCGCGTAGAAGCCGCGCGCTGCCGGGCTGAGCGCGGCGTCATCCAGCGATTGCAGCGGCGGCGGTTCGCATGCCAGCAGGCGGCAGGCTTCCTCGATCACCGCGTTGTGGCTCGCGGGCTCGTCGTCGGCGAGGTTGTAGGCGCCCGGCGGCGCGTCGAGCGCGGCAATCGCGCCGCCGACGATATCGTCGACATGGACGCGGCTGAAAACCTGGCCGGACAAGTCGATGCGGGTAGCGCGGCCCTCGCGCACGCGGTCGAGCGCGCTGCGAGCGGGGCCGTAGATGCCGGGCAGACGGAGCACCCGCGCGCCGTGCGCCAGCCACGCGGCGTCGGCCTCGGCGCGCGGGGAGCGGCGGCCGCCTCCGACGCTCGCGCTTTCATCGACCCACGCGCCGCCGGTGTCGCCATAAACCCCGGTCGAGGAGAGATACCCGAGCCACTTGCCCGCCAGCGCCGAACCGTATCGCTCGAGCACCGGATCACCGCCCGCGCCGTCGGGCGGCACCGAGGAAAGAACGTGCGCGCTATCGGCCAGCGCCAGCCGCACCTGGCCCTCGTCGTCGAACGCCAGCGTGCCCGTGCTCCCGGTCGAGACGACTTCCCATCCTCGCGCGGTCAGCGCGTCGGCAACGCGCGAGGCGCTATAACCGAGCCCGAAGACGAAAAGCCGCTGCGTCACTTGTCCTGCGGCAGCGGCGCGGGCACGACCATCTGCGCGGCGGGCACGTGGTCCTTCTTCCACTGCATCGACATCCGCACCCGCGTCGCGCCCGAGGGATGGTCGAAGAACAGCGCTTCCTCGAGCGGACCGGGCTCGATCTTGCGGTATTCGGAGAGCTTCATCGCGGTCAGCGCGAACCCGTCGGGCTCGTGCGCGGCATTGAGCCCGAAGACGTCGGCCTGGCTTTCGGCGGTGCGCACGATCGTATTCTGCAAGGGCGTAGCAATCAGCCCGAGCGCCGCCAGAACGATCCCAAAGACGGGCATCGATGCCGGATCGCCGACCCCGCGCACGCCCCAGCGTTCCCCGTAGCGCGCGACCAATACGGGCACGAGCCGCGAGGCGATCAGCAGCATCACCCCGAACAGCAGCGTGATCAGCGCGGTGTTGCGCAGGCCGTGGCCGAGCACGTAATGCCCCATCTCGTGCCCCATCACCGCTGCGGTTTCGGGCAGGCTGGTGCGGTTCAAAAGGTTATCGTTGAGCGTGATGCGGATCGTCGGGCCGAGCCCCGAGACGTTGGCCGAGATCCGCTTCGACTGGCGCGAGGCATCGGAAACGTAGATATGCTCGGCGGGGATATGATTGGCCGCGGCCATCGCGACGATGCGCATCCGAACCGGGCCGGGCGCGAGCTCGGTGTACTTGTTGAACAGCGGCATTATGTAAACCGGCGCGATCATCGCGCCGAACAGCGTGAACGCCGCGACCACCCCGGTCCCGAGCAGCCACCAATTGCGCGGGAAGCGCCGGATCACCGCGTAAAGCACCGCGACCAGCAGGGGTCCGACCACCAGCGCGATTCCCAGCCCCTTGAGCGCGTCGATCGCCCACGCCGCGAACGTCTGGTTCATCAGCCCGTACTGCCCCTCGCGCACGAACCCGGTGTAAATCGACCACGGCAGCGTCACCACGAAACCCCACAGCGTGTAGAACACCGCGGTCAGCCAGGTGAGGGGGAACGCGCGCTTGAACACCCCGCCCGCCCAGTCGCGAAACTTGGCGGACAGTCGGAAGCGCAGCAGCAGCCCATCGGCGAGGATCGAGACCAGCGCGCCCCATAGCGTCAGCCAGTAGCCGCCCTCGAAGTAAGCGTCGGACTTGGCGCGCGCCGCGCCTTGAAGCGTGCTCAGATATGCGCGCGTCGCGGTTTCGACATCGAACGCGGCGGCGTGCGCCAGCGTCGGCGCGGCGAGTGCGGCGAGCGCGAGCGCTCCCAAAAGTTTGCGGCCCATTTCATTCCTCCCCCGTTTCGCGTTGGCTAGCCGGGCGCGCGCCCCTGCGGCAAGCGCAAGTTTTCCTTGGCGCGGACGGCGCTCGGCCTAGAGAGGCGCGATGGACATCGCCAGCCGCCCTTCCGCCCCCGTCACCGACCCCGAAACCGCCGATGCTGCGGTCCCGCCCAAGGCGCCCGCGGTGATCGCCCGGCTCGATTACCGCCCGCCCGACTGGCTCGTTCCCGAAACTGCGCTCGACTTCGCGCTCGGGCTCGACGCGACCACGGTCGTCGCGACGCTCAAGGTAACGCGCAATGCGTCCGGAGCCCCATTGCAGCTCAATGGCGACGGGCTCGCCGCGCGCGAAGTGCGGGTCGATGGGGTGGCGATCAACGACTGGCGGATGGACGGGTCCGATCTAGTGATCGAGCTTGCCGGCGACGCGCATGAAGTGACGGTCGAAACCGCGCTCAATCCCGCCGCCAACAGCAAGCTGATGGGGCTTTACGCCTCGAACGCAATGCTCTGCACCCAGTGCGAGGCCGAGGGCTTTCGCCGCATCGCGTTCTTCCCCGACCGCCCCGACGTGCTTTCGACCTACCGCGTGCGGATGAGCGGCGACAAGGCGCTGTTCCCGATCCTGCTCGCCAACGGCAACTGCACCGCGAGCGGGACGGGCGAGGGCGGCGCGCACTGGGCCGAGTGGCACGATCCCTGGCCCAAGCCGAGCTATCTGTTCGCGCTGGTCGCGGGTGACCTGGTCGCTAACTCGGACAGTTTTACGACGATGTCGGGGCGCAAGGTCGCGCTCAATATCTGGGTGCGTGAAGGGGACCAAGAGCGCACTCATCATGCCATGGCGGCGCTCAAGGCCGCGATGAAGTGGGACGAGGAGACGTTCGGGCGCGAGTACGATCTCGACTTGTTCAACATCGTCGCGGTCGCCGATTTCAACATGGGGGCGATGGAGAACAAGGGGCTCAACGTCTTCAACACCCGCTACGTTCTCGCTGACCCCGAGACCGCGACCGACGGCGATTACGACGGGATCGAAGGCGTCGTTGCGCACGAGTACTTCCACAACTGGTCGGGCAACCGCGTGACCTGCCGCGACTGGTTCCAGCTGAGCCTCAAGGAAGGCTTGACCGTGCTGCGCGACCAGCTGTTCAGCCAGGACATGGGCAGCGCCGCGGTCAAGCGGATCGAGGACGTGCGCGTGCTGCGCGCCGCCCAGTTCCCAGAGGATTCGGGGCCGCTCGCGCACCCGATCCGCCCCGACAGCTATCAGGAGATCTCCAACTTCTACACCGCGACCGTCTACAACAAGGGCGCCGAAGTAATCCGCATGATGCGCACGATGGCGGGCGCGGAGCGGTTCCGCGCCGGCACCGATCTCTACTTCGATCGCCACGACGGCGAGGCGGCGACCTGCGAGGATTTCATCAAGGCGATCGAGGACGGCGCGGGGCTCGATCTGATGCAGTTCCGCCGTTGGTACGAGCAGGCGGGGACGCCGAAAGTCGAGGCGCGGCTGAGCCACGCCGGCGATACCGCGACGCTGTCGCTGAGCCAGAGCATACCGCCGACCCCGGGCCAACCCGACAAGGCGCCCGTTCCGATTCCCTTGAAGCTCGCGCTGTTCGATCGGGAAACCGGGAAACACCATGGTGAACAACTTGTTACCTTGAACGAACCTCAAGCCGAGTTCAGCTTTTCCGGGTTCGCGCAGCGCCCTGTCCTCTCGCTCAACCGGGGCTTTTCCGCGCCGGTCGCGATCGATGCCGAAGTCGCCGATACCGACCTGGTGTTCCTCGCCGCGCACGACGACGATCCGTTCGCGCGCTACGAGGCGCTCCAGCAGCTCGTGGTCAGGCATCTGGTCGGCGCGGTCACCGGCGAACTCGAAGACGCGGCGCGCGCTTCGGGGCGCGAAGCGATCCGCGAGGCCATCGCCAGCGTGCTCGCCGATTCCGCGCTCGACGACCTGATGCGCGGCGAGCTGCTTATCCTCCCGGGCGAAGCTTACCTTGCCGAGCAGTTGCTCGTCGCCGATCCCTCCGCGATCCGGCGCGAGCGCGAGAGCCTCAAGGCGTTTCTCGGCGGAACGCTTCAAGCCGAGTTCACCGCGCTCCACGACCGCGCCTGCGCGGTGCCGTACTCGCTCGACGCCGCCGCGCGCGGCGCGCGCAAGGTCAAGACCCAGGCGCTGGTCTATCTCGCCGCGGGTGCGCCCGGGCAAGCCGCGCGCCGCGCCAAGGCGCAGTACGACGCCGCCGACAACATGACCGATCGCCAGGGCGCGCTGATGGTCCTCGCCGGGCTCGACACCCCCGCGCGCGAGTCCGCGCTGGCGGACTTCCACGCGCGCTTTGCGGACAACGCGCTGGTGATCGACAAGTGGTTCTCGCTCCAGGCGGGCTCGCTCCACCCGCAGGTGCTCGCGCAAGTCGAGGCGCTGGCGCACCATCCCGACTTCACGATGGCCAATCCCAACCGGGTGCGCGCGCTGTACATGGCGATGGCGGTTAACGCCGGCGCGTTCCACGACGCGAGCGGTGCTGGCTACCGGACGATCGCCGATCTGATCCTCGCGCTCGATCCGCTCAACCCGCAGACCGCGGCGCGCTTCGTGCCGCCGCTCGGGCGCTGGCGGCGGATCGAGCAGCACCGCGCCGCGCTGATGCGTGCCGAGCTCGAACGGGTCGCGGCAACGGCGAACCTTTCGCGCGACACTTACGAGCAGGTCACCAAGAGCCTTGGATAGGCGTTCTCGCATCCTCCCCGGCACGGGGAGGGGGACCGCCGCCGCAGGCGGTGGTGGTGGGGGTTATCGGCTCGCGCTGCGCCAGCCCGCGCGCCCCCTCCACCATCCTGCGGATGGTCCCCCTCCCCGTGCCGGGGAGGATTTGTGACTGTCGAAGTCATCCGCTCACCTTTGCTTCCCGGCATCCCCCACGGCTTTCTCGGGCGGCGCGGGGGAGCCTCGACCGGCGTCGCCGCCGGGCTCAACGTCGGGCTGGGCGCTGGCGACGATCCTGCGGCGGTTGCTGAAAACCGTGCCCGCGCCGTCGCGGCGGTGCTGCCCGGCGGACGCCTCGCGACGGTCTATCAGGTCCACTCGGCCGATTGCGTGACCGTGCGCGAGCCTTGGGCCGACGATGGCCGCCCGCACGCCGACGCGCTGGTTACCGACCGGCCCGGCGTAGTGCTCGGGATTGTCACCGCCGATTGCGCGCCGGTGCTGCTCGCCGACCGCGAAGCAGGCGTGATCGGCGCGGCGCACGCCGGGTGGAAAGGCGCGCTCGGCGGAGTGACCGACGCGGCGCTCGCCGCGATGGAAGCGCTAGGCGCGCGGCGCGAGGCGATCGCCGCGGTCATCGGCCCGTGCATCGCGCAGGCGAACTACGAGGTCGACGATGCCTTCGCGGAGCGGTTCTTTGCCGAGGGCGCCGCGAACGCGCGGTTCTTTGCGTCGGGCCGGGCCGGCCATGTCCAGTTCGATCTCGCCGGCTACGTCGCCGCGCGGCTGAGCGCGGCGGGTTGCGGCGCGGTCGGGGCACTGGCGCTCGACACGTATGCCGATCCGTCGCGGTTCTTCTCCTACCGCCGCGCCACCCACCGCGGCGAGGCGAGCTATGGGCGGCAGTTTTCGCTGATCGCGCTCGCCTGAAAAGCCCCCCGCGGCGAACGGGCCGGGCGGGGAAAAATCGCGGTTGGCAGGGCCGCGCTTCGCGTCTATCAGCGCGCCAAACCGGCCCCTTTCGGGGGCCGTTCGGGGCATGCGGCGCAACCGCCGCCGGGTATTTCGCGCGAAGCAGGATACGGGTTCTTACATGGCAGACGAAGTGGTCATCCCCGCAGCCGATCCGGCGCTCGAGCCCGGAGTGCGGCGGCGCGATTTCATCAATATCGCCGCGGTCAGTGCCGCGGCTATCGGCGGGGTGGCGACTCTGGTGCCGCTGATCAGCCAGATGAACCCGTCGGCCGACGTGCTCGCCGAAAGCTCGGTCGAAGTCGATATCGCCGCGATCCAGCCGGGCCAGGCGATCAAGGCAATCTTCCGCAAGCAGCCGGTGTTCATCCGCAACCTGACCCCGGCCGAGATCGCCGCGGCCGAGAAAGTCGATATCGGCAGTCTGCGCGATCCACAAACGCTGGCCGAGCGGACCAAGCCGGGCAAGACCAACTGGCTGATCACGATGGGGGTCTGCACCCATCTCGGCTGCGTCCCGCTGGGCGCGGGCGAGGGCGAGAACCGCGGCGAGTTCGGCGGCTATTTCTGCCCCTGCCACGGTTCGCAATACGATACCGCGGCGCGCATCCGCAAAGGCCCCGCGCCGAAGAACCTCGAGGTTCCGGTCTACGCCTTCTCCTCCGACACCGTCGTCAAGATCGGCTGAGGTCACACCGATGAGCTTTCCCTGGGCCCAGGATTACACCCCGCGCGCGCCGCTGATGCAGTGGCTCGACGAAAAGCTGCCGCTGCCGCGCCTGCTCCACGGCGCGATCGGCGCGGGCTATCCGGTGCCGCGCAACCTTTCCTACATGTGGAATTTCGGTGTGCTCGCGGGCTTCTGCCTCGTGCTGCAGATCGTCACCGGCGTGATCCTGGCGATGCACTACGCCGCCAACCAGGCGATCGCGTTCAATTCGGTCGAGCACATCATGCGCGACGTCAACTGGGGCTGGCTGATGCGCTATGCCCACGCCAATGGGGCGTCGGCGTTCTTCGTCGTCATCTACATGCACATCTTCCGCGGGCTGTTCTACGGATCGTACAAAGCCCCGCGCGAGATGGTGTGGCTCTTGGGCGTGGTCATCTTCCTGCTGCTGATGGCCACCGGCTTCCTCGGCTACGTGCTGCCGTGGGGGCAGATGAGCTTCTGGGGCGCGCAAGTCATTACCGGGCTGTTCGGCGCAATCCCCGTGGTCGGCGAGCCGATCCAGCATTGGCTGCTCGGCGGTTACGCCCCCGACAACGCCGCGCTCAACCGCTTCTTCTCGCTCCACTTCCTGCTGCCGTTCGTGATCGCGGGCGTGGTCATCCTCCACATCTGGGCGCTTCACATCAACGGCTCGAACAACCCCACCGGGATCGAGGTCAAGCGCGAGAGCGACACGATCCCGTTCCACCCCTACTACACCGCCAAGGACGGGTTCGGGCTGGGGGTGTTCCTGATCGTCTACGCCGCGTTCGTGTTCTTCATGCCCAACGCGCTCGGCCATGCGGACAACTACATCCCGGCCAATCCGCTGCAGACGCCTGCGCTGATCGTGCCCGAATGGTATTTCTGGCCATTCTACGCGATCCTCCGTTCGTTCACCCAGGACATCCTGTTCATCCCGGCCAAGCTGATGGGCGTGATGGCGATGTTCAGCTCGATCCTGCTGTGGTTCATCCTCCCCTGGCTCGACAAGTCGCCGGTGCGCTCGGGGCATTACCGCCCGCTCTACCGCAAATTCTTCTGGGTTCTGGTGCTCGACGTGCTGGTGCTCGGCTATTGCGGCGGCAGCCACGCCGAAGAGCCGTACCTGATGATCAGCCAGATCGCGACCGCGTACTACTTCCTCCACTTCCTCGTGATCCTGCCGATCGTAGCCTCGCTCGAGCGGCCCGATCCGCTGCCGTACTCGATCACCGAGGCGGTGCTCGGCCACGACGAGCATGCGGTGCTGGGCGCAGGCCGGGCCGTGCCGGCGCCGGTTCGTGTGAATTAGGACGAGAGACGAACCCATGATCCGCATCCTGTCCATCTTCGGCGGCCTGTTCTTCGCATTGGCGCTGCTCTACTCGTTCGGGCGCGGCGCTTACAGCGCGGCGACCGATCCGGTGAAGGAAAGCGCCGAGCGCGCATTGCACCGCGAGCCGGGACCGCTGAAGCTCGCCAGCGACGGCGTGTTTGGGCATTTCGACCACGCCCAGCTCCAGCGCGGCTTCCAGGTCTATCAGGAAGTCTGCGCGAACTGCCACTCGCTCAAGCTCGTCGCCTATCGCGACCTCGCCGCGCTCGGGTACGACGAGGACGAGATCAAGAAGATCGCCTCGAACGCCACGGTCAACGCCGCCGATCCGATCACCGGCGAGTTCAAGGACCGTCCCGGCCTGCCGACCGATCACTTCCCGCCGGTGGTCTATGCCGGCGCGGGCCACCCGCCCGACCTCTCGCTGATCACCAAGGCGCGCGAGGGCGGCGGGGCTTACGTCCATTCGCTCCTCACCGGCTACCGTGCGCAGACGCCCGCGGTGCTCGCCGCGCATCCCGAGGCGAAGACCGGCGAGAACCTGTTTTACAATCCGTGGTTTTCCAACCTCAACATCGCGATGCCCCCGCCGCTGACCGGCGACGGACAAGTGACGTATTCGGACGGCACCACCGCGAGCGTTGACCAGATGGCGCAGGACGTCTCGGCGTTCCTCGTGTGGACCGCCGAGCCCAAGCTCGACAAGCGCCGCCAGACGGGGCTTGCGGTGCTCGGCTTCCTGCTGTTCGCGACGATCCTCGCCTACATGGCCAAGCGCAACGTCTGGGCGCAGCTCAAACGCGGCGATGTCGGCGAGGCGTCCGCGATCGATTGATCGCGCGGCGCGGCTGCGGCATAATCCGCCGGACACGCGGGTATAGCATAGTGGTAATGCACTAGCCTTCCAAGCTAGCTAGAGGGGTTCGATTCCCCTTACCCGCTCCAGCTCACGCCAGCCCGAGCGCCTTGAGCACCGCCGACTGGTCGTAATAGGGCCGCTCGCAGACGATCTTGTCGCTGCCCGGTGCGAATTCGAAACTGGCCGCCATCCGCACGCGGAACGCCCGGCCGGTGGGCGCGATCTCGGTTTCGCCGACGCGCAACGGACCCAAGTGAGTGCCGGTCAACCAGAACTCGAGAAGCACGGTGTCCGTGTCGGGCGCGGCGGCGATCGCGATCAATTCGTTCGCCTGATCGGGAAACGGGATGCGCGAAAGTTGGAAATAGCGGCGAACTTCCGCCTCGCCGTCGAACACCGTTCCCGGGCCATGCAGCTCGTAGCGCGGATGTTCGAACGTGGCGATTACCGCATCCCAGTCGTGCGTGATTTCCAGCGCCATGTGCCGCCGCACCATCGCGATTCGCCGTTCGCCCAGATCGTCCATCGTCAATCCTCCACCGCCATGTTGTCGATCAGCCGGGTCCCGCCGATCCGCGCGGCCGCGAACAGCCGGGCGGGCGTCGCGCCCAGAATAGCCACCGGCCGGAGCGTCTCGGCCTCGCGCAACTCGACGTAATCGACGCTGGCGAACCCGCCCGCAAGGATCGCCGCTGCGCAATCGGCCAGCACCTCGGGCACCGGCGTTCCCCGCCGCAGCGCCGCGACCGCTGCCGTCATCGCGCCGGGCAGCGCCCCCGCCTGCGCGCGCTGCTCGGGCGCGAGGTACGCGTTGCGCGAACTCATCGCCAGCCCGTCGTCCTCGCGCATCGTGGGCACACCGACGATCGCATCGGCGTTCGGCCGAGTCAGATCGAGATCGCGCGCCATCCGGCGGATCACCGCGAGTTGCTGCCAGTCCTTCTCGCCGAACAGCGCGAGATCGGGGCGGACCTGGTTGAACAGCTTGCACACCACGGTCGCCACCCCATCGAAGTGCCCGGGCCGCGTTGCCCCGCACAGGCCGTCGCCTGCGCCATCGACCGAGACATTGGTCGCGTAGCCCGGGGGATACATCGCCGCCGCCTCGGGCGCCCACAGCAGGCTCACCCCTTCGGCTTCGAGCAGCGCGGTGTCGCGCGCGAGCCGGCGCGGGTAGGCATCCAAGTCCTCGCCCGGGCCGAACTGGCGTGGGTTGACGAAGACCGAGACCGCGACGTGCGCCGACCGCGCGTTCGCCTCGCGCACCAGCGTCAGGTGGCCTTCGTGGAGCGCGCCCATCGTCGGGACCAGCGCCAGCGGGCCGTCCTTGCGCAGGGCGGCGACGCACGTCCGTAGTGGATCGATCAGGGCGATGGTTTGCACAGACGCCTTCCCCTGCGTTACAGCGGCCCCGTCAAACGCATCCTCCGACCCGAAAGCAAGCCCCCTTTTGTCCCACGGCCCACCCCCTCACGGCCCCCATCGTATCGTCTTCGCCAACGAGAAAGGCGGCACGGGCAAATCGACCACCGCGGTCCACGTCGCGATCGGGCTCGCCTATCAGGGCGCCAAAGTGGCCGCGATCGATCTCGATCCGCGCCAGCGCACGCTCCACCGCTATCTCGAGAACCGCGCCGAGACCCAGCGCCGCCGCGGCGTTGTCTTGCCGAGCGCAGAGTTCGCGGTGTTCGAAGGCGACAGCGTCGCGGCGCTCGAAGACCTTGCCGGCGAGATGGGCGAGCGCGCCGACTTCCTGATCTTCGACACCCCCGGCCGCGACGACGCCTTCGCGCGCCACGCCGCGACCCGCGCCGATACGCTCGTCACGCCATTGAACGACAGCTTCGTCGATTTCGATCTGATCGGGCAGGTCGATCCCGAGACGTTCAAGGTGCGCCGGCTGTCGTTCTATGCCGAACTGATCTGGGAAGCGCGCAAGGCCCGGGCGATGGCGACCACGCCCAGCGCGCGCCGCGAGATGGACTGGGTGGTGGTGCGCAACCGCGGCGGGCATGTCGAGGCGCGCAACATGCGCCGGCTCGACGCCGCACTGACCGAACTGTCGAAGCGGGTCGGCTTCCGCATCGCCTCGGGCCTCAGCGAACGCGTGATCTACCGCGAGCTGTTCCCGAGCGGGCTGACGCTGCTCGACAAGGGCTATCTCGGCGAGCTCGGCACCAGCCACCTCGTGGCGCGGCAGGAGCTGCGCGCGATGCTCCACGCGCTCAATCTGCCGATGCCGGGGGCGCGCGAGCCCGAGCTGGCGCTGGCCGAGATCGCCTGAGCTTCATGGCCAAGCTGATCCTGCTCGCGCTTCTGGCCAGCCTTGCGTGCCGCGCGCTGATCGGGCGCTGGCCGTGGGAACTGTGGCGCGATTCGGAGCGTTCTCAAGCCGAGGCGCAGGCGCGCGGTTTGCTCGGGGTCGGGCGCGGCGCGACGCGCGAGGCGATTTTCGATGCGCACCGCGGCCTGATCGCGCGGGTCCACCCCGACCGGGGCGGAACCAGCGAGCAGGTCCACGCCGCCAACCATGCGCGCGACGTGCTGCTGGCGCGGCTCGCGCGCGAACAACTGGAGAAACCATGACGCACCGCTTCGATCCGACGGTCCTTCGCGAATACGACATCAGGGGGATCATCGGGGAGACGCTGGGCGCCGACGATGCGCGCGCGATCGGGCGCGGCTTCGGCACGCTGCTCAGCCGCGCGGGCGGCCGGAAAGTCGCGGTCGGATACGATGGGCGGACCAGTTCGCCGATGCTCGAGCATGCGCTGGTCGAAGGGCTCACCGCGTGCGGGCTCGACGTGGTCCGCGTCGGCATGGGGCCGACCCCGATGCTCTACTACGCCGAAGCCTCAATGGAAGATGTGCAGGGCGGCATTCAGATAACTGGCAGCCACAATCCCGCCAATTATAACGGCTTCAAGCTGGTATTTATGGGACGGCCGTTCTTCGGCGACGACATCCAGGAAATCGGCCGCCTTGCCGGCGTGGGCGACTGGACCAGCGGCCAGGGCGGCACCGAGGATCGCCCGATCCTGGACGCTTATATCGACCGCTTGGGCGAAGGGCTCGCGGGGATCGACCGTCAGGCGCTGGCCGCTTTTCGGATCGGTTGGGACGCGGGCAACGGCGCCGCCGGCCCCGCGCTCGAGGCGCTCGTCGCCAAGCTCCCGGGGGAGCATTTTACGCTGTTCACCGAAGTCGACGGGACGTTTCCCAACCATCATCCTGATCCTACCGAGGAGAAGAACCTTGCCGATCTCAAGGCGTTGGTCGCGGCCAAGAACCTCGATTTCGGAGTGGCTTTCGACGGCGACGGCGACCGCATCGGCGCGGTCGACGGCGAGGGCCGGGTGATCTGGGGCGACCAGTTGCTCATGATCTTTGCCGAAGACCTCCTGCGCCAGGAGCCCGGGTCCACGATTATCGCGGATGTGAAGGCCAGCCGCGCCTTGTTCGAAAAAGTCTCAAGGCTTGGTGGCAAGCCGCTTATGTGGAAAACCGGACACAGCCTTATCAAATCCAAAATGAAGGAAACTCATGCGCCGCTGGCGGGCGAGATGAGCGGGCACGTGTTCTTCGCGCACCAGTACTATGGCTTCGACGATGCGCTTTACGCCGCGATCCGCTTGATCGCCGCGAGCGTCCGGCTGGGCAAATCGGTGACGCAATTGCGCGGTGAAATGCCGCCGCTGGTCAACACGCCGGAACTGCGCTTCCAGGTCGATGAGGCGCGCAAGTTCGCGGTGGTGGACGAGGTCAAGGCGCGGCTCGCGGCCGAAGGCGCAGACGTCAACGACACCGACGGGGTGCGCGTTTCGACCCCCGACGGGTGGTGGCTGCTGCGCGCCTCGAACACCCAGGACGTGCTCGTCGCGCGCGCCGAAAGCGAGGACCAGGCCGGGCTCGACCGGCTGCTCGCGCAGATCGACGCGCAGCTCGCCGCCTCGGGGCTCGAGCGCGGCGTGCAGGCGGCGCATTGAACGCGACTTCGATCCGCCTGGTCGTCTGCGACATCGACGGGACGCTGGTCCGTCACGACAAGTCGCTGCCCGAGGCCAACGTCGCGGCGATTCGCGATCTCGTGGCGCGCGGTGTCGCGGTGTCGCTGATCTCGGCGCGGCCGCCCGCGGGGGTCATGCCGATTGCGCGCGCGCTGGGGCTGACGGGGCCGTTCGCCGCGTTCAACGGGGGGACACTGTTCGATGGCGACGGCACCATCCGCACGGCGGAGTGCGTGCCCGCTGAGTTGGCGCGCGAATTGCTCGCGCGGTTCGAGGCGACGGGAGTCACGCGCTGGGTGTTCGCGGGCGGACGCTGGCTGACGAGCGCGATCGACGACCTCCACACCCCGCGCGAGCGGATCTCCTCGGGGCTCGAGCCGGTGGTCGGGGCGGACCTCGCCGCAGCGGCGGGCGTGGCGGACAAGCTGGTGGCGGTCAGCGACGATCCGGCGCTGCTCGCCCGCGTCGAGGCCGAGGCGCGAGCGCTGGCCGGGGACGCGGCGACCGTGGTGCGCTCGCAGACGTATTATCTCGACGTCACCGCGCGCGCCGCCAACAAGGGCGAAGGCATCGCCGCGCTCGCCGCCGCGTTCAGCGTGCCGTTGAGCGAAGTCGCAGCGCTCGGCGACCAAGCCAACGACATCGCGATGTTCGAGCGCGCGGGCCTGTCGATCGCAATGGGCCAGGCGAGCGCCGCGGTGCAGGCCGCCGCCGACGCGGTCGCCGCGAGCAACGAGGACGGCGGCGTCGCCGACGGGATCGCGCGGTTCGTACTTCCCCGGATCGGCTGAGGCGGGCTCTAAGCACCTCCTAATATTTATCCGTTCGCCCTGAGCCTGTCGAAGGACTGCACTTTCTTGCTTGCCTGACGCCCAGACGCCCGAAGCGAAAGACAGCCCTTCGACAAGCTCAGGACAAACGGTTTTCCTTGGCGCTTCGGACGAAGGCGGCGGGCTTGTGGCGAAGCCCGCCAGACCTCGCTTTTTCGATTCAGATGTCGATGCTGTCTGAGGTGGTCGTGTGCTTCGCGGTCGCGCTGGTGGTGACGCCGGTGTCGCTGCGCGCGTTGCCGCTACTCCAACCGCTCTGGTCGTAGCTCGAATAGGCGCGGTCTTCGACGCGCAAGTTGTTCTGGACGTGCCTGACGCCCGAGATGCGATCGACGCAGTCCTCGGCCCGGCGCTTCGCCTCGCGGCTGGCAACCGCGCCGCTGAGCGTAACCTCGGCGTCCGCCACCGCGACGGTGACGCGGCGCGCGTCGAGCCGCGGATCGTCGGTCAGGCGGTCGTTGACGTCCTCGCGGATGCGTTCGTCCGAACGGGTGTAGTCGGCCGGGCCGTGGCCGCGATGATCCATCTCGCGGCGGCGGGCGGCGTCGTCGTCGCCGAACCAGCTCGCGACCTCATCGCCGGCGCGCGCGAGAAAGCCGCGCTCGTGGTCGCGGCCGAAATCGTCGGCGTGACGACCGCCGCGCTCGCTCAAGCGGGTGCGGTAATCCTCTTCGTAACCGCCCGCCTGCTCGCCCGAATAGTCCGAATACTGCTCGGACTGACGCGGCATGTCTG